>JAJRUJ010000009.1 GCA_024277855.1 Candidatus Zixiibacteriota bacterium
CCTGGTGTGCCGCCATCGTCCGAGACAGCGTCCTGAAAACTCAGGATTGGCAAACCCCGGATATTCGCCGGTATGTTCAGTAAACAATAGCGATTGAAAAGCGAAAGGATCCAAACATGGCCGCAGCTAAAATGGGCGATACGGTCAAAGTGCATTATACCGGGACACTGGACGACGGAACGGTCTTCGATTCGTCCCGCGAACGGGATCCAATGGAATTCAAGCTCGGGGAAGGGGAGTTAATCCCCGGTTTTGAGAAGGCCATCGACGGGATGGATACCGGTGAAACCAAAAAGATTAAAATCCCGGTCGACGAAGGTTATGGGCCGCCCCGTGACGATTTGATTCTGTCGGTGGATCGTGCCCATCTCCCGGAGGGGTTGGTGCCTGAAGTCGGCCAGCATTTAGAAATGGATCAGCAGGGCCAGAAAGTCCATTTAGTGGTTACCAACGTTGAAGAGAAATCGGTCACCCTTGATGCCAATCACCCGCTGGCCGGCAAGGATTTGCATTTTGAGATCGAGTTGGTGGAAGTCGTTTCCAGGTAATCCCGGTTAGTCCAAGCGGGAAACGCAAATTCCCGATTTGGTATTTTTGTGTCGGCCAGTCGGTTCCGTCAGCGGAATCCGAATAATCGCCATTGACTCCCGTGAGGAGTTCTGTTATATCCGCTGGTGATGTTTGCCTTGCTCGACATCTCGATATCGGTAATCAATTTAATTGTTCCGGCGTTCATCCGCACCGACCGTCTCAATGCCCTGGTCCTGCTGGTCGTTTTTTCTGCGATTGTTATCTATTTTATTCGCCGGGCCACGCGAGGCGATAAGCTCTACATCCGTCCGCTCGCCGGGCTGCAGGCCGTCGAGGAGGCAGTGGGGCGGGCTACGGAAATGGGTAAGCCGGTCTTGTTCATTCCCGGTACCGGCGATATCGACGAGATCCAGACCATCGCCGGCTTGTCGATTCTGGGGCTGGTATCTCATGTGACGGCGCGCTACGACACGCCTTTGCGCGTCCCGGTGCTCTATCCGATGCCGATGGCCGCCGCGCAGGAAGTCGTGCGTGAATCGTACATCGACGAGGGTAAGGCCGATCGGGTGACCCCGGAGATGGTCCAGTATATTGCCGGTGAGTCCTTTTCGTATTCTGCCCGGGTGGGTGGGATGATGAGGCGGGAAAAACCGGCGGCGAATATTTTTATGGGGTCGTTCCGCGCCGAATCACTGCTGATCGCAGAGGTGGGACAATCGACGGGTGCCATCCAGATCTCCGGTACCGCCGAACCTGAGCAGTTGCCCTTTTTTATCGCCGCCTGCGATTACACGCTTATCGGTGAGGAATTGTATGCCGCCAGCGCCTACCTTTCAAAAGAACCGAAGATGATGGGATCACTCAAAGGGCAGGATTTGTTCAAGGTATTATTGTTGGCCGTGCTGGTTCTGGGAGTGCTGGCCGTCACTTTTAATATCTATCCGGACTTTGTCACCGAATTGTTTACCGCCAATTGAGATGAAAACGCGCATACCAGTCGCCGTGGCCTTTCTTTCCGGCTTTTTGATGATTGTCGCCTTTTTTGGCTCGGGCGAATGGCTGAGTATGCTGACCAATGAGGCCTTACGTTACATGACAATCGTCGCCGGATTTTCACTTCTGCTCGGTGTGGTGTCGATTACCCAGGTTAGTTGGGGAGTAGTTCGTAAACGCGGCGAGGACTGGCCGTACAAAATCATCCTGCTGATTGCCCTGGCGGCGATGACCGGTTTTGGTGTTCTCCAGGGAATCACCGGCGGCACAGTTTTCGAGTGGCTGTTCGACAAAATCCAGAAACCGATGATGGCGACAATGTTTTCGGTGCTTGCTTTTTATATCGCTTCGGCGGCATACCGCGCTTTCCGGGCCCGGACGGTCGAGGCATCGATTCTGTTGGTGACCGCGATTATTGTTATGATCGGCCGCGTGCCGATGGGGCAATACATTTACGAAGATCTCCCGAGCGTAGCCAACTGGATTATGATGTTCCCCAATGTTGCGGTGCAACGGGGGATTATTATCGGGGCGGCGTTGGGTGCGGCATCCATGTCATTGCGCATTATCCTGGGGATCGAACGGACTTACATGGGGCGTGGTTAGCCGGACAAAACGGCACGGGCAGACCAGATGGCCAACCAGGGGAACAAGGGCTTTTTCACGCGCCTGCAAAACGTGGATCGCCGCGTTCTGTTCGTGTTGATTTTTGCGTCGGTGATCGTCCCCCTCTTTTTCCCGTTGAAACTGCCGGTGCCGGTCACCCCCGAGACCCGCGAATTTTTCGAGGCGGTCGAAGCGATCCCCGACTCGTCGATTGTCATGCTCCCCTTCGACTTTTGGCCGTCCACCCTCGCCGAAACCGAACCGATGGCGGTGGTCGGGCTGCGCCATCTTTTCCGCAAAAATTGTTATGTTGTCGGGCTGTCCAATGTCGGGATGGGCGGGCCGTCGATCGCCGATCGACTGTTGGATTCAATCGGCGGTGAGTTCGGGAAAACATACGGTATCGATTATGTTAATCTCGGGTATAAGGCCAACTACCAGGCGGTGATGCTGGGGATGGGCGAGCGGATCGAGGATATTTTCCCGACCGATCATCGCGGAACGCCTCTAAGTGAGATTCCCCTGATGCGGCGGGTGCCGAATTACGACAGTGTTTCGTTTATTTTCGTGGTGTCCGACAACGTGGCAGTCGACTATTGGGTCGGACTGGTCAATTCAAGATTTGGCGTGCCGATGGGGGCGGGGGTGACTGCGGTCATGGCGCCCAAATCGCTGTCTTTTGTCCAGGCGAACCAGTTGGTCGGTCTGATGGGCGGGATGAAAGGCTGCGCCGAATATGAAAACCTGTTGGGTTACCCGGCGCGGGCCACGCGAGGGATGGATTCGCAATCGATCATCCATTTGCTGATTGTGTTGTTTATTGTCATGGGGAATGTGGGGTATTTCGCCGCGAAGCGAAAAGCGAAAGTTGAAGGATAATCCCGGTTCGTTCCGGTCACGGAGATCTCTTTGATGGACACGTTTTGGACCCAACCATTTGTTTATTATTTCCTGCCGGCGTTTTTCACGCTGGCGGTATACTCGTTTCTGTTTAAAGATAACCCCTGGTTCAAACTTGCCGAACATATCTTTGCCGGCCTGTCGGCGGGCTATTATGCCGGTCTGATTTTCCATTCGGTTATCAAGCAGCAAATGTTCGTGCCGATGGTCTCTTCCGGTCGGTATGATCTCGTCATCCCCGGTGTGCTGGGCTTTTTACTTTTTATGAGATTTTTCCCCAAGGGCCGCTGGTTGACCCGTATTCCTCTCGCTTTTGTCATCGGCACCACCGCCGGGATCATGTTTCTCCAACAGTTGCACGGCTTGGTCCTCCCGCAAATCAAAAGTACTTTGTTGCCGCTCAATGACTTTGGGAACATTGTTATTGTTGTGGGAGTATTGACGACCCTGGTGTATTTTTATTTTTCCAAACCCCACACCGGAGTATTGGGTGGGGTGGCCAAAGTCGGGATCTGGTTTATTATGATCGCCTTTGGGGCCCATTTCGGTTATACGGTCATGGCCCGTGTTTCCCTCCTGATCGGGCGGATGCAGTTTATCTTTGTGGACTGGCTGAGACTGGTTAGCTGAAGTCAGACAGACAACTACCCTTCCCTGCCGATTTGCTCTTAACACAAAATTGTGTATAATACTTTAGTGAGGGAAGATGGATGAATATATATCGTCGGAATTCCGGAAAATTCGTTGCGTTGATTGCTCTGTCGCTCACCTACTTATGCTTTGGCGTGATCGGTTGTGGATCGGACGAAGTCGCCAAAACCGATTTCAAGGCAACCTGGCCGTCGGCGACTACCACACATCTGATTTGTTACTACCCGGAGGATTCTCCGCGCGCGATTCGCATGGGGATGTTTGTTGAAGAATGTGAAGAAATCTATTCCCACGTCCTGCGCGTCCTGGCTGTCGAATCGCCTGAGCCGCTGGAACTATTCCTGCTGACCACCGATGAGCAGAGCGATTCGCTTTTTGGCCGCCCGGCGGGGTTTTATGCCGATGGCCGGATCGTCATGAAGATCGGTCAGCATCCCGGCGGATACCTGGCCCTCGCCGCGTGTGCGCTGATCGACGATGAGGCCGAGTCGTTTGCGATCCTCCGGGACGGCCTGTTCCAATTGTATGCCCGGCCCAATGTAAACGTTCATGCGGAGACCTACGGGTATTTGCGAAATAACCGGTTTGTTCCACTGGCCGAATTGGCCGACCCGCAATATCCCATCGATCCCGCCGTACGTCAGGCCGAGGCCGGTTCGCTCACTGCTTATCTTCTGGCCCGCTATGGTGCTGAACGTTTCAAGATGTTGTGGCGGTCGGTTCTTGGCTTCACCGAGTCACTGGAGAAGATCTACCGCAAGGAATTGCCTCAACTGGAAGAAGATTGGATTCAGTATTTCCAACGAGAAGCGCAACGGACCTGAGCCGCTGTCCTGACAAGTAAACGGGGATTACAAAGCAGCGTTTAGTTTATAGAGCAGGATTAACATCGGGGGGGGATGTCATGAAGATGCTCTGGAGATTAGATAATTATGCGGATATCCGTCTGAGAGTCGGCGTCATTGTGCTGTTGGCCGGACTGGTTCTGTCTGGTTGTGGGGGAACTGCGCCGCCACGCGAAGGCGGTCAACCCGAATATGAATATGCCGGCCCGGTTCCCTCCGCGCTGAAGATCAAGTATTTGCCTAAGGGAGTTCAGTTGACGTGGCAGACTAATCGGGGGGACACGGACGCCATTTCCGGCTACAACATCTATCTTTCGGCCGAAGAGAGTCTTGTCGGCCGGGCACCGGAGACGCCGGAGATGCAACGGACACTTTGGCGGGCACAGACATATCCGGGTGATGTCGATGCGCGCGTTGACGTTGAAACTGCTGCCCTGACCGACGTTGAATTTGGGGTAGAGTATTTCGTTCATATTCGTACCGTGATGGCTGACGGTTCTATCGGTCCGCCATCGGAAGAAATCTCCTTTATCCCGCGTCCGGAAGGTCGCATAGAGTTGTGGGAACGTTTTAAGAATAAACAGGATGGGTATAATTTCGACGAACAAATCTATGTGCGGACAAAAGATCGGCGAAATGACCTGTATATTTTTGTAAGGTCGGATAGCGCATTCGCCGCCAGCCCCCATCGGCTGGATCAGACATTACGCTATACCGAGTTTTATGAGTTGGGTCCCAGCGCTACAATTGCCGATTATCCGACTTGGGAAGAAAGGGGAAAGGGCAAGACTTCTATTCACTTACAAGAAGGGATTTCGTATATTCTCTCTACCCCCTTGAACTGTCTGGCCAAGTTCCGTGTGGCCGGGATACGTAAACAGGACGGGCGAACAGTAGTTGATCTGGATTATATTTACCAGACGCGATGCGGCGTAGGTGTTTTTTGAGGAGAGCAAATTGACGGATAATTTGGTATAAATATAAGACATTCAGCGGGCGGCAATTCCCGTGCACAGGAGGTATCATGAAAGTATTGCTGAACAAATGGATTGTCCTGAGTATGTTGGGGTGCGCGCTTTTAGTCTTTGCCGGGTGTGGCGGCGACAATGGGCCGACCGGTTCGACAATCAAAAACAACAAGCTTGTGCTGGATTTCTTTAATATTGAGCCATTGTCATCGGGATGGCATTTCCAGGCCTGGGCCCACAAGGATAATGCCTGGATTGCCGGGCCGTCATTTGATCTTGATGCCCAGGACGATCTGGTCGATCTGCAGGGTAATTCACTGGCCGGTAATAAAATAACATTTACTTCGACCGATCTGACCTTTTGTGATTCGCTGGCCGTGACTGTCCATCAGAATGGCAGCGGGACATCCTATCCGACCGGCGGCACGATTCTCATCGGGGATATCGACACCTTAAGTGCAGGGTTGGAGTCCCCCTTGTACGGAAAAGTCGATCCTGGTTTCCTCTATTTTGTTTTCTCAACACCGACTGACTCCGATACCACCATGGCCAACCAGCTTTCCGGTGTCTGGTTTACCGGCTCCGATCTGGCCTCGGCCGGGCTGGAAATGTTGCCGACTCTTCCGGCCGACTGGATTTTTGAAGGCTGGGTGCGGCATGGCGATGTTATTCTCTCCACGGGAAAATTTACCAGTAACGAGGGCTCGGATTTAAGCAATACGTATTATAGCAATACCGCCGGTGCCCCGCCGTATCCCGGGGAAGATTTTTTGATCAATGCGCCGGCCGGCGTGAGTTTTCCGATGCAGTTGGCCGCCGGTGATACGGTAATGATTTCGCTGGAGCAGGTCGCAGATCCCAACCCGGATTCGCCGTTTATCCGTTGGTATGCGCGCAAGATACCCTCCGGGGTTATCTTCCCCGCTCCGCTTAATATTTGGACACTAAGCCGGGTTGATACACAGTCATGGCCGACGGCAAATGCTTTTATCAGCAATGACTGACTCGGATGTATCAGGGGGGATAATTTGCGGCGAGGCGTCAAAGTGTCAAAAAGACGATCAAAAAGGCAGTATTTTTTAACCGAGGATTTTGAAAGGCCCTAAAACCCTTATATTACGTGATGGAAAAGGGGGGATTCATCGACAGGCATGAAAAGTGACGACGGTAACGTTGTGGGGAAGTGGATTCGGTGGCTGGGTGCCGTACTGATCAGTGTTTTGGGGATAGTTGTCCTTAACGGTGGTCTGGGCTTGTCGGAACATCCGCTGCGATTGACTATCGGTTGGGCGCTGGTGGGGTACGGCGTGTTGCGCGTATTGCTAAACATCTGGCTTGCCCGCAGGAAACGGCGTTCCGGACTCGAGGTTTACTAATTCAGTTTGTCACAGCCTTCTGATGGGTGTAAATCGTTGTCAAAAACGGCTTGACAGCGGATTACCCCAGGGACATTTTAAGAATCTGTTTTTGACGAGGATGTGTGTGAAAAATGAAGAATATCATAAAATATTTTGGATTGTTTGTCGCAGTTTTGCTTGTGGTCATTGTACTGGCTGATTCGGCCGCCGCCAGCAAAGTCGATCTCGATCCGGCTAAGGCCGCAATCGCCGATGGGCGCTGGCAGGAGGCGGTCGATTTATTAATCGCGGCGGAGAAATCCGATTCGCGGAATAATGAGCTGGTCCGGCTTCTTGGGGACGCCTATACCGGTCTGAATGACTGGGGAAATGCCAAAAAATGGTATGAACGTGCGCTCAAATTGAAAGGCGGCGATAAAGTCGCACGGCTCGCGCTGGGCCGGACTTTGGTCAAATTGGGCAAGAGCGATGAAGCCATTTCGGTTTTGAAAAAAGGCCTGGAGAAGGCCAGGAAAGATCCGGAAAAAGCGCGGTTCAACGGCGCGATTGGTGAGGCCCTGATCAGCGCCGGCAATTGCAACGATGCCCAACAGTATTTGCTCACGGCCAATATCCAGGATGAATCGGTAATCGACTACCGACGGTTACTCGGTGACGCCTATTTCGAATGTGGCGTCTATTCCCTGGCCAATATTGAGTATAAGGCGGTGCTGAAAACCGACTCGGCCAACTGCCTGATGTATTATCGCATTGGGAAAGGCCTGTTCCTGGAACGGCAGTTCCAGCAGGCCCTGGTTTCGTTCCAGGAAGCTTTCCTGTGCGACACGACGTATACACCGGTGTATTATGATCTGGCCTTGTTGTATGTCCTCTCGGCCCGCTCACAGCACGGACAAAAGTCGGTCGATTATTATAAGAATGCATTATACTATTTTGAACGGTATCGGGATGTCTGGCCCGACTCCAATAAGGTGTTGGTCGCCAAGAATGTATCGCTGGCCTACTACTACCTCGGCAATGCCGAGAAGGCCGCCGAAGAGTTGGCCCGGGCGATTGAGGTCGGGGTGGACGATCCCGAATTGTTGTTCCTGCTTGGCCGGTCACTACAATATTTGGCCTACGATACTTTAATTACCAGGGCCGAGGCGGAGGCGAAATTTACCGACGCTATCCAGCGCTTTGATGAATATGAGGCGGCATTGACCGATGCCGATACTGCAACGGCCGAGTTGTACCAACGTCGGGCTGGATGTCGTTATGCGATAACACGTATCGATTCCAATCTCGCTGCGGACGAGGGCTGGTTGCAACAGACACTGAACGATTATTATAAGGCAATTGAGCTTGATTCGACCGATGCACGCTCGATCTCCACAGTTGCCACGATCTTAAACGGGAAAGTCCTCAAGCGATATGAAGAGGCGAAGCCGTATTTTGATCGAATGACCGAGCTTTTTCCGGATGAGGCAACCTACTGGTTTAATGCGGCGCTCCCGCGTTTGAACTTGAAACAGGAGTCCGAGGCACTGCCCTTCCTGCAAATGGCCATGGAAAAAGACACGACTGCGGCGGGGCGGGTGCGGAAAGCGGCCGAAGAGATTGCCTCGCCGATCTTACTCAAATCGGGAAACCTGGCCGAAGCCCGAAAGATGTATAAGACCCAGATCGGTGCGGACCCGAACAATTGTGAAAAACGCCAGTGGCTGGCTTATACATACTATGCGCCGGCGGTTGATGCAAAGACGGCCGGGCAAGACGCCGACGCCAAATTCCTTGCCGCGATCCCGTATCTCGAGCGGGCGTACAATTGCTATAAGAAAAACGGTGCAAGCCCCCGCAAGATGCGCGATATCATGCTGTGGCTGGCCACGGCACATACCATGAAGGGCGAGCCGGATTGGGAAAAGGCCCGTCCATTGATTGACGCCGCTCTTAAGGCGAATCCGGGCGATGCGGAATTCAAGAAGTTGGACGAGGCGGAGAAAGATACACAAGTCATGGATTATGTCCCCGGTACGAAAACCGGCGATCAATAGGGCAGAGTGGATAAACGTAACTCACATATTGAGTGGATACGGATATGGCTGACGTGAAAGCCGAGAAGAAAGTAAAGAAAACCAATGCTCCGGCAGGTCCGCCCGATGAGGATACTCGATATCGGTTTATTGGGTTCGAGGTCTACCCGCAGAAATCCGAGAAGTTCTGGAAATCGGACGCCGAAACCAAAAAGTATATCGAGAAAGTGCGATCGGTCAAAGTATTTTCCGATTGGGACCGCGATTTTTCGATGGTTCACGCGCCGGATTTTGCTTTCTCGGACAAGGTGGTCCTGACTATTTCGAATCTGATCCTGTTGGGGGCGATGTTCCTGCCCTGGACGGCGTATCGGACCACCGCCGGATTTGACGGAGACAACTGGTTCGGTCTGTTGGGTGTCATCGGTGGTGTGCTGGGTGGGGCGTTTGAGAGTTCGACCGCCATCGGGCTTTGTGCAATCTGCGGATTGACCATTGTCATCCTCACCCCGATTCTGGCGATCCTTGGACTGCTGGCGGTGCATCTGAAAGCCAAGGACTCCGAGTCCGTTGTTCGGCGGTTACGCTTAGTCCTGCGGTTGAATTATCTGGGGTTTGCCGCCTGGATCCTCGGCATTGTGTTCTCGCTGCTTGGCGGTGATCTTGCCCCCTTGACGCGGGCCGGCGTGATGTACGGCGGAGAGAGTTTTAATATCGTGACGGTGTTCAGCCTGATTTCGTATGGGATGATCATCACCCTCGGTATGTTTTATCTGAACGCGATTAAGAGTAACGATCTGTAAACAAGAGGAGATACCAGCCGTTTTCCGGGGAGGGAGACGGGTTCATAAATTGCAATGCCTGCCGGGCGAAGTGAAAAAGGCCAGTAGGAAAGGGGCGCGGCAGGTAACTGACACAGCAGATAAAAGAACTATTTTCGTAATGAGGAGGAACCCGTGAAACAATCGGTTTTCACCGTTATCGTCTTGGTCATTTCACTGAGCACCGGGTTTATTATCTGGACTCAGTTACCGGACTACCTGCAGGAGGGCGGTCCGCTGGTGGGTGTTTTGATTGCGCTGGTCGTGATGCTGGCCGCTTACATTCTGGAGCGGATCTTTACCCTGCGCAAGGCGCGCGGGACCGCGTCGATCCAGTCGTTTTTCAAAAAAGTTGTTGAATACCTGAAGCAGGGCAACTACGAAGGCGCGATGGCTGCTTGTGATAAGCAGCGCGGGTCTTGCGCCAACGTTTTACGCGCGGGCATCGAACGCTATGCGCAGGTTGCCGGTGATTCGTCGATGAACACCGAGAAACGGCTGTCGGAAACTCAGCGGGCGATTGACGAAGCCAACGCGCTGGAAGTCCCGTTGTTGGAACGGAACCTGATCGCCCTTTCCACGATCGCCTCGATTGCGACAATGACCGGCCTGTTGGGTACGACCATCGGGATGATCCGCGCATTTCAAGCTACCGGTTCGGCTGCGGGGGGCGTGATCGACGCCACGGCGCTGGCGACGGGTATCTCCGAGGCGCTGGTCAACACTGCCGGCGGCCTGGTCAACGCGATCATCGGGATTGTGGCTTATAACTTTTTCGTGAATAAGGTTGACTCCTTCAATTATACGGTTGACGAAGCGGCTTACGAGGTGGTGCAGCTTCTCAAGACCAAAGAAGTTGGGAGCTAAGCAATGAAAAAAGGGAAACGTCGGGTCAGTATTACCTTGGATATGACGCCGATGGTCGACATCGCCTTTCTGCTCCTGATTTTCTACATGTCGACGACGCAGTTTAAACCACCCGAGCAGAAGGAAGTGGCTCTGCCGGTTTCCCGATCTCAGCGTGAATTGCCCAAAACTAACTACATTACGGTGACAGTGACTGCGTTGGACTCTATTTTCGTTGATTATATCATTAAGACGAAAGTGGAAGATCCGACAACGGGCGATTCGATCCTTGTTCCGCAGCGTGAATACCGCGACGCGGACTACTATACCGTCGGCTCGGTCATCAACGAAATGCGTGTAGCGGCGAGGAGGCAGGGGATTAAAAATCTCTTCATCATCCTCAAAGCCGATCGGGACGCCAACTTCGGCACCGTGGAAAAGATCATGAAAAACCTCCAGGAGTCGAAGTTGAGTTCATTCCAGATCATTACCGATGTTGAGCAAACGCCGATGTAGCCGGGCGCGGGCAAAAATTTTGTAAACGAACCCGGACCAGGTGCGTTCTATTGTTGGGATCATAAACCTTCGGTGGATGAGCGTTGGCCGGCGAAGGAATAAAACGGGAGTTGTTCCATGGGCTCAGTTGATTTAGCAGGACCTTCATCAAAAGGTAAAAAGAAAGGTCTGCGTCGGCCCAAGCGGCGGATCAATATCCGGCTGGATATGACGCCGATGGTAGATATTGCCTTTCTGCTTTTGATTTTTTATATGGTGTCAACCATTTTCTCCGAGCCGCAGGCGATGGAGATCAACCTGCCGCCGGAAACCAAGGTGCCGGTTAAGGAATCGAAAGTGCTCACGGTGCGGGTTGATGAGTACAACAATCTGTATGTCAATATGTCACAGGAAGATCCTGTTCCTATACCTTTCGATTCCCTGACGGCTCGCTTGATTGATGAGAACCAGAAAACAGCAGACCTGATCACATTGATTAAGCTGAACAAGCTGGCCAAATACTCCAAGATGGTCGACATCATTGATGACATCGAAGTCATCGAGGCGCGTTTCAAAGAGACCAAACCGAGTTTTTCCTATCGATTCTCGATGGCGCCCTGGACCAACGGCGACCAGAAGATAATTGAGCGTGTGCGCGCGGCCTACCAGGGTTTGCAAGGTGGACAAACTAACACCGAGGAGGTGGGCACACCATGACCCAAGCGGTCGTCAGAAGCGCATTTGCCACCGGTATCGGTGCATTTGAATTAAAACGCTATTACCAGAAACATATGTTTCTGGGTACGATTATTTCCTCGGGAGCCGCGCTGGCCATCGTCGGGTTGATCATGCTCTATACCTACCTGCAGACGCGGGACATCGAGGCGGTCCATGTCGTACGGATCAAGACGCTGGCCGAATTAGCTCCGCCGCCGTCGATGACGGCGCGTGCGCCGCAGATTCAGGTGGCTCAACCGAAAATCGCCCCGCCGTCGATCGGTGTGCCGACCCCGGTGCCGGACGAAGAAGTAGCCGATGAGGTCAAGTTTGCCACACGTGCTGAACTGGCCCAGCTTGCCGCTCCAATTACCAGTCGATCTGATATCGGCGGCGGTGATTCACTGATTATCGATATCCCCGACGAGGAATTCATGCCGGCGCCGGATGAATTCATTGCGGTGGAAGAGATGCCGGTGCAGGTCTATGAGGAGGCCCCGAAATATCCGGATATGGCTGAACGCGCGGGGATTGAAGGGGTTGTTTGGATACGTGCCCTGATCGATAAGGAAGGCCGGGTGCGCGACGCGATTGTCCAAAAACCATCGGGAACCAACGCTGGTTTCGAAGAGGCGGCACTCGAAGCGGCCTACAAGAATCGTTACAAACCGGCGATTCAGAATGGACGACCGATTCCCGTCTGGGTGTCTTATAAAGTTCAGTTCGAATTGAATTAGGCGATTATTTACGGGAAACTCCAACCCCGCCTCGGTGAGGCGGGGTTTTTTTGTGTCGTGTGTCGGTTATTCCCCATTGTTCGCTTATTTTTGCCGGCCGAGTGAATTCGTTTTGATCGACAAGTTCCAACACTGGTTCTCAAGACAGCCCCGAATACCTGAAACTGTCCGCCTTTTCTATAATTTTTAAGTTCAAATATCTCTCAACCGCCCGGCGCAGACTTTGCGCCTCAATAGAGAAGGTATCATCAGGAGATTACAGCTTTCCGCTCAAGCAATACCTCAGCGAAAGCAACGCATAAACTGCGCATCGGTTCATCTGAGTATTTTCGATAATAGTTACGATACTAATGGTAAGTAGTTTTATCGTAAGATGTTTGGGGGCTGACTCGGTAAATTGGTGGGGGATTGGCACGATCTTTGATTGTATTGTCTATTGTCAGGAAAAGCGGTGAAGGGTACTGACAAGGCGGGATATAGGAGGAGTTCCTTGGTGAGGGGGGAACTCCTCCTCCTTTTCGCGCGATTCATTCGCCGGTTTGAATCGAGAACTCATCTGCAATGACATTCGCCGATGAGTTGACGGGTTGGGATGGATCCCAATCCGTCTTTTTTTGCCCTATTGCCAAGTATCCGCCAAAAACGATTGCCTCTATCGGATAATTGACTTATTGATAGAAAGGAGTAGGTTTTAGCGGAGATTCCGATGACAATGACTCGTAGACATCGCTTTCGTGCCGCCGAAAAATATTTGGCAATGGCCGATGACTTTTTGGAGGTTGGGTTTTATCAGGATGCCATCGACTATTACCGGAAATCGATCAAGAGTTTTCCGACTGCCGAGGCATATACCTCACTTGGGTGGGTTTATGTTCATATCGGTGATTTCGATCAGGCGATTGAATTTTGCAAGGTGGCAATCACGCTCGATCCCGAATTCGGCAACCCGTATGGTGAGATCGGTGCCTGCCTTGTGGAAATGGGGCAGAGTGATGAGGCGGCGTATTATCTGCGCCGGGCCATCCTTGCCCGCAATACCGATGATGCTCACCTGGCTTACTACAATCTGGGTCGGGTCTGGGAATCACGGCAGAATTTTTCCCGGGCGATCCACGAATACAGCAAGGCCCTGGAAATTGATCCCGCTTTTGAGCCGGCCCGCCAGGCCTACTACCGCCTGGTGCGAATGCTCAACTAAATCCTCCAATTCCGCTTTTCCCCTCTCTCTCTGATTTATCCGGTGATTCTGTCAATATGCGGGTAATGCCGTTGTCGGAATTCATAGTTAAATGATATCAATTGGTATCAACTGCTGTGCGATAAAACTTTTTTTCGCCTGTCGTCCCCAACAGCGATAAGGCGTTATCGGAAAAGTAAATAGTACTGATACTCGGGGTCCGACCTCGTAATGATAGTCGTCTGATAACCGGGAGTGATTACTTCCCTGGTTATTGGACGCATGAAACCGGGCACGTCCAAATCTCCCGCGGGATCTCCGGCCAATCGGCCCTCAGTGCCGATCCTCGAAGTCCCGGCGAACATATACTGGAATGACACATTTTGGAATTGTGACTGGCGGCAGGAGTTTGCCTCCTATTTCAACAATCCACCGGAGGTCCCGGCCGATTCTTCGGCAGATTCAGTCATCCGGGCGGTCCGCCTGGCCCTGACCCGGTTACCCGAGGAGGAAGCACGGATTATCAAAGAATATTATGTTCATTGTCGGCCCCGTCGCGAAATAGCCCGGCGCTGCGGCCTTCTTGCCCGCCAGGTTGATCTTATCCGCAATCGGGCCTTGCGACGTCTCAGGCGATCACTGGCCGTCTTTATGGCCGAAAGAGAGGGTATTCCCCGGTCCCGCCCTGAGCCGTGTCCGTATTGCGACCACCCTGAGCATGCCGCCATTGGCCGGTATATCGAAAATTCCCGCCCCCGTGTCGCGTGGGGTATCCTGCGCCGGCGTTTGAATCGGCAATTTGAGCTGGATATTTCCAGTATTCAGCCGTTGATCCGTCATGTGCGCGACCATACCGCTGTAGCTGAAATCTTTGAATTCTTTATCGGTAAAGGAGGAAGACATGTCTGACCATATTCCATTGAAAGGAGACCACGTGGTCAATCTGCGCATTTCCTGGGAATTGAAATCACGGCTTCAGGAGTTGGCCGAGCGGGAAAGACGGTCGTTATCCGATATATGTCGGATTCTTTTGATGACCGGCCTGCCGATTCTCGAGGGGGTGGACCGGGCGCGGTCGAATGCCTTGGCCGACTGGCCGTCCGGCAATTTCCGGGGACAGATATTAGCCGAGGAGAGCTGATTGCATTTTCGATTTTGATTGAATCACCAGGGGTGAATCGCTACATTTGGTCGATGGTCAGGAAGAAGAAAAAAGCCGTTCCGGCCGGGAAAACCTTGCCGGCTATCCGGCCCTCTCTGCCGATTGAGAAATGGATCGATGCCCGACCCGGGACAGCGGCGGTGTTGTTGTATGCGCTGCTGACCGTAATTTTTTTCGGCATTATTCGACCCGCGTTGTTCTCACCGGGAATGATGATTTATGGCACTGACTCGATGAGCGCCGGTGTGTTTTTCCGTAGTTTTTATGCCGATTTCTGGCGCACGCATTGGTCCATGCCTCTCTGGGAACCTTACATCCATGGGGGAATGCCGTTTGTCGATGCAATGCATGGGGATATTTTCTATCCGGCGGCATTGCTGCAAATTATTTTCCCGGTTACCTACGCGTTGGGACTGAAACTCATCCTGCATGTTTTTCTCGCCGGATTGTTCATGTACATGTTTTTGCGGGAATGGGGTCTGGGTTGGCGTTCTTCGGCCCTGGGCGGGATTTTATATATGTTTACGCCCTGCCTGGTTTCGTTGTTCTATCCGGGGCACGACGGCAAAATCTATGTGACTGCGTTGACCCCGCTGGCTTTTTTGTTCTTACACCGGGGGACAGTACTGCGTCGCTGGTCGTCGTTTTTTGCTTTTGGCCTGGTCTATGCATTTGTCATCCTCACCGCGCACGTGCAAATGGCCTATTACCTTTCCTGGGGCCTCGGCCTTTATTTTCTCTATTTGATTTGGGATGTCCATAAATTCCGTCCGAAACTTATCGCCAAACCGATTGCGGCATTTGCCCTGGCGATTGTCCTGGCCGGCGGGATGTCGGCGGTGCAGTGGCTTTCGCCGTATTTTTATCTCCAGAATTATTCTCAACGTATCCAGCACACCGAGAAACGCGGGTTTGAGTGGTCTTCCTCGTGGTCGATGCACGCCGAAGAGGCGGCCTCGCTGTTGGTGCCGGAATTCCCCGGCGACAACCTGGCATATGAACAAAATACGTACTGGGGTCAGAATTATTTCAAGCTCAATTCCGAGGCCGTAGGGGTATTTGCGGTATTCTTTGCTTTGTTAATCTTGTCTGTGCAACGCCGACGACAGGTGGTTTTCTTCGCTATTCTTTCGATGCTGGCGTTGATCTATGCCCTGGGTGCGGGGACTCCATTATTTACCCTTTCCTATTATATCATTCCCGGGGTGAAAAAATTCCGCGCGCCGAGTATGATTAATTTCCTCTATGCTTTCGGCATCGTTGCCGTGGCGGCGTGGGGCATAAACCAAATCGCCCGTTTGCCGGCAAAAGCCCCGGTCGAGAGAACATTTTTGAAACACGGCGTCATCATTGCCGGAGGGTATACACTCATTACCTTGCTCATAACTTTCTGGGGCGAGGGGTTTTTCCTCGCCTGGGCCGGTATTTTCCAGGGAGGGCTTGATCCGCAGAAATCGGCGTCTTTGGCTGCAAATGTGCCGAACGTCGTGACCGGGTTGTGGATTTCTGCGGCATTGATCTGGGCGGTTATTGGGTTGCTTTGGGCAAGGTTCAATCGCTCGTTAAATAAGACGTTGTTTTTCAGCGGTTTGGCCCTACTGGCACTGGTCGATTTGTGGCGGTTCGACGCCCGTTATGTCCATCTGGTCAATCCGGATAATTATTACCGACGGTCGGGTTTTGTCGATTATCTCGAACGGGTAAAACAGGATGAGGGGCCGTTCCGCACCTTTATCCTGCCGCAAACCGTGCCCGACAATTATCTCGCGATGTATGGTTTGGAGGAAGTGTCCCTCTCGGCGATGCACGGGAATCATCTGCTCTCCTACGATAATTTTACCGGCAGACACGAACAAATACAAAACCTGGCTTACCCCTGGTCCTGGGATCTGCTTAATATCACCAAGATCGTCAGTCCGTTACCTGCCGAGGATCTGGTGCGGGAGGCGACAAAAGCCCGGCGACCGGATTTGGCAATAATCGGGGAAAATCTGGCCGGTTTGCAGGAAGAGCCGGACCTGGTCGACCGGTTTTATGTCTATTCGAATTACAACGCCTTGCCTCGTGTCTGTGGTTTTTTTGGCTATCAGGTCATCGAGGACCACGAAGCGGTCCTTACTGCCCTGAAAAAGCCCGACTTCCCGCGCCGTCGGGAATTGATTCTTGAGCAGGAAATCCCGGAGTTGCCTCCATTTCGCGGAGACGCTCAGGCGCTGAGTGAATTTCAGCCGGGCAAGATTGTCGATGAGCAGATAAACGAGTTTACCATTGAAATCGATATGCCGGCCGATGGTCTGGTGTTTCTTTCGGAGAACTACTATCCGGCGTGGAGGGCCGAAGAAGACGGCCGTCTGCTGACTATCTACCGCGCAAATTATACGTTCCGGGCGGTGTTTGTCCGGGCGGGAAAGCACACAATCCGCTTCTACTTCGATAATCCTCGGTTCGACCAGGCAAAGCTGCTCAGCTTAGTCAGCCTGGTCCTTCTGGTTGTCGGACTGGTGGCCACCGGATGGCGGCGGAAGACCGTGCCGGCTAAAACACCCGGGGCATAATCATTCTCACCTCGATGACGCCGAAGTCAACGACGCCGCAGTGATGACGGATTTCCCTGCAATGATTTTTGTCGGAGCGTGCCCCGGTCTGTTTGTTCGCCCCCCGGGTCTTGCCGGGTTAGTACGCGTTTAGCAGAGCAAAGGGGACAGCGGGACGGTTTGAGTGACCGCGAATGTTTGTGCTCAGGGCATTGAAACAAGACGGGAATTTCATCGAGGTATTCCTTGTTACACAATTTTTGGTCTTTGTACTCGAGGAAAATCCGTTTTTCATGACCACGACAAATCCAGCCCTTGAGCGGAGTCATGAAATAAGCCGTAGCAAAGTGAACCGTATCCATTTGCCCGTCAGCATTCACATAAAACCGGAACCGCAGCCGCAACGCTCCGTCCTGTACCAGCGAAAAATCCGCGGGTGCAAACAGATGATGTCCGCGTTTAACCGAAGATCCTTTTAGCCGAGGCCGGTAATGACGCGGGTCTTTCTTGACCGAAAACGGTATGGAGAGTAATTTCCCCGAATCATCGACAAATGATACTTCACCGGTGATTTGTTTTAAGTCGATGGTTTGAGCGGAACGATCCCTCAAGTAGACCCGGATGCCGTCGGGATCGCCGACAATCTCAAAGAAATGTTTTGCCCGCTCAAATATGCGTCCGCCGTGTGGCCCGATCTTTACCTTGATAGATTCACTGGTGTTCTGGACCTCGGACGGTGTCCACTTCGTTTGCTGAGAAAAAACGGTTTGTGGAAGAAAAATAACCGTGAAAAAAAATAACGATGTGATACTTCGTAAAAACATAGTCATCTCCAGGTCATCAGCCCCGCTGATTATACTATCGGCCGCAACGGGGGTTTCCCTCCACCGGACCGAATCGCCTGCCTTGAGATAACTATCCTGGACCCGAAAAGCAAATCAGCCGGATAGAATCCTCCCTGCAAAACGGGGGGATTATAATTGGCGACTGTTTCCCTTGCATAATCAAGCAGTTGCGGTTTATCTACATCGGGGAGAGTTTCGAGAAGACGATGGCCGGTATTCAGATCTTATATTTGGCGGTTGGCGGCTTGGGCTGTTTCCTGCTGGCCTGGTTTGCATTCTCGTCGCTTGCTGAACGACGTCCCCGGGCGGCAATTGTCAGCGTTGTGCTTTGTTTCTCCCTCAGCCTGATCTGGTTTGTTGGCCCGGCCGTACTGCACCCC
Organism: Candidatus Zixiibacteriota bacterium; assembly: GCA_024277855.1. GTDB lineage: Bacteria > Zixibacteria > MSB-5A5 > WJJR01 > JAJRUJ01 > JAJRUJ01. The sequence goes on from JAJRUJ010000009.1 coordinate 18,582, forward strand.
TCCGACGGCATCCTGTTGCTTTCCATCATCATATTTGTCCTTCCCGTTATTTTGTTTTTTCTGCCCTGGGGCAAAAACAAGCTACTTAGCCGGGGCGTTGACGATAGTCGATTCGACGAACGTGATACGATGTTTGCTCGTGAGGAATATGTGCCGGGTACGCAGAAATATGATGATTACTACGCCATGCGGCCGGAGAATAAACAAGTCGATGACTTGCTGCGCCGTCTGCCGGAATTGCTTCAGCCGGGCGGGCGATATTACGATCCGGTTCGCTCGGGATACATCGAAGCACTGTTCCAGGCCAATCGGGAGTTGGTCGGTCTGGTCGACGGCGAAGTCAACACGGACCGACAACATTGTGAACCGGCGACCATGACGCCGACGATAAAAGACCTGGTCCGACACCTCGGGGCCGACGAAGTCGGCATCGCCGAATTGGATCCACGGTGGATATATTCCCATGTCGGGCGAGGGCCGGAGAAATGGGGTTCGCCGATCGAGCAAAAACATCGGCAGGTCATCGTCTTCACGCTGGAGATGCGCTACCGTAAAGTGGAGGAGGCGCCGGATATCGGTATCACCGAGGAGACTGCCGTCCGGTACCTGGATGCCGCGACATTGTCGGTAGCCCTGGCGTATTTTATTCGTAATTTAGGATATGGGGCGCGGGCGCATATTGCTGGGAGTAATTACCAACTCATCCTTCCTGCGGTCGCGGCCGATGCCGGGCTTGGCGAACTCGGTCGGCTGGGGTACCTGATTTCACCAAAATACGGGCCGCGGGTCCGCCTCGGGGCAGTCACTACCGATCTGCCGCTGATCCCGGACAAACCGGTCGCCTTCGGGGTGCGGGAATTTTGCGAAATCTGCAAAAAATGCGCGACGAACTGTCCCTCCCACTCGATTCCCTTCGAAGGCAGATCGACGGTTCGCGGTGTTGAGAAATGGCCGCTGCACGTTGAATCCTGTATGAAATACTGGCGGATAATCGGCACCGACTGTGGCTGGTGTATGAAAGTCTGCCCCTACAGCCATCCCCCGACTTTCCTGCACAATTTTGTTCGCGCGGGTATCCGTCGTTCGGCGGTGGCCCGCCGGCTCGCGCTCTGGGGTGATGATTTATTTTATGGGCGTAAAACAACATCCTAATGGCGGACAATCGGTCTGATCTCTGAATTTTCCAGGGGTCGCTGGAAAGCCCCGGGAACCCGGGCGGTATTGCAGATTCTTCTCGGCGGGCGGTCAACCGCGAATGACTTTGTTGACGATGTCCGAGCGGAGGATCATCCCGATGAGTTTTTCGTTTTCGACCACCGGTACCTGACGGATATTTTTGAACATCATCATCGCGGCGACTTCGACAATCGGTGTTTCTTCATGGCAGGTGACGACTTTGCGCGTCATGATTTCCGAGACCCTGATCTCATCCTCTTTTTTGAGTAGTTCATCGAATGGCTCGATGTCCGGATTGAACGACATATGCTCAATCAGGGACTCATAGTCCGGCAGGGCCGCTCCGATCAGATGTTTTTCAGAAATTATCCCGATGACTTTCATCTGGTCGTCAACTACCGGCAAACCGGAGACTTTATGGCGATAAAATGCATTGGCCACGTCTTTGAGCGTCGCATCGGCGGTGGTGTGGAAAATATTGCGGTGCATGATATCGTGCACGGTCAATTGTTTTTTGATTGTCAGGCCGCTTTCCCAGATAAAGCGGATGATATCCTCGGCCGATTCCTGCCTGATCAACGTCGCGATATTGCCCTCCCGGCGGGCAAACGAGGCGAACGCCGAGAGAGTCTGCAAATAGAGCTGGGCGATATTGCGGGGGGTGAGCAACAAACAGATGGTATGAAGTCTCCGTTGATCGGGAGTATCCGAATCAATGCCTTTGCGGGAGATACCAAGCGCGACGATCATCTCATTGACTGCATCTGTCCGAGCATGGGGGAAAGCAACACCACGACCATATGATGTGTTTTCCTGTTCCTCCAGTTCGGCAATAGCTTTGGTGATTGCCCGTCGATCAAGACCCGGATGTTTTTGTAATATGCATTCGAGTAATTCCTCGATGGCCTCAACTTTTGTGCGCGCCGACATGTTGGGAATAACCATGTCCGGTTCCAAAAGGGCGGCGAGTCTCACAGCGACAACTCCTCAGTCTGTTTCAGCGGGTGTACGGTTGTTTTTTCCCGCAATATCTCGGGGGAGGCGATTCCTCCGGACATCAGTACTTTACCCGCATCCTCTATCGACATGTCCAAGACAATGATGTCTTTTCCAGGTACCACGACCATCCAACCGGTTACCGGGGTGGGCGTGGACGGTACAAAGACCGTCAGGTATTCATCGCGCCGGCCACGGGCCTCTAAAATAACTCTCGACGAAACAAAAGCCAGCGTCCATATTCCTCTACGAGGATATTCGATTAGGACCACCTGGTCAAACATCTTTTTTTGCGGTAGAGTAAACGCTTCGACTAACTGCTTGACTGCGGTATAGATGGCGCGAACCAGCGGTGTGCGAATGAATAAGATTTCACCCAATTCATAGAGGCGGGAACCAAAAACACTGTGAGTTACGATCCCGGCGAGTACGATGAGGATCAGGGTGGCCAGCAAACCCATCCCGGGTACAGAGTAACCCAGCAGGCCCTGCAACAGCGGGGACAGCAGACCGTCGATTTTCTCAAAGAGGAACCAAAGGACATACAGGGTGACCACGACTGGCATCGCCACCAGGGCGCCGCCGGTAAAATGTCGCCGGAGCGTGGTTGCCACCCGACGCCAGAACGATGTTTCCTGGCCGGTATCCATGTGACCGTACATCTATACTCCCATATATATCTTCGGAATCCCCGGCCGGTGGTTTATGCTTTGGGGTCCCTGCGAGGCGTATTTTTTGTGGATTTTATTTACTCAAATTGTGGTGGGTGGAGAGACATCGGCAGGTCGGGCGACGGATTCGCTCTTTCAAAAGCAATCGCTGTTTCGCCGTGCAGCTCGAGGAAAAAAAATGTCCAGAGACAAGATCGGTAAGTATCGATATACGATCCGGCTATAATTATGGGAGGCAGGACAATGAAAAGCCCATAAAGGACAGTCCAGGCAACACTTATCATGGCCAGGCCGATTAACGGCAGGCTGAGGACCAGGGCGAAGATTATCAATGCAATGGTCAGTGGAATATTGATAATGACCGCGAGAAGACCCATGCCCACCGAGTTGCCGAGCTTGCTTTTCAGGAGTCCAAACCCGGATTCGATTGCGGTAAATACAGACTGATCATCCAATATGATGAATCGTTCGGCCAAGGCCAGGACAAGTGCTGCAAAAAAGAAGAAGGCCAGGGAGAGCGGGATCAGAACCAGGAGTCCGAGGAAGAAGAGAACTTTGTGGATCGCAAAGAGGATGATTCCGATAATGATTGCAATCGCGAGAAAAGCAAGATAGACCAAAATTGCCCCCAAAAGGAGACCGAGCATCCGCCAGAAATAACGCCTTCCGTCAGACCACGCTTCGGAAAGACTGTGGGGCTCGCCCCGTCGGATTCGCGCGGCATTGGCAATCAGGCCGCCGCTGCAGATTCTACTCAAGATAAAAAACGTGACCACAAGCAAAATAACGAAGAGAAGAAGCAGGAGAACCAGGGCCAGATCCTCGACTTTTGAATTAGCGCTGAGGTGATATTCCCGTATCTGGTTGAACCCGGAAACTCCCGTACCGCCGACAAAAAAGCCCAAAATCCAGAGATACTTGTGTTCCCAGGCGGTAGAAAACGCTCTCTTGATAATGGCCCCGTATTGCATGGCGTATCTCCCAATGACGCCCTCAACATATCGTTCACTACCCAATCGGACAAGTTAATTGTCGAACCGGTGAGGTGCTATCTCCCAGGTGAGTCGCTTGTAATCATTACCCGGCAAAGGTGAGATTATTCAAGGCGTTCGGGTATTCAGGCGGGGCGGAGATCGGTAGACCAAAAAAAATGCGCCATCAGGGATTCGAACCCCGGACCAATTGATTAAGAGTCAACTGCTCTACCAACTGAGCTAATGGCGCACAAATTTATGTCGATCCAGATAACTCGTTTCTTCAAAAAACACCCGACGGATCGGGCGTATGAACACGGGCCTATAATGACCGATCGGTTGCTTCAAGTCAATGAGAAATTCGGCCCAAACCGAATCGGCGGGCGGCGGAATTGTCAGAAAACCACAAGTTAACGGTCGTTGACTGGGCCGGTGAAATTCCGTTTGTTCGGGGTGGAGAGGAGGGAAGTTTGGCCAAGAAGCTGTACTTGTTGGATGGCTCCGCAATGGCGTATCGGGCGTATTTTGCCTTTGTCCGAAATCCGTTGCGCAATTCCAAGGGAGAAAACACCTCTGCGGCCTTCGGGTTTGCCAACGCATTATTGCGGCTGCATCGCGAAGAAAAACCCGACTATTGGGCCTGCGTATTCGATACTCCGCATCCGACCTTCCGGCACGAGTTGTATGCCGAGTATAAATCCACCCGGGCGAAGATGCCCGAGGACATGGCCGAACAACTTCCCCGCGTGAAACAACTCTCCCGGGCGATGGGCTGTCCGATCATCGAACTGCCGGGATATGAGGCCGACGACGTGATCGCGACGCTGGCGGTCCAGGCCGAGGCCCGGGGGATGGATGTGGTGATGGTCACCGGTGATAAAGATTTCATGCAATTGGTTACCGACCGGATCACGATCTACAATTCGCGGCGCAAGGGGGGAGTCGAACAGATCGAACGTTTGAATCCGGCCGGCGTTGAAGAAAAATTCGGCGTGCCGCCGGAACGGGTGGTTGATGTTCTCGGTTTGGCCGGAGATTCATCGGACAACGTCCCGGGCGTACCCGGTGTCGGGCCAAAAACCGCGGTCAGTTTGGTCAGGAAATTCGGCGATCTGGAAACGGTTCTGAAAAATCACGGCAAAGCACCCGGGAAAAAACTCCGTGAGCGGCTGGAAAAATTCGCCGACCAGGCACGATTGTCACTCGAACTGGTCACGATCAAGACCGATGTTCCGGTTGAATTACGGCCGGCAGACCTTGTCGTGGGACGGGTTGACTGCGACGAGGCGCTGATCCTATTAAAGGAACTCGAGTTTACCAACCTGGTGCGGACATTACTCAGCGAGAAAACTGAAGAGCTTACGCCGCCGGCTCCGCGAGCCGATCGTGGAAAATACCAGACCGTCGGCAGTCTTGCCGTACTTAAGAAACTGGTCCGGCAGTGGAAGCAAGCCCCGCTGTTGGCGGTCGATACCGAAACGACCTCACTCGACACGATTCAGGCGGAATTGGTGGGGATATCGATTTCAGCCAAGTCGGGAGAGGCCTATTATATCCCGGTTGGTCACACGGACACAGATGAGAATTTGAATCGAGAGGCAGTCCTCAAGATATTGCGTCCTCTGCTGGAGAGTGAGAAACTCGCACTGACCGGCCAGAATATCAAATATGACTATCAGATATTTCTCAATTATGGGATAACCCTGGGTGGCATCTCTTTCGATCCCATGCTGGCTTCATATTTGATCGATCCGACCGCGCGCCACCATGATCTGGGCTCTTTGGCCCAGCGGCATTGCGGGTACGAGATGCAACCGATCACGGAGTTGATCGGTGCCGGGAAAAAACAACGCAGTTTTGCCGAGGTCGAGGTTTCCCTTGCCACACAATATGCCGCCGAAGACGCCGATTTTGCTTTTCGACTGACCGAAATCCTGAAACCGCAACTCAAGCCGATGGGTTTGGACACTCTTTACGAAAAAATCGAGTTGCCCCTGGTTTCTGTTCTGGCCGAGATGGAACACTGCGGTGTGGCAGTCGATATCCCGTATTTGAAAAGACTTTCCCGTGCATGGGAGAAGAGACTTGCCGCGTTGACTGAGGATATCTATCACGAAGCCGGAGAAGAGTTTAATATAAATTCGCCTAAGCAGCTCGGCGCAATTTTATTTGATAAACTAAAACTGCAATCAGTACGAAAAACCGCTAAGACCGCCCAACGAGCCACAGATGTCTCAACGCTCGAGCGGCTGGCATCTGAACATCCTCTGCCCGCGCTGATCCTTGAATACCGTGGGGTGACCAAGCTGAAATCGACTTATGCCGATGCGTTGGTTGCGTTGGTCAATGCGCGCACCGGCCGGGTGCATACATCGTTTAATCAAGCGGTTGCCGCAACAGGACGGCTTTCCTCCTCAGATCCAAACCTGCAAAATATCCCGGTGCGGACTGAGGACGGCCGGAAAATTCGCAAAGCGTTCATTGCCGGGGGGGAGGAGAATGTCCTGCTTATGGCCGATTATTCCCAGGTTGAACTGCGGTTGATGGCCCATTTTTCAGGCGATGAAGCATTATGTGAAGCTTTTGCCCGAGGTGAGGATATCCACACTCGAACCGCTTCGGACATTTTTGGCGTGCCGGTGGAGATCGTTGAACCTGAACACCGGCGGTGGGCCAAATCGGCAAATTTCGGCATCATATACGGATTATCGGCTTACGGCCTTGCCCAACAAACGGATATGACTGTACGTGAGGCGAGCGATTTTATCGAAACTTACTTCAAACGATACCCGGGGGTGCGGCGATATATCGACACTACAATCGAAAATGCCCGCCGCGACGGGTATGTCACTACCTTAATGGGGCGTCGGCGTCCCCTGCCCGAAATCAGATCGACCAATCGGCAACGGCGTGAATTTGCCGAGCGGACGGCAGTTAATACGCCCCTGCAGGGGACTGCCGCAGATATTATCAAGAAGGCCATGATCGATATTGCGGCTGAATTGAGGGGCAAAGAATCCCGAATGGTTCTGCAGGTGCATGATGAATTGGTCTTTGATGCCAAACAAACGGAGTTGGACTGGTTAATCGAGATGGTCCGCGAGAAGATGGAGCAGGCAGTCGAGTTGCGAGTTCCGCTTAAAATAGACTATGGTGTCGGCAAGAATTGGCTGGATGCGAAGTAACCAACTTCCACATAATTGGTTGTTAAACAATTAGTTGATGTGGTTTGGTCAGATGGTCAAGAATCTGCAAAAAGGTCCCGGTGTTCGAGGCAAATCACCGATTTTGGTTGGTTTGACCGGGGGGGTTGGATCCGGTAAATCCGTAATTGCCGCCGAATTCGAGAAACGGGGTGCGACGGTAATTTCGGGGGATGAAATCGGACATTACGTCGTTGATCGCAATCACTCGCTGCAGGAGGCCCTCGCGCGAGTTTTCGGTGAAGATATCTTCGAGGACAACAAAATAAACCGGCAGATGCTGGCTCGCCGGGCATTCGCCTCGTCCGAGGGACGAGCTCAGCTTAATCAGCTCGTTCATCCGGTTTTGATCAAAGAGCTTAATCGTCAGATTGCCGTGGCCCTGAAATCGTCCGGCGTTCCCCTGATCGTAGTCGATGCGGCTTTACTGGTTGAATGGGGGAAACAGGTGCCGGTCGACATCATGGTCGCAGTCCGGGCATCCAGGGCCAGGCGGTTCAAATGGCTGCGAAAACGGGGCTGGTCGAAAAGTGAGATTCGTGACCGGATGAAAGCACAACTTCCTTTTTCCGCCCGCGCGGCCCTTGCCGATTATGTCGTCCGCAACGACGGCGACCTTGCCGCTTTGCAGCGAAAAGCTGTCCGGCTATGGCAAAAACTACTCGATCACCGTTGACGCCCGCCAGCCGGGGTATGATACTGTTTGCACCAGCTTAACCACGAGTCGCCCACGCAACGGAAGTTGGCGATCAGGGAGCCGGGCAGCAGGTGGAATTAAGAGAATACGGCGCCGATTCAGAGGCGCATAGACGATACAATCGGGGCTGCGCCGCTGAGACCGCGGTGTCGGAGGTGTTCTGAGATGACCAAGCAAACATCAACCGGATCTGCTTTTGAAATCCCATTTGCCGAGCGGCTGTCGCGTTTGGGAACTGAGACGGCGTTTGTTGTTCTGGCCAAGGCCAAGGCACTCGAAGCGCAGGGGCGGGATATCGTTCATCTTGAAATCGGTGAACCGGATTTTGATACACCCCGGCATATCATCGAAGCGGGGGCCAGGGCATTACGCGAAGGATATACGCATTACACCGCCGCCGCCGGGATGCCGGATATGCGGGAAGCGGTGGCCAAATATGCCGGCGAACTGCGGGGGATGACTTTCGATCCGGAGCAGGTGGTCATCACACCCGGGGCCAAGCCGATCATGTATTACCTGATTACGCTGTTGGTCGATAAGGGCGACGAAATCATCTATCCAAATCCGGGATTTCCGATCTATGAATCGGTGATTAATTTTGTTGGCGGCAAAGCCGTGCCAATTCAATTGCGGATGGAAAATGATTTTCGCATCGACATCGGGGAACTGCGGGAGAAAATCTCCGATAAAACAAAATTGATTATTCTCAACTCTCCCCAAAACCCGACCGGTGGTGTCTTGACTCGGGCAGACCTCGAAGCGATTGCCGAAGCTGCGATCAAACACAATGTGATGGTCTTCTCCGACGAAATTTACTCAAAGATCGTGTATGACGGCCGTCATGAGAGTATTGCTTCACTTCCCGGGATGAGCGATCGTACTGTTATCCTCGATGGTATGTCCAAAACCTTCGCGATGACCGGTTGGCGGTTGGGGTACGGGATTATGCCGGTCAAACTGGCACAAGCAGTTACCAGACTGCAAACGAATATTGTCTCCTGTACGGCCGCTTTTACTCAGCGGATCATCCCGGCGGCGCTGTTTGGCCCGCAGAATGAGCCGGAACAAATGGTGGCTGAATTCAGGCGTCGACGCGAAATCATCGTTGAGGGGCTAAATGCAATTCCCGGAATTAGTTGCGTCCGTCCAGCAGGTGCATTCTATGCTTTCCCGAATGTTGGTGAATTGGGAATACCTTCAAGCGAACTGGAGAGCCGGGTGCTCAATGAGGCCGGTGTTGCGGTTCTTTCCGGGACCTCTTTCGGCCGATTTGGCGAGGGTTTTCTCCGGCTCTCTTACGCTAATTCGGTAGAAAAAATTCGACTCGCGCTTGACCGGTTAAAAGACTTTGTCGCCGGACTTTAGCCGTCTCAAGAGCTGCCCTTGTCATTTGTCGCTCATTTTGCCTGAGTCTTGGGGGGGAATAATACCACCAACTCCTGGTATTGTCGTTGCGCAAGGGGGTGGTTTTTGCTGATGGCAGGGCACTGCCGGGGGCAGGAAACAGCGTTGAAGTCTGCTCACATGTTAGATTTACTCGTCTTTTTTCCTTGACATAACATCCCGCCAACCGGAATTTCCATGCTGAAGGGGGGAATCCTTCATTTGCACTGGGGGGTGCGATAGCTTTGTGTTGATTAAATCGGCAGGGGAAGAGTGTTTATCCCTTTAGGCTCTAATGACTTTGCCGATATGTACAAAAAAGCGCCTTGAGAGCGGAGGCAGATAAGCTCCCGTTACCCGCGCACATAGGATTGTAAGCGAGGAACATGGAAAAGTTCCCAACATCGATAAAAACTAAATTCGAAATTAATTCACCATTTGCAAGGAGGTGTGATGGGGGAGCCGTCATAGTGTGTCAATTGCAAGAGATATCCGGAGACGAAAGACTGTTGTCCGATGAGAATATGGTAAACTCCAACAGGAGGAATGAGTTTTGAGCACAAGGATCATTAGGAAGTTTGTTCCGGTTGCATTGGCGGTCTGCGTGCTTTTAGCCGCTTCGATTGCGTTGGCCGGAACGACGGGGAAAATCGCCGGCAACGTCGTCGACAAAGAGACTGCTCAGCCAATCCCCGGTGCTGCGATCACAATTGTCGGGACTAGTCTGGGCGGGCTCACCGACGAGAACGGGCGGTATGTGATTTTGTCTGTACCGGTCGGCTCGTATGTGGTGAAAGCGCAGTTGGTTGGTTATACGCCGATGGAAGTCGAAAACGTCCGCGTTTCGGTGGATTTGACGACCGACATTAATCTGGAGCTGACCTCGCAGGCGGTGGAAGTCGGCACAATTCGCGTGCAGGCCAAACGGCCGCTGATTATAAAAGACCAGACTTCTTCTCTGCGGATCGTGGACCGTGAGCAAATCGCCTCGTTACCGACACGGTCATATCAGGATATCGTCGGCTACCAGGCCGGTGTCGTCCAGTTTTTGGATAATGCCGATGTCCGCCAGCGAGGCGGCCGTGAAAGCACCTCCGGCCCCAGCTCGATGAGTATTCGCGGCGGGCGCCGTTCCGAGGTTGCCTATTTTGTGGACGGATTCTCGCAACAGGACCCACAAAGTGGTCTGGCAACTACTCAGGTCAATCAGAACGCTGTCGAAGAGGTCTCGATTACCACGGGTGGATTCACCGCCGAGTATGGCTGGGTCTCGTCCGGGGCGATCAACGTGATCACCAAAGAAGGTAATCAGAATTATTCGGGCACGATCGAATTGATCACCGATAATGTCACCAACCGCAATTATGATTACAACACGTATGCCGGTGACTTTTCCGGACCAGTGCCCGGGTTCAATGATAAGATGACTTTCTTCGTCTCCGGCGAACGTCGCTATTATGGTGATCGTGAACCGCGCGCCACTACGGAGGATTGGTTTTTCGACAAGGACGGGGCGCGCAGCTACGAGTTACCGTCGAATCGTCTGTCCGGGTATTCCTGGCAGGGGAAAGTCAATATGAACCTGACCCAGTCGATGAAACTGAAACTGGGATTTCTCGGTTCGCAAGACGACTGGAGCCAGTATCTGCATTCGTTCTATTTCAACACCAGTCATGTTCCCCGGTATTTAGACAAGAACAACTCGGCGTACGGGAAATTGGTTTACAATGTCAATCCCAAGACATTCTTCACCGCGTCGGTCAACTATTACAATACTTCCCGTAAACGAGGTGACGGAGTCGCTTTTGACAACATGATCGACTACGGTCGTCCGGACGGCAATTTCACGTTTGACGAGACAAGGTTGTTCTATAGCGGGGACAATCCGGAAACACCGTCGCAGGCCGATCATGCTCTGATGATCGATGATGATTATGGCTTTGGATACATCACCGTTCAAGTCGACACTACCGACGCGGGTGAACCGGTATTCGAAGACATCGTTGTGCAGGATGAACGTGGTTATATGCGGAATGGTCGTTCGCGTGACAGCGTTCGTGCGGCATTGGCGGATGGCGACAATCCCTGGGTCTCCGACCTCATTTTGCAGGATGAAAACGGGGTCATGTATGCCGACGAGAACTGGGTGTGGGAAGATTTTACGAAACGCGAATCGTCGTACTGGGGCTTCAAATCTGACATAACCAGTCAGGTGCATCCCAACCATGAAGTGAAAACCGGGGTTGAATACCAGTACCACACCCTAAAATACTACCGTCACCTTTTCCCCCACATGGCCTACAAAGATTCGGTGGTGGACGGTGTCTGGTACGACAATGGCGGCTATGACGATGTCGACCATTACGGGTACGATATTTTCGGCAACGAATCCGATACGCTTTCCGAGGGCAACGAGGCCCGGCATCCGTATCAATTTGCCTATTACCTCCAGGACAAGTTTGAGTGGGAAGGCTTGGTGGTCAACGCCGGTTTGCGTTTTGACTACTTAAACGTGAATACCAAACGGCTGAAATTCCCTGATACTCCCCTGGGTGATCCCAATGATAATCTTTCCGGGGATGACTCAGTCCTGGATCCCACCGACCTGGAAGATGCCAAGGCGGAAACGAAGTTGTCCCCACGGTTGGGTTTTGGTTTTCCCATATCCGACAAGACGACTTTTCATCTGTCATACGGGAAGTTCTTCCAGCGTCCCGACCTGCAAAACCTCTATGTTGGCTGGGATTACATGAATTACCGGTTGACCAGCGCGGGGTATTACTACGCATTCGGCAATCCGAATCTCAAACCGGAAAAAACGACTGCTTATGAAATCGGTATGACCAAGCAGGTTGGCGACTATACTCGCCTGGATTTCACGGCCTACTACAAAGACGTAGAAGACCTGACCCAGGTCAGTCACCAGGCAGTTCAGCAGGGCGCCTCCGGTCGCGATTTCGATCTCTATGTGAATTCGGATTTTGGGACGGTGAAGGGTCTGGAAATGACCTTGAACATGCGCCGAAACCGCAGTGTTGCGCTTGACCTGAATTACAGTCTTTCCTGGGCTACCGGGACCGGCTCGTGGGCAACGACCCAGCGAAATATTGCCTGGACTGTGTCGGATGCACCGAAATCCACCTCGCCGCTCGACTTCGATCAACGCCACAAACTATCGGCCAGTGTCGATATCCGGGCGGGTAAAGGCGAAGGTCCGCAGTTGGGTGAATGGTACCCGTTCGAGAACGCCGGAATCAACTTCCATTTCGGAGCGGCATCGGGTACGCCGTACTCGCCGATGGATATCTTTAACGAGGTTACCCTGGCCGCTATTTCGCCGGTGCCTGATGGCGCGATCAATTCGGAGTATGGCCCCTGGACCTACCGTCTCGATCTCAAGGCGAACAAGGTGCTGAACTTCGGCAAATATGACCTGGACGTGTATATCTGGGTGTTGAATGTCCTTGATCGAAAGAACGAGATCGACGTCTACGAATCCAGTGGTCAGGTTAATTCTACGGGTTGGCTGACAACTCCCGATGGCCGCAATTTCATTGAAACATATGAAGATGCGGATTACACCGGCTACAACGGGTTGGAAAAGTACAATATCAAACAGAACAACCCCAACAGCTATGACATCCCGCGCCAGATTCGGTTCGGGGTCAAAGTGAGTATTTAATCTCTGGCCAAGGAGGCTTAGCGCATGAAGCGATTTACTGTAATTCTGAGTAGCGTGCTGGTCTTGCTGTGGTCGGCGGCGGTTTTCGGAGCACCGCCGATGCACGCCGAACTCAATGGTCTGTATAAATCGACGGCCGCGGCCGAACTCGATTTTCAGACCTGGATCGACGCAAACCAGCTTCTCATGTTCGTGACCAACCAGGGATCGTTCGCCTATGACAACGGTTCGATGTTGGGCAAAGCGGACGGTCTCTATTTCCCCCGGGGCACGAACCTTTCGGTCATTTACGCCGGGGGCATTTGGCTCGGCGGGAAGGTTAACGGCGACCTGCGGGTGAGTTTAGCTGAGTATTCACATACTTACTCCCCGGGGCCGATGGCCAATGGGACCTGGCAGGAGGACAGCGACGACTTCAAAGTTTATAAGATCGTCAAGGACCGTTTGAATACCGGTTTCTATGATGCTCCCCGCCCGAGTGGTGATGCTGCACTCGAAGAACTCTGGGATGACTACCATAACTGGCCTGCTGATATGGGTGCGCCGGTCAATGAGGACGGTACTCCCAAAATAACCGGTGACCAAACGCTGTGGTGTGTCTATAACGATGCTGATCCCGCAAAACATGTCAACTCGGCAGGCTCTGCCCAAGGGTTAGGCGTCGAAATTCAGCAGACGACATTCGCCTTTAACCGTACCGGGTCCCTGGGACAATGTGCCTTTATCGATTTTCGCCTGATCAACAAAGGCGGGAACACGATCGAAGACATGTATGTGTCAGTCTGGGCGGACCCCGATTTGGGCGATGCCGGCGATGACCTCGTTGGCTCGGACTCGGAATTGAGTCTCGGATACTGTTACAACGCGACGAACAACGATGCAAACTATGGTAACTCGCCGCCGGCCGTCGGATACGATTTTTTCCAGGGGCCGATTATCGCGAGTGAGAATCCCGAAGATTCTGTTTTCTTCCTCGACCAGTGGGTTTACGGGTACACGGCAATGCCGATGACTTCGTTCAACATGTATATCAACGGCACCGATCCGGACAATGCCCAGGAAACTTACTGGTATCAGCAGGGCCTGGATGCCAAAAACTCCGGCGCTCCAATGACCAACCCAATCACCGGCGAAGAAACCAAGTTCATGTTCAATGGTGACCCGGTGACCGGCACCGGTTGGTTAGACGGCAACGCCGCCGACCGGCGGTACATGCAGTCGACCGGTCCGATTACGATGGAACCGAACGACACCCAGCAGGTTGTTGTGGCCGTATTGGTTGGGCAGGGTTCTGATCGCCAGACGTCAATCACGGCGCTGAAGTTTAACGACTTGTTTGCCCAGTCGGCGTTTGACGCGCAGTTTGATCTGCCCGACCCGCCGGCGCGGCCCGTGGTGAACGCGGTTGCCCAGGATGAGGCAATTGTTCTCGACTGGGGAACCGATTCGGAAGACAACTCGGGCGACTATGCCTTCCAGGGATACAATATCTACCAGGGCGAATCGGTTGCCGGCCCGTGGAAACGGGTTGCCACGTTCGACCTCAATGACGGCACCGGGATTATTTTCGATCTCGAGTTCGTCATCGAAGAGGGCGCAGTCATCGACCACCCCGTTCAGTTCGGGACAGACAGCGGCATCCGCCGTTATATCGAATTGACCGAAGACTTTATCCGGGGTGGTGGGTTGCACAACGTGTTTGACTATTATTGGGCGGTTACTGCTTATTCGTACGATCCGGATAAGACGCCCAAGACCCTCGAAAACGCACCGGAGGCAATTACTATTGCCCCGCAGAAAGCCGCCGGTGGGTATATGTACGACACCGAGCATGCCGAGGTTCTGGAAGTTACCCATACTGCAGGTGTTTCCAACGGTTCGGTGTCGCCCATTGTGATCGATCCGACCCAGTTAACCGGTCATGACTACAAAGTCACCTTTGCCGATGACGGCGAAGGCGGGTTTTTCTGGGATTTGACCGACGTTACCCTGGGCACCGTGTTGCTGGCCGACCAGACCAACCAAACAAATGACGATGATTATCCGATCGTCGATGGTTTGCAGGTCAAGGTCTCCGGCCCGGATTTTGGCGTGAATAGCATTGTTGAAGTACAAAACGCCGACGGACCAGTCGATCCACCGGACAATGTGATGTGGTCGTGGAACTCCACCGGAGATTTCTACGTCAGTTCCGACCACGGCTCTGATTTCAGCCGGATGAACTGGCGGAATCATATCGGTACGTACGACTGGGAACTTCGTTTCACGGCCGAAGGCAGCGAGTATTACGATTTTAACACTGACGGGAAATGGGATAACCGTGCTCCGTTCGAAGTGTGGAACATCGGTGA
>JAJRUJ010000126.1 GCA_024277855.1 Candidatus Zixiibacteriota bacterium
CATCGTCTGCGGGAGTAACCGGGTGCAACGGGTAGCACAAAAATGACGCGTTTGCTGGCCAAAAATATATTCATCCACATGAAATTATTCATGCGGGAGAAAGCGTCGGTCTTCTGGTCGTATGCTTTTCCCATGTTTCTCATCTTTGTTTTCGGGACGGTTTTCGGGGGCAATAACAGTTCGCCGATTTCGATGGGTGTCGGCGTGGCCGATGCCGATCAGAGCATGTTCTCCCGGATCCTTATCGACAGCGCCCTGACGCAGGTCCCGGCGTTTCGGGTGCGCACCGGCGATCTGGACAGTCTGCTTGACGATCTCAAAAATCGACAGGGTACATTGGTAATCGAAATCCCGCAGGGGTTCGGCGATTCGTTGAGGGCCGGGCATGTTGCGTTGCGAGTGTATTATAATGAATCGAATATCCAGTACAATGCGGTGGCGCAGGGGATTCTCGAAGTGATCGAATATCACTTTGCCCAGCGGATGAGCGGTTTGCGGCCGCCGCTGAAATTCGAAACTGTCGCGGTCGGCAATGTGCAGGTAAAGCGGTCGTATATCGATTATTTTCTGCCCGGCCTGATCGGCATATCGCTGATGAGCACCTGCCTGTTTTCGATTGGGTTTATGCTGACCTCCTACCGTGAGAAGGGCAACCTTAAGCGGCTGGCGATTACTCCGCTGCCCAAATCGATTTTCGTTTTTTCGATTATCATCCAGCGCTACGTGATCATTCTCTCGCAGGCGGTTTTGCTGATTTTGCTGGCGGTCTATGTTTTTGGCGCGCACATCGTCGGGAGTTATTTTGACGGTTTCCTCTTCCTGACGCTGAGCATCCTGACCTTTACTTCGCTGGGGTTTTTAATCGGCGCGCGGATCGCCAAGGCCGAGACCGGCGCGGGGATCGCCAATTTTATTTTCTTCCCGATGATGTTTCTCTCGGGGACATTTTTCCCGGTGGATAACCTCCCGGGTTTCCTTCAGCCACTTCTGAAAATTCTCCCGCTTAAATATGCCGTTGAGGGTTTGCGCAAGATTTTCATGGAAGGCGCCTCAGTTTTTTCACTGGGTACCGAGATTGCGGTCCTGGCCGGGTGCGGCTTGCTCTTCCTGGTTATTTCGATCAAGATTTTCCGCTGGCAGTAGGGGCACCCGTTTCCCATCGGTCAATCAAACGATCGGCTTAATTGGAATAAGCTCCTCGTACACCTGCATAACATAATTATCTGTAAAACCTGAGAGGAAATCCACGACGATTTGGGCATAAGCCTTTTCATCATGGCCCACATATGTATATTGAATGTCATTGACAAATTCTTTAAGAACAGCAAGGCAAGATAATCGTCTTGGAAAACCACTTTTTTTGGTGAAACAGCGGGTATCTTCTAAAACAAGGAATAATACTTGGAAAATGCTCATCATCATATTTTCGAGTTTCCGCTTATACATGTGCAGTTCTTTACGTTTGTATATATTAGAGGTATTGAACTCTTTAAGAGCAACAATGGCCTTGAATTTTTCTTCTGACATTGCCAGGTAGTTATCATTTATAGGTGAAGAATCAATTAAATCAGTGATGAGATTCTTGACAATTGTGCCGTTATCCTCGCCGAGGATTTGCTTGACATAAGAGGGGATATCTTCTCTCTCTACAAGACCTGCTTGAATTCCATCCTCCAAATCTCTGCCCACGTATGCGAATACATCCGCCAACCTGACGACGCATCCTTCAAGCGTGCAAGGCATGCCTGCGTCAGTTTTCAATCTAATGTCGCCCAAAATTTTTTGCGATGTGTGTGGGGAAATTCGGGAATAATCCAAATCCTCAAGACTCTCGCCGCAGTGGGAGACAATACCATCTCTCACCTCCCAACTCAAATTCAATCCCGCGGGGCCTCGTTTATCCCATTGGGCAAGTTTGTCGACTACTCGCAAGCTGTTTACTTCATGTTGGAATTTCCACTTGGTATCACCTGTGCATTCTTTGTACAACTTCGTGAGAAACTCCTCGCCATGATGTCCGAATGGGGCGTGACCGAGATCGTGGCCCAAGGCGATTGCCTCCACGAGGTCTTCATTAAGTTTCAATGTGCGGGCAACAGTACGAGCACATGACGCCACATGGTGGACGTGCTCTAATCTTGTACAAACATGGTCATTTAAGGGGAAATAGAATACCTGTGTCTTGTGTCGAAGTCTTCGAAATGGCCTACAATATATAACACGGTGGATGTCTCTTTGAAATTCTGTGCGATAGCCATCGTTTTCAAGCGGATAGACCCGGCCTTTTGACTTGGAGCTTACAGTAGCGTACGGGTGAGTACAAAGTGCGGCCTCACGGGCCAACATATCTTCTATCATTTGGTCTCTCCTTAATACTTAGGAAGAAAGTTAAAACTCAAGCTTTGCTCTTAATATCTGACAGTCCAGTGTATGACCTCTGTTATCCCGAAGGAAGTCATAAAGTTCCTCGCCCTTTTTTAGGACTCGGGATTGATGCACTGCCAGCCTATCCCAATCCAACTTTATTGAATGATAGCCATTGGCAAAATGCTTTTGGAACTCCATTGGTATAAGCTCTAACCTATCCAATATCTCGAAATTTGCCAAGCCGGTCACAAGCGGGTTGTCTTTCCCTTTAAGAAGTGATCTCGAATCATCTTTATAGATAACGACAGGTTTTCCGAAAGACCAAGCGAGTCCGGCTTCGACCATTGCCCCTTCGTCCGGCACTCTTCCATTGAGATTCAAAGCGAGACCATCACAATTGGCTACTTGGTATGAGTCTACATAGAAAATAATCTGAGCGAGCAGGCTGTCGATATCATCAATTGCCTCAGCTTTCTTAGCAAGTTCTTTACTGAGTGCGGCAAGTTCGATCCCATCCCGGTGAGGCAGAAAAGTCTTGTAACCAGCTTCTTCCAAAACGGAAGATATGCATGTCATATTGTCGCGCTCTTGTGCGTTAAACAAAGGCCCAGCACAATATATGGTTTTCATTTCAGATTCCCCTTTTTGCCATAAAAATAAATTTGATAATATATAGCAAACGAAAAATAAAGGGGGTATCATTTTAAGTCGCTGACCTATCATATTTTAACAGGCCGCATGCTAAGCGCCTGCTGAGTCTTGACTTCATCTCCTTTCATAGTATCCTGATGAACTGTTGGTTCAGGGTATTAGCTCAAAATTTGAATAATGAATAGCTGGTGTACGAGATTGTACGCCAGCTGAACCACAAGACGCTCACGTCACGCCCGTCACTTGCTCTTTGAGCAGGTAGCGTTTGTACATCCGGGCATACTGACCGGCTTGCGCAATCAACTCGTCATGTTTGCCGGTCTCGGTTACTTTGCCGTCCTCGAGCACATAGATCATATCTGCATTCTCCAGCGTGTCCGGACGGTGCGTAATCAAAATCGCCGTCATCCCCGGCATGACCTCGTGCAGTCGCTCCCAGAGCGCGGTCTCGGTGCGCGAATCCAGCGCCGAGGTGCAATCGTCCAAAATCAGCACTTTCGGTTTGCCGACCAGCGCACGGGCCAGGGCAAGCCGCTGTTTCTGCCCGCCGGAAATCGACATCCCGCGTGTCCCGATTTCGGTGTCCAGCCCGTTCGGGAATGTCGCAACTTCCTCTTTTAACTGCGAAACGTCGACGGCCCAGTCGATCGTCGCCTGGTCGATTTCGTCCCGGCCAAAGACGATGTTGTTGCGTACCGTATCGGAAAACAGCACCGGCTCCTGCGGGACATAACCGATGTTCCGCCGCAAATCTTCCAGCCGGAACTCGCGCAGGTCGTGACCGTCGAGCGTAATTTTCCCGCCCGAGGGATCGACCAGCCGGGGGACCATCTGGGCCAGCCAACTTTTTCCCGCCCCGACTTTGCCGACCAGGGCGATTGTCTGACCCGAGGGAATCTCGACAGTGACGCCGTCGATGATTTTGCGCGTTTGGTCGAAAGCAAAATCGACATTTTCAAACCGCAAGTTACCGGCGACATTTCCGTCGCATTCGCGCGTGCCGTTGTCGATGACCATCGGCGGAGTCTTTTCCAACTCGAGCAACCGGTTGATCGAAACCGCCGACTGCCGGGATTTGACCAAAAACTGCCCGATGTCGAACATCGGGAAAACCAGGTAGACCTCGTAATAAATGAAGGCCACCAGTTTCCCCAGCGAGAGGTTGGCGTTGATCGCCAGATATCCGCCGGCGACCAGCACGATGATAATCCCCGTCTGCCAGATATACATGTACAGCGAGTCGATGATCGCATGCACCTTGATCGCTGAAATTTCAGCGTCACGCCGCTCGTTGATCGCCCGGTCGAACCGTTGTTTTTGCGGCTTCTCTTTCACATAGGCCTTGACTACGCGGATGCCCGAAAAGCAGGCCTCGATTACGTCGTTGGACCGCGAAATCTTTTTTTGCAAATGGTCAAACCGCTTCTCCAGCAGGCTCGAACTTTTGAAAAAGACAAAGATCAATAACGGCAATGGTCCAACTGAGAAAACCGTCAGCCACGGGTCGATGATTGTCATCATGGCAATCGTGAAAGTAACCATCAACAATGCCTCGTACAGCCGGAAAATACCCGAGCAGGCAAACCAGGATAACTTCTCGGCAACATCGTCGGTCAGGCGGGTGACCAGGTCGCCGGTCCGGAACTTGTTGAAAAAGTCCGGGCCCTTGGTGGTGATCCCGTTGAATGAGTATTGCCGAAACAACCACTCGAGCTTAATGTTCATCCAGGCGCGATGACTCTGCACAAAAACGTAGATCAAACTCGCCATCAACCCAAGCGCGATCAGGCCGAGGCAAAATGTTGTCGCGGTCGATAATCCCCAGCCCTCGCCGAGCGCGGTCAGCCGGCGGGCGACCGCGTTGTCGGGAACCGCGCCGGTTTTGATAAAGTCGACGACGAACTCGATCATCCGGGGGATGCTGACCTGAAACGCGGTCTGCACCGGGGTTAAGAACACCAATACCGCCAGGACATAGGGGTATTTTTTATAGTACCCCCAGAACCATTTTATTTTATCCAGCATCTTTCAATGCCCCGTTTTTATTCTTAAACTGCAGGTGGAACAGCCGCGAATAATATCCCTCCTGCAACAGGAGCTCGGTGTGTGTTCCACGTTCGATAATTTTTCCCCGACGGATGACCAGGATTTCATCCACATCGAGGATGGTCGAGAGCCGGTGCGCAATAATCAGCGAAGTCCGTCCGGCCATCAACTTGTGCAGCGACTCCTGGATCGTCTGTTCGGTTTCGGGGTCGACCGATGAGGTCGCCTCGTCCAAAAGCAGGACTTCCGGATCGGTGACCAGCGCGCGGGCAAACGAGAGCAATTGCCGCTCACCCCGGCTGAAATTTGCGCCTTTTTCGGAAACCTCGGTAGCGTATCCTTCCGGCAGCCGGTTGATAAAACGGTCGGCTTCCACTGTCTGCGCGGCGGCGGCAATCTGCCGGTCGGGGATTTCCCCGGCCTCCAGGGCGATGTTCGATTTGACATCGCCGGGAAACAGGACAATGTCCTGCAGGACCAGCGCAAACCGCCGTCGGAGAGTTGCTTTGCTCAGTTGCCTGATATCAACACCATCAATTGTGATCCGACCACGTTGCGGATCGTACAACCGCAACAACAACGAAATCACCGTCGTTTTCCCGCCGCCGGTCACCCCGACCAGCGCGAACCGTTTGCCGACCGGAATCTCGAAACTGACGTCTTCAATAACCCAGTTGTCGTCCCCGGTATAGGAAAACCAGACATTCTCAAAGCGGATTCCCTGGTTGATTTTGCCCAGGGCAACCGGTTTTGCCGGGTCGAGGAGAAGTTGTTTCTCCTCGAGCAGGGCGAAAATCCGCCGGGCACCGGCCACGGCTTTCTGGATGTTCGACAATTGTTCGGATGTCCGCCAGATCGGCTCGAACAACCGCCATATCAGCACCACAAACATGCTGATCGTGCCGACTGTGATCACGCCGGTCGAACTCCAGTAAACCCCGAAAAACAAGACAGCCGCGAACATCACGTATTCGAAAAAGAACACAGTGTTGAAAAAGACACAGACCGCGATGTTGACGTAACTATCGTCTTTAAATTTCAGCCGGTTGGCCAGGTTAACCATCTCGCGGGCGTAAGCGCCGCGATGGAAAATCTGGATGATCGACATCCCGTGCAACAGTTCGGTGATCTTCGCGGTGACTTCGGCCATTTTCCGCCGGACCTCAAAAAATCGCCAGGTCGTCTTGCGTTCAAAAACGAACACCAGCACCGCAACCATCGGGATTGCGGCCAGCAGGATCAGGGCCAGCCGCCAGCTATAGAAAAACATCAACGCGTAAATCCCGGCGACTAAAATCAAATCGCCGATCATCAGCACGACAGTGTTGGTGAACATCAACCGCAGCGATTCGGTATCTGATTCGATCCGCGCCAAAAGCCGTCCGACCGGGTTGCGGTCAAAAAACGACACATCCAGCGAGAGGATATGATCGAATAACCGTCGTTTCAGGTCAACCATCACATGCTGGCCGATGATTTCCAGCCGGACCCGTTGCCAGTATTGCAACAACAGGGTCACCCCCTGGATCAGGCCGATGATCCCGGCGGTCACCAGCAGCGCCGGAAAATCCCCGGCGGCGATATTGACATCC
This sequence comes from Candidatus Zixiibacteriota bacterium, assembly GCA_024277855.1. GTDB lineage: Bacteria > Zixibacteria > MSB-5A5 > WJJR01 > JAJRUJ01 > JAJRUJ01. Next base: position 6,657 of record JAJRUJ010000126.1, read on the forward strand.
ACCGCCCGTTTGAGCAACACCGGCCAGGCCAGCGACAACAGTGTGGCCGAAACCAGTAATATCAGGCAGCCCAGCAGACCGCGGGTATGGGGCTTGAGCAGCGGCAGCAACCGGCCGAAGGCCTCGCGCGCGCCGACTTCACGTTCTTTCTCGGTGATTTTTTCGTCTTCGTAAAATTCGGCGGTCATGATACTACCGTCCTTCCCACAGCGGATGTGTTGTTTCTACCCGGCGGGCATACAATAAAAAACCCGCCGGAGTATTGAGTCTCGGCGGGTGGGACAATCGATCTTATGAGCAGATTTTATAGTCTACTCCCCCCGCCATAGAGGCACACATCAAGCACAGTGGTGTTGATCATGATTTGGCTCATGTGAATACCGTCTCCTCGGCGAATGGTATATGTTATCTGCTCCCAAACATATTTATTACCGTATTTCGGTTAAACTTGTTGTACAATTAACAATTATTCTTTGGCCTGTCAAATAAAAAATGAAACCGATCCCAAAATTAGTTGTGTTCAGAAAAGCGGTGGAGGAGGCGATTGAGTATGTTTTTGCCGGGCGGATGTTGAATGGCCGGTTGTGTTGTCTGGCCGTCTGGGCCAGTTATTCCCGGCCGGATTAACTGGCCGGTTTCGGTGCAGAGGACATCACGGCCGGAAATCTCGGCAATTTTAACCGCCTGCCGAAGTGAACTTTCGATAAAGATCAATGCGTCGGTTGATTGATACACCGCCGCCTTAAATGATCCATGGGTTCCGGCGGCCCGACGGGCGGCCATATCCGGGTAATCCATCATCACCAGTTCGCGATATTCGATCCCGTTCCGTGCCAACCAATTTTCGGTCAGCTCGCGGTACTTTTCCAGGCGGTTGGTCACCAGCCAGCCAATTTGTACGGTGGGCGTGATCAGCGGCGGGACAGTTTCGATGAATTTGCGATACCGGGGACCGTCGTCATTTTCGGTCTCGCGCGGGTCACGGCAGAGCACGCCGTCGATATCGACACAGGCATTCTGCAATTGATAATGGTTGCGGTAATTCCATTCGAACAACCGGGGTTGCGGTACGATATCGCAGAAAAAATCGACTTCTCGTTTTCGCTGAGGAACGATATAGGCCGCGCAGTAGAAAATCTTATGCGGCAGCGACGCGGCGGCAATCCGTCTCCGCGTCTTTTTCATTGCCGCCCCGCTGGATAGACTGTCATCGACAACGAGTATTTTCCCGGGTTTTGCAGGTACGCCGGCGTCGTGACCCAGGCCGCTCCGGCCGCCCGCTTCAATCAGCCGACCCTCGATCAACCCGGCAACATCGGTCAACGGCCGGTTGAGATATAACGAGAGCAAGTTGGCCGGTAACAGGCCGCTGCGGGGAATGCCGACTATAATATCCAAATCAAAGGGCAGCCGGGGCACAAGCCCGGCAATGTCTCGGTTCAATTCGGCGATTGAACGGTAGTTCATGGCTTGCTCCCCACCATCCCTAAATTTAACCAGCCGTGGTCGACACTGCGCGTTTCTTTTGGGTCCATCTGACGAATATCCTGTAATCCCGTCGCTTCCATGACCTGTCTCAGATATCGCGGGGTAAAGAGTGCCTGGTGCCAACTGGGATAATCCTCCCGCGCCCCATAAAACAGCCGCCCGGCCACCCAGAGATAGGGATCGTGCTGTTCGTTGCGCACCCACCAACCGTCGGGGTAGCATTCGCTGCTCTGATTGTTTTCGATATCGATCAGTACTTGGGCAACTTTCGCCGCGTCGGGCACCCAGATTTCCAGCCGGCCGCCGGGCCGGATAATCCGGGTCCATTCGGCAACGATCTCGGCCGTGCGATACCAGGGAAGATGTTCGAGGACATGGCTGGCATGCACAATCGCGAATGTCTTATCGGCAAAAGGCAGAGGTCTTGCCGCATCAAGGAGATAGTCAACCTGCCGCCAGGTTCCGGCGACATTGAGTGTCTCAAACCCGTCAATGCGGGGATATCCCGGCCCGATTTCCAGGCGGCGATTTGGTAATTTACGACTACGGGCCAGGCGCAAAGGGGTCAACACGTGCCGGTGGACCGGCCGAAACAAGAAGCGCGCGGTCTTTCTATAGATCATGTTCATACTCTCGGCCAAACTCCTTTACCGTTTGCCATGACTCGTTGCCCCATGATCGGACGCCCATCCACAACCGGCGCAGATGGTCCCGGTCGTAATCATCAAGGCAAAATCCGAACAGGCCCGCAAGGTAGAAAGACGTTCCGCCGGCGATACAAAGCAAAAGCATCGGCAGGCGCGATTCATCCAACACCCAGGGCCAGCTAACCCAGGCGATCAACCCGGCCAGGCAGGGACCAAACCCGGGCCGAAGCGTTTCCCGTGCCCAGCGGCCGAAATCGACTCGGGCAAGACGGAGTCCCATCGGCCAAAATACCAGCGGCTGGGAAATGCCGACGACAATTACCAGCGAAAGTGCGGCCCCGACCGCTCCCATTTGCCGAGGGCCAACAAGATACATTGTCAAGCCGAGGTTGATCACTTGCGTAAAAAAGGCCCCCAGAGCCGGACCGCGCATCTCCCCTTTGGCATAAGCCAATTGTGGCATCATCACATTGCCGTAGGTCAGGGGGAAGGTCAACAGGAGTAAGGCCATTACCGAAGCCGCAGTGAGATATGTATTGCCCACGTATAACAACATCACTTCCTGTCGAAAGATGACCAGCGGCGCAACCAGCAACAATGAAGCCCAGAGTGAATACTTCCCCCCCCGCAGGTAAATATTTTTCACGCTTTCGATGTTTCCCGAAGTATGCAATGCGGTCAGCGGGGTCAAAAGGGGCCGTCTGACCGCAGAGGAAAAATCCTGCAGTTGGCGGAAGGCCAGCGAACCGAGATAGAAAACGGTCACATCGACTGAAGTCCCCAGTTTATTGAGCACAATCGGCGCGGCACCGAGCCGCATCATATCGGCCAGTTGAGCCAATGAAACCCACCCCCCGAAAGATGCAATTCTGCCGATCAAGTCCCGTCTAATTTCCGCGACACGAAACCGCAGCGCCGGGACTAACCGCCGCGAGATGACCATGGTGACCAGAGCGCCGCAAAAATCAGCTCCGGTAGCCGCCACCACCACCCATAACACCCTTGTGGAAACACCGAACAGCAAAATAAATAATATAGATACCCGCACCACCTGGACACCCAGTGAAATAGCGTTTAACTGGACGAATTTCTGGCGGATCTCAAAACCGACAAAAAACGGTGTCAGGACCGCCCGGGCAACGAATGCCGTCACCAGCAAAGCAAACATCAATTGGGCGTCGGCCAATTGTTCCGGCGCGATGGTCAGCACGTGGTCGATTTGCCAGGCGAGCAGCCAGCCGGCAATAAGCAGGAACGATCCCGCGCCCAGCAGAAGGGAGAAAAACGTCGAAGTGATCTGTGTGATTCTCTGGTCGTCGCCGTTGGTGGCGGCTTCGACGGCAAATCGCGACAGGCCGCTGGTGAAGACTGTCGTGATCAACGGCAGGAAAATGATCAACGAAGCGAGCACGGGGTAGAGACTGTATTCATCGGCACTGATCCGCCCCAGCAAATACGGTTGCAGCCAGATCAGCACCCCGACATTGAGGATTTTGGCCGTGACCCCGCCGACGGCGTTGATTGCCACGAGCCGTTTGCTGATTTTGATATTGGTTCCCATGGCGCCGTAACATCGGCCGGGCGGCTGAGTTCAGGCGGCCGATCGCTCCCCCGACGAGTAACGATAGAACCAATCAGCGCATAGTCAAAGAGTTTTCCCCGAGCATTCATGCGCGGCGATTCCGGTAAATGAATAATGGAGAGTATTATTTCAGTTGGAGCCGCGGAGGTGTTTAACTTCGCGGCGGGCGCGGTTGTGTTCACGCAGGGTTTTGGAAAAAATATGGGTCCCGTCACCGCGCGCGACGAAATACAACTCATCGGATTTCGGTGGATACAGCGCGGCCATGACCGCGGGTTTACCCGGATTGCAAATCGGCCCGGGAGGAAGACCATAATGCAGATAAGTATTATACGGCGAGTCGAAGGTTAAGTCGCGATAGAGTAAACGACGATCGAGACCGCCCATCGCATAGATAACTGTCGGATCGCATTGGAGCTTGATCCCTTTACGCAATCGATTATGAAAAACTGCGGAGATTCGCGGCCGCTCCGCGGCCACGCCGGCCTCGGCCTCGATCAACGAAGCCATCGTCAGCGTCTGGTGTATATTCCAGCCGAGTTCGGCCATCCGCGTTTTCAGTGAGTCAACAAACATCGCAAATGTTGCGGTGATCAACTCCCCGACGATTTCTTCCGGCTCGGCGCCCCAATAAAACTGGTAGCCTGCCGGCAGGAGATAGCCCTCCGCATCGGCGGCCGGGATCGGCCACGCGGAGAGAAAAAGCGAGTCGCGACACAGTTCACTGAACCGTGCCGCCGACACCCCGAGCTTGAGTTCGGCATACCGGGCAAAACGGTCGATTTGCCAACCCTCCGGGAAGGTGATGCTGAGAATGACGGCATGCTGACGATATAAGTCCTGCAAAATATCGTAGGTTGAAACCGGTTTGGCGAAATCGTAGCGCCCGGGTTTGATGTGACGGTCGACATTGCCGACCCGGGCCAGCCAGCGGAAGATTGTGGGTGAACGGACCAGCCCCAATTTGTCCAGGTCGGCGGCGATTGTCGCGGTGGTAGCCCCTTTGGGTACGATCAGCGTGGCTGTTCCATCCGGTGGTGATATTTTACCAAAAACCAGGTAAGCCAGAACGCCGGCGGTAACGAGGAAAACTATGAGCAGCGCGAGTATAATTTTCTTTAGCATCGCCAATCCGTCAGGTAACCCCAGCTCGCTATCGGATCCACCGGCCTCATTATAATATGATAATACACAGGTAATCCGATACCCTAATCGGTCGGATCATTCACGGTGTTGGGAGGATTAATTTCCAAATAGTGTTGCAGGATTAAAATGGCGGCGATCTTATCGATGGTTTCCTTATGTCCTTTAAGTTTCTTCCCTGAGGAGGCGAAAGTGGCCTGGGCCTGACGGGAGGTCAGTCGTTCATCGACTAATTCCACCGGCAACTGCGTTTGTTCACGCAGATGCTCGGCAAAAACCGTCACTTCCTCAGCCATCGGACCGGTATGGCCGGACAGCGAACGAGGCAAGCCCATGACTACCCGTTCGATTTCCAGTTCGCCCCGGTGTTCATCAATCCAGCCGATGACATCGTTCGGCGAATCGATGAGTAAGGTCGGCAGTCCCTGGGCTGTTATTCCCAGTGGATCGGTCACGGCCAATCCGACCCGCCGCCGCCCGTAATCTATCGCCAAAATACGTCCCATCGCTGTGGTTATTCTACGTACAGATGACCCACGGGAGCAACCGCCATTTTGCCGATCCACTCGCTTTTACTGTTCGCGGGGTAATTCTGGCTGGGTTGTGCAATATGGTGCAGGGTAGGACGTAGTATGCACGGTTTTGCAGCTGATTTTCTCCGGTGACGCCTGAAATTCCCGACAATACTACTGACTTTGTCACTATCGGGGTCTTGGATCCCGGCTTTTATCTTGTTGTATTTTAATAAGATGACCAGCAATTGTCATCGCCGATGAACGATAAAATGATAATCTCCCGGGAGGGCACGACCTTTGCGTTAATCGTGAGTGAACATCAAGTCAACGACGGCGGGAGAGCGATGACTATGGAAACGATGGAACGCGGATTTCCGGAATCTCGATTGAAAAGTCAGACTGAGCCTCGAATAAAATGCGATGAGAAGGGGTATTACCTTTTCACACTTTCTGAGAATGTGAAGGTATACTTTGATGAGTATTACCGTTTTATGGAGTTATTGGCCGCAAAATGTCACTTAGAAGAAAGTCGATTAATCGCCCAAATTGAGAACTGCGACCCACTGCGGACCGAAACTCTCTCATACTTGCGTGCCCGTAAGATTATTACCGAGATAATCTTACGCTCAATCCGTTCGTTTCATACCGACAAAAACAACCTCGGGGTAATCATGACCCCCTGGTGTTTTGGCACTGTTGTGCTGGAAAAGGTCGAGATTTATCGGGACCGGTTGTCACGCGGGGAGATTGAAGACGATAATATCCCCGAGTATCCTTATGATGTTATTCGTTATCTCGATGAAATCCATCGGGCGGTTTTATTGGAAATCCTGGATTTTCCTGAAGAAGCGTTCAAAATGCGTTGGCAGTACACCGAGCTGATCCGCCGTTATTCCAACGCATTATCGAATATCACCACCTCTTTGCAGTCCATTCTACTCACGGTGAGAAACTATGGAGCGCAGACCGGCTGATCTTTGGCTGACTTGCTCGGGCCACCATCTGGCGGCAGGCCTGAAACACTCCGCATTCTCCCGTTGACATGTCCTCCCCCGAACGATGGGCGCCGATAATCGCGGCGCCTTTCGTTGTTTTGTTCAATACACGGGCCTCTCGGCCGATACTAATATAAGTGATTACACCGGCCGGGGCGTACCCCGGACGCTTGAAAATCAGGGGTGGGAACCCCGTAAACCGTTGAAATGAACCAACCGATGAGTTCGTCGCCCAGCAACGATCAAAATGATTACCTGCCGGTTTATCTCGATGCTCTGCGCATTGATACCGTGCTCGATTTCGACCTGTTCCTCAATCGGCAGGGACAGATGGTTCTCTATCGCCATCAAAACCTGCCGTTTACCGACCGTACGCGTAAGGGCTTGTTGGAACACCGGGTCGACCGGTTATATGTGCCAAATACTTCGCGGAAAAATTATCAACGATATATCGAGTCCTCGCTGGATCAGATTATCGCCGATGACAGCGTGCCCGAACCGAGCAAGGCCAAAATCATTTACGAGACTTCGAAAAACCTTGTCGAGGATGTATTTGCCAATCCACGGCTTGGTGGAAATATTCAGCGGTCGAAAAAAATGGTGGAACACACCACCAGTTATATTTTGCGCGGACACGAAGCGTTTGTCCATATGCTCCAGATCAGTTCATTCGATTACTATACTTATACCCATTCGATCAACTGTTGCACTTTCACCATCGCCCTGGCCCAACGGCTGGACGTCAAGAATCCATCGATTTTGCACGAACTGGGCGTCGGCGCGCTGTTGCACGATCTGGGGAAAAGTAAAGTCCACGCCCGGATTCTGCGTAAACGCGGACCGCTCAGCCGCACAGAATACGAACTGATGAAAAAACATCCGGTCTGGGGCGCCGAAATCCTGCGTGAAACCAATTTGGTGCCGCCCAAGGCCTACTATCCCGTGTTGCAGCATCACGAGCGGATGGACGGTTCGGGGTATCCCTACGGTTTGCGCGATTCGCAAATCCACTTATACGGCAAGATCGCGGCGATTGCCGATTCGTTCGATGCGCTCACGACGCGGCGCGCGTACAAAGACGCTCTCGATTCGTTCAAGGCCTTGAAAATAATGAGAAGTAAAGCCGGGTTATTCGATCAGGGTTTACTTAATGAGTTTATTAAATTGATGGGCCCCGCCGAGACCAAAGACGACGCGTTGCGCACCGCCAACAAGACCGCCGAATTTATCGTCTAAACCGGTCCTCCTCTTTCCGGCATATCTTTTTCGATTTATCCCCCCTTATTGCAGTCTGCCGATGGCCGCTTGACAGATTGTCATCGTCCGCCTATCTAAAGACCAAAGGAGAATGGCCTATGTCGAAAAAGCCGATATCGACAACCGACGCCCCGGCGGCAATCGGCCCGTATTCGCAGGGTGTGATCGCCGAGGGCCGGAAAATTATCTTTGTCTCCGGCCAGGTGCCGCTCGATCCGCAGACCGGGGAGACGACCGGCGCGACAGTTGCCGAGCAGACCCACCGATCATTAAAAAATGTGAAAGCCGTCCTGGCCGCCGCCGGCGCGGGGCTTGATGCCGTGGTCAAGACAACGGTCTTTTTGCAAAACATGTCCGACTTTGCGGGAATGAATGAGGTCTACCAGGAGTATTTTGATGGAGTGTTTCCCGCGCGGGCGGCAATTGAGGCGGCGGCTTTACCCAAAGGAGTCCTGGTGGAAATTGAAGCCATTGCGATTGTTGATTAATCAGCCGGGCAGGAGAGAAACGATGAGGAAAATCCTTCTCCGCTGCGGCCTGGTCATGGCGCTGTTATGCTTGGGAGCGTTGCCGGTATTTGTCGGCTGTGGTACTGAGGATACCGGGCTTGGCCCGGACCCGGACGGACCGGGATCGCCGGTTGATTATTTTGTTCCTGCCGTGGGTTTCGCCGATCGGTTTACGGTCCTCGCCTCGTCCGGCGAATCGCTTGGTGTGGCAAGTCTCCGCATCGTCGATACATTCAGCGCAGAGGATTTTTCCGGGTTTGTTGCCATCGATTCATTCTTCACGATCGTCGATACCTTCTGGCTGGTCACCGCAGGCGATACCGTATTCCAACTCGAAGAGCATGCGTCGTATGCGCAACGACAGCCGGTCGTCCGCAACCGGACAGAGTCCGAACTGACGTGGTCGCTTTATTCCGTGGGCGATTTCGGTTCGGCCGAGCGGTATACGGTCATTCTCATTCAGCAGCCGAAAGCGGAAATGGTGGTCAACCGCTTCCACGTATATACGGCCTGTGGCCGCACCGACCTGGTCGCGGTTTACGACCAGTCCGGGGACACGGTTTTGCTCGGCTCGGAATATTTCAGCCCGACAATAACTCACGGCCGGGTGCTCTCATATACCAAACCGTTTGTCGAATCGGAGCGGTTCTATCGAGAATTGATCGACTGACCGTTTGTTAATCACCAACTGGTCGGATATGGTTCGGCGAGCAATTATATAACCATATAAAAAATTCGTTACAGGTGGAAATAATAAAGCCGTCTGCCTTTTCCGGCAGACGGCTTTGTCGTTTAATTGTCTGACTTCATCGTTTTTTCGGCGGGGCGGGCCGCTTGGGTAACTTGACGGGATTTTCGACCAGTTTCTGCCGCAGGACTTCGATTGCCTTGTCGAGTTGATCGTCAATTCCGGCCATTACCCGGTATGGCAGATTGTCCACTTCGATATCCGGTTCGACACCATGATTCTCCATCACCCACTGACGATCGAGATTATATGAGGTAAATTCCGGTGTGGTAACATAGCCGCCGTCGATTAACGGGCGGAACCCGCGAATGCCGACTACGCCGCCCCAGGTACGCTTACCGATCACCGGCCCGATGCCGTATTTTTGAAAATAGTAAGGAAAGTTGTCGCCGTCGGAGCAGGAATACTGACTGGCCAGACAGACCATCGGCCCGGGAAATACTCCGCTGGGCACCGTACCGCCCTCCCAGTTGCGGCTGGTCCGCATCCCGACCAGTTCACGCCGCAGCCGTTCGAGAATCAACTGGGAGACAAAGCCGCCGCCGTTGCCCCGTTCGTCGATGATCAATGCGTCTTTATTTTTCTGTGCATAGTAAGTCCGCACAAACTCATTCAATCCCGCACTGCCCATATCGGGAATATGGATGTACCCCATCGTGCCGTTGGTCACGCTGTCGACATAGCGGCGGTTGTGTTCCACCCAATTATAATAGCGCAGGCCGATTTCCGAGCCGATCGGTTTGACCTCGGTTTCGTGCGCGCCTTGTAACGTCGGCTTGTCGTTGACCGTCAGGGTAACGGTTCTACCGAGCTGGTTTCCCAGCAAGCGATAGGGATTATCCGTAATACTCAGATCATGACCGTTTATCTTGAGGATATAATCTCCCTCGGACACTTCAACTCCCGGCTCGGTCAGGGGCGAACGACGGTTGTTCACCCAATTTTGTCCGAGCAGGATCCGGCCGATCCGATACCGGCCATTGGCCGAATCGACGGCCCAGTCGACTCCGAGCAAGCCGATCTTGGAGGCCGGGGGGACGAACCGGTCGCCGCCGCCGACATAGGTATGGGAACAAGACAGTTCGCCGACCAGCTCACCGAGGAGATAGGTCAAATCGAATCGATGGGTCACATGGTCGACAATTGGTGAATAGCGTTTATACATTTTCGGCCAGTCGACTCCGTGCATATTGCTGTCATAGAAAAAATCACGCTGCATCCGCCAGACCTGGTCGAAAATCTGCCGATATTCAGCCGCACGGTCGAGATAGGTTTCCATTCCGTTCAGCTTCAGTTTGCCCTTTGACATATCGCCCGACTTGCCGGAAGTGCCGCAGATACCGTATTGACCGTCCTTGTTATAGATCATCTTCTTGCCGTCGGCCGAGATGTCATACCCGCCGAGTTTGTTGATGAAGATGTTGTCTTCCCGTTCTTCCAGATCATACACATGCAGGTCGTTTTGCTGGGGGCCGATCCGTCCGGAAAGTCCGCCGAGGCCGTAGGAGAAGAAAAACAACCGCCCCTTGATCGACCGCAACCCGCCGTACTGCCCGGCGTCAATCGGCAGGACAACCTGACGATGTTCGATCCCGGGGAAATCGATAACGATGTCGGTGGTTTCTTTGGTTTTCTTTTTGTCTTTTTTCCCCTCACCGTTTTTGCCGTCATTTTCATCGCCGCCGACGTTTACCTCGTCGCTGCGCGGGGCGAGCGGTGAGGGGGTATCCTCGGCGAGTAAAATGACGGCAATCTCCTGCATCGCCCGATCGACAAAGGTAAAATCTTCCCGACCAAGAATGGCGTTATAGTTGCGCTCGGTGACGAAATAAAGGTATTTGCCCTCCGCGTCAAATGTCGGTTCATAATCGCTGGTGAACCCGTCGGTGATCGGCGTGCTGGTGGCCTTGGCGATAGAATAAAGCCAGATCCGATCGAAGTCATTATCCCCGGGTTTGCTGTAGGCGATCCACCGTGAGTCCGGTGACCAGTCGAAATCACGCAACTCACCCCTGGGATTGTCGTCGATCTCAATTAGTTGTCGATCCTTGATATCCAAATACCAGAGGGTCGTGTTCTTATCCGAGAACGCGATTTTTTTGCTGTCGGGTGACCACTGTAACGCATAGCGATAGCAATGGCCATCGGTGGTCAACCGGATTTCCGAGCCGCTGCCGTCGGCGGGGATAATATACAATTCATCCTCGCCGGTCTTGTCCGACATGTAGGCCACCCATTTGCCGTCCGG
>JAJRUJ010000127.1 GCA_024277855.1 Candidatus Zixiibacteriota bacterium
AACACTATTATACCATCAAGCTCGAACAGGCCATCATGGTGGCGATGCGCGGCTGGACGCCGAACTGCCTTGACCCGACTCAAGAGAGCCTCTCGCACATGGAAGATGATTTTTTCACCTATACCAAGATTATCTGGACATGGGAGCCGGACGGCATCGAGACCGAAGACAGCTGGAAGGTGCCTCGGGCGTAGTCAGTCCCGGCAACTGAGCAATACGCGATCAGGGCGGCCCCGGGTGGCGAAACATCCGGGGCCGTTCCCCGCCGGTAAAGAAGGGGAGCGGGCAGGTTATGTTGCGCTTGTTGCCGGTTCAAAGGTTGGCTCGATCCCCGCTTTGGTGGGTTTGTGGTTCGAATGCCTGACGTCTGCGGGTTGGCGTTCCCGGCGTTTGGCCGGCCGTAAATGTTGTCTGTGCGCGGAGTCGTCTCTACCGCGTTGTTTGTCTAAAGGAGATCATCAATGCCCCAACCATTTTACATGACGGTCCACGCGAATGGATCCCAAATTAATGGTGAATGTGTGCAGGAAGCACATCAAGACAAAATACTATGCCAGGGGCTGAGTCATGGCGTTTCCGTGCCGGGCGACGAAGCTACCGGCTCGCCGACCGGCAGCCGTGTTCATCACAAGTTGACCATCCTCAAGACAATGGACAAAGCAACACCGCTGCTGTTCGGGGCATTGACGATGAACCAGACCGTGGACGTCCTGCTCGAGTTTTATCGTATCGCCTCGACCGGTATAGAGGAGTTGTATTTCACGATTGCCTTGGCACAAGGGCGTGTCTGCGATGTTGAGTTAGATATCCCCAATTGTCTGGATGCCCGGAACAGCACAGTCCAGCACATGGAGCGTGTCTCTTTTGCTTACCAGAGGATTACCTGGACCGCTGTAGTGGACGGGATTGAACATGAAGATGAATGGGCGGTATAGCCCTCTCGCGCCCAGGCATGCCAGGGATAAGACGGTGAAAACATCATGACCAATAATCGCCGCCTCTTCGAACGACTGACCGATCCGGAACCGGCTGCGGCCCGCCGCCGCGGTCAGGATACACGGACACTGATTGAGTCGGTGGTCAAGCACCTGCGCAAGTTGATGAATTCCCGGCATGGTTGCACGTTGATTCAACCGAATTATGGGATTCCCGATTTAAATGAATTTATGTTTTCGCTTCCCGATTCGCTGGGGGCGATGAAAGCGGCGATTAAACAGGCGGTCGAACAATTCGAGCCGCGGCTTCAGTCGGTGCGGGTTCAGTATGTTGAAGATCCCGACCGACCGCTTGATGTCCATTTTGATATTACGGCCAAACTAATCACCGAGAATGAAACACTGCCGATCTCATTTTCGACGAAACTGGGGACATCCCGCGAATTTGAGATTACAGATTAGAGATTACCCGGTATGTATAATAAATATTACCAGGATGAGTTGACTTTTCTTCGGGAGCAGGGTGCTGAATTTGCCCGCGCCTACCCCAAGATCGCCCATATGCTTTCCGAGACCGGCAGTGATCCGGACGTAGAGCGGTTGTTGGAGGGATTTGCTTTCTTGACCGGTCGGGTGCGGCAGAAACTCGACGGCGAAATGTCGGAGTTGACCGGGAACCTAATCGGTCTTTTGTGGCCGCACTACCTGCGGCCGGTGCCGTCGATGAGTATTCTGCAGTTTGATATCGGCGGGCGTTCGCTTGGCGAGACCCATACCATACCCCGGGGCACCACGGTCGATTCGGCGCGCGTGGAAGGCACCCGCTGCCGTTTCAAAACCTGCTATGATACGACGATATATCCATTTTCCCTTGATGAGGTTGAACTGGCCGTCCCGTTGTCGGAGCCGGCCCACCTGCGGTTGCAGTTTTCCGTCACCGGGGGTGCGCAAGTCGACCAGTTGGCCCTCAATTCCCTGCGGTTATTTCTGGCCGGTGAGCCAAAAATAAGTTATGCGCTTTATTTGCTGTTGTCCAATTACACCACCAAAGCGACTTTCCGGGCGTTGCAGGCCAATGGGGTCGGACGCGAGGCGACCGTCGAAAAAGATGCGATTACTCCCGCCGGATTTGCCGACGATGAAGCCATTTTGCCTTACCCGCTGGTTTCGTTTCCGGGATACCGACTGCTCCAGGAATATTTTGCCCTGCCGGAAAAATATCTTTTCATCGATATTGGCCAACTTGACGTCCTTTCGCGCCTGGAGATTGAGGATCGATTTGAAATCGTGGTCGAATTTTCACGGCGGCCGGAGGACGGAGTGCGGGTCCGTAAGGACAATGTCCAATTGTACTGTACGCCGGTGGTCAATCTGTTTACCGGCCAGGCCGATCCCCTCCGGGTTGATCACGAAAAGACCGAGTACCTGTTGCGCCCCCAGGGGAGCGACCGCTCACATTATGAAATTTATTCGGTCGACAAGGTGGTCGGCTGGGAGCAGGGGACCTCGGAAAAAGTCGAATACCTGCCGTTCTTCTCGTTTCAGCACAGTCTCGGCCCGATGAATCGGACGACCGAGTATTACCAGGTCGAGATCAAGCCCGCCGTGGTCGCACGGGGTACCGAAACGTATATTTCGTTTGTGACCAGCGAACAATCCGGTGTCACGCCGTCGACGCAGACAATCGCGATGGACATTACCGCCACCAATCGGGACCTTGCGGAAAAACTTCGGCTGGGGGAAATAAATGTCGGCACTGCCGATTCACCCTCATTTGCCGACTTTCGCAATATCACGCCGGTGACCTCGATGATCACTCCCCCGCTGGCCGGGGGGTTGTTCTGGCGATTGATTTCACATTTGTCCTTGAACTATCTGTCATTGCTGAATCCGCAGAATTTACGCGGAATTCTGGAATTGTATAATTTCCAGGCATTGTATGACCGGCAGGCCGCGCGGGCCAATGAATTGCGTCTCGACGGCATCAAATCGCTCAACGCTACTCCGGACACTCATATTTTCCGGGGGGCGTCGGTACGCGGGATGAAACTCGAGATGGAGATTGACGAAGATAGTTTTAATGGCGAAGGGGATCTGTACCTTTTTGCTTCGGTGCTGAATCGTTTTTTCTCTTTGTATGTGACGATGAATTCCTATTCCCGTCTGACGGTGACGGGGACCCGTTACAGTGAGGTGTTTACATGGGCGCCGCTTCTGGGGGCACAGAGCCTTCTTTGATCGACCGCTTGATGGCGGAACCGCACGAGTTTTCGTTTTTCCAGGCGGTTCGCTTGTTGGAAAAGTATTGTCCCGCTGCGGTCGGCGTGGGCCATGACGGGCCGCCGGGCGCCGAGGCGGTGACCATGGGCGTCAGCCCGGAGCTGGGTTTTCCCAAGAGTGACGTGGCCGCCCTCGAAACGCTGGATTCCGACCGGGGGCCGGCCTACCGCTTGGTGGTCAATTTCCTCGGTCTGCATGGTGCGAGTTCGCCGCTCCCGAATTTTTATGCCGAGGAAGTTTTGTATGATGATTTTGCGGAGGGCACTTTGCGGGCGTTTCTGGATATTTTCCACCATCGGATCCTTTCGTTGTTTTATCGCAGTTGGCTCAGGTTTCGCCATCATTTCTTGTTTGCTCCCGGCGGCACCGACGATTTTTCGCGGGCGGTCTATTGTCTGGTGGGATTGGGTAATCGCGATTTGATCGAAAGTGCGGGGTTTCCCGCAGTCCGCCTGCTGCATTTTGCCGGTTTGACCACCCAAAAGCCGCACTCGGCAGTTGCACTCAAAAGGACGGTCCGGGAATATTTCGACGGTGTCGGGGTCCGAATTATCCAGGCCCTCGGGCGCTGGCTGCCGATCAACGTGAATCAACGTGCTGTGCTGGGCCAGGTCAATTGCCGGCTGGATGAAAACCTGATGCTGGGTGAGCGGGTTTACGATCGCCAATCCAAATTTCGCGTGGTGATCGGGCCGCTCGACTACGAATCGTATAAAAAATTCCTGCCCGGCGGCGAACACAACGACACGCTGAAAAAATTGATCAAAATATTCAGCACCGATATGCTGGATTTCGACGTGGAATTGATTTTGCGGACCGACCAGACAGCGAAGCTGCGGCTGGACCTTTCGGGAGAGTCGCAACTGGGTTGGACCACGGGTTTTTATACCACGGAAAAGGCGCGAAAAGATGTCGCAGTGGTTTTTGCCTGAGGGCAGAGTGCGGCGGCTGATAATTGCAGTTGAAGAAAAGCGTTAACAATGTCCCCGAGAGAACGCAGCCGAGCGGGACGACCGGAGGGAGACCGGGATGGCCAAGGTTGAATTGAAGTCGTTATTACGCAAACTGAATAGTTTTTGTACCAGCTCACTGGAAGGTGCAGCCGGAATGTGTGTTTCGCGGGCCCATTATGAGGTAACCGTCGAGCATCTTCTCTACAAAATGCTGGATGATCCGGCGGCCGACATCCAGGCGATCCTCCGTCACTTTGAAGTCGAACCGTCCCGGGTCGCCAGCGCAATAAATCGCTCGATCGACAAATTAAAAAGCGGGAATGCGGGCAAGCCGGTTTTCTCGCCGTTGTTGACCGAGTGGTTCGGAGACGCCTGGCTGGCGACGTCGGTCGAGCTGGGCGACAATCAGATCCGTTCGGGCGCGTTGTTTCTGGCTCTAATGAAAAACCCGATGCGCTATATCACCGATGCCTATACCGACGATTTGGACCGGATTTCGCTGGAAGAACTCACGCGTGACTTTTACGATATCGTTGTCGGCTCCAGTGAAGACCGGCGGCCGGACGATCTCGGCGGCAAACCGGGCGCCGCGCCGGGCGCGTCGTCGATGGGGCCGGACACCGCCCTGGGACGATTCTGTATCGACTTCACTGCCCGGGCGAAAGCCGGCGAGATCGATCCGATTTTCGGGCGTGACCGGGAAATTCGCCAAATGGTGGATATCCTCGGTCGGCGGCGGAAAAACAACCCGATCGTCGTTGGCGAGGCGGGAGTCGGCAAGACCGCCGTGGTCGAAGGGCTGGCGTTGCGTATCGCCGAAGACGATGTCCCCAGTATCCTCAAGGATGTTACCCTGCTTGTCCTGGACCTGGGGTTGCTGCAGGCCGGGGCGGGAATGAAAGGCGAATTTGAAAATCGGCTTAAAAGCGTCATCTCCGAGGTCAAGGCCTCGCCCAAGCCCATCATTCTCTTCATCGACGAAGCACATACATTAATCGGGGCGGGCGGCGCCACCGGCGGCGGCGATGCCGCCAACCTGCTCAAGCCGGAATTAGCTCGGGGCACGTTGCGCACCGTCGCGGCAACGACCTGGTCTGAATACAAAAAATATTTCGAGAAGGACCCGGCCCTCGCCCGGCGGTTTCAACTGGTCAAACTCGATGAGCCGAGTGTTGACGACACGGTAATCATGTTGCGCGGATTGCGTAAGAAGTATGAGGAGGCGCACGGTGTGGCGATGCTCGACGAGGCCCTGGTTGCCGCCGCACAACTTTCCAGCCGGTATATCTCCGGCCGTCTCCTGCCGGATAAGGCGGTTGATCTGGTCGACACTTGCGGCGCCCGGGTGAAGATTGCCATCAGCTCCAAACCGGCATCGGTGGAAGATATCCAGCGAACAATCTCGGCGCTGGAGCGGGAATTTGAGGCCTGTCACCGCGATCAGGACGCCGGGGCGGAAATTGATCCGGAGCGGTTGAGCGAACTGGAAGCCCTGATTAAACAACGAAAAGACGAGTTGGAAAAACTGACCGCCCACTGGCAGGAAGAAAAAGCCGCTGCCGAGAAAGTATTGGCCATTCGTGAACAAATCCACGGCAATGGTAATTCGGGCGGGAAGCCGGACAAAAAGGCCGAGGGTGGGGACGAATCAACGACTGACGAAGTGCCAAAGAAATCAACGACTGAACTGAAAGCCGATCTGGCGAAGGCCACCGACGAGTTGCAGAAAGCCCGTGGTGATGATGCCCTGATTCCACTGGAAGTGACGCCTGAAGTCATCGGTCAGGTGATCTCCGACTGGACCGGGATCCCGGTAAACAAGATGGTCTCGGACGAGGCGCAGGCCATCCTGAATTTTGACCGGAAACTGGGCGAGCGGATCAAGGGCCAGGATTTCGCCATCGAATCGGTTGCGCGCGGCATTCGCGCATCAAAAGCCGGAGTGCAGGATCCGACCAAGCCGATCGGCACGTTTTTATTCGTCGGGCCCTCGGGTGTCGGCAAGACCGAGTGTGCGCTGGGGGTGGCCGATTTACTCTTCGGCGGCGAGCGGTTTATCACCACGATCAATATGTCGGAATTCCAGGAGAAACATACTGTCTCGCGGCTGATCGGGTCGCCGCCGGGGTATGTCGGTTACGGCGAAGGCGGTGTGTTGACCGAGGGAGTGCGACAGCATCCCTACTCGGTCGTCCTGCTTGACGAGGTTGAGAAGGCCGATCCGGAAGTGATGAATTTGTTTTACCAGGTGTTCGATAAGGGCACCCTTTCCGATGGTGAGGGGCGGGAAATCGACTTTAAGAATACCGTCATCTTCATGACTTCCAATCTCTGCACCGACCTGCTCACGCAGGCGGGGCAGTTGCCCGATCCCCCGTCACCGGAGGAGTTGATCAAACAGATGCGGCCGGAGTTGAACAAATATTTCAAACCGGCGTTGGTCGGACGGATGACTATCGTCCCGTTCTACCCCTTGTTGACCGAGGCAATGACCGAAATCGTCCGGCTGAAAGTCGGCCGGCTGGTCAAGCGTCTCGACGAGAGTCACAAAATGAAATTAACTTTCGATGACAAGGTGATCGACCAGATTGCCGCGCGGTGTGTTGAAGTCGAAACCGGCGCGCGGAATATCGACCATATTATGCAGGGGACGCTGATCCCACGGATTTCGACTGAGATTCTCGAGCAGATGACCCATGGACCGCTGCCGTCGGGATTGCATCTTGGGCTGGATGACCGGGGTGAGTTCACCTACACGTTTTCCGATGACGGAGCGCCGGCGGCTAAATCGAAAAAAAAGAAATCATCCAAGTCTAAGGTAAAAGGCAAGAAGGCCAATAAAGCCAAAATAAAGTAAACCTGAACTAACGGATTTTGTGAATGAGCAGGCAGACTTTTCTGGCCGACATGAGCCGTGTGTTGGAAACCCGAGTGCGGGGTGTTCCCTCATTGGCACAGTTGCGGCGGTATTTCCGGGCGCTGACGCCGGACGCCGCGCTGGCGGCCTATCAGGAGTATGCCTCCTCGTTTTACGTGCATATTGCCACCGCGACCGGCGATCCTACCGCGGACGTGACGTACCCGGGCGGGGCCTGCGACCGTTGGCGGGAAGTCACCGGTCGCCGGCAGTCGGGAGGACGTCGGATCATCGATTGCGAGGGGTTTGCCTTTATCGCCTATCAATTATTGCATGAAGCGGGATTTTTGCAGATCGGGTACCAGGTTTTTTATTTGGCGACGAGGGGACAGCCCACCGATTGGCATCTGGTGGCGGTGTTGGAATATCCCGGTGAAGGTCCCGATGTGTACATTGGCGGACCGACGGTGTCCCGGCGGGCGTCCGAGGAAATCAATCGCGTATATCCGCGGCGCGGGCACAATGCGCGGACGGCGCCCCTCGGTGATACGCCGGTGGAGGCGATTGACAATATGTACCATGAAGAGGAAACCGGGCGGGCCATTGAGCTTGCGCCGCTTGGGCCTCGACGGCGGGCAGTTGTGCCTCCGGTAATGAGTGACGACTGATAAGCGCGGGGCGTCGGTTGATTACTCCCGCCCGAAGTAAACGGGCGCGAACAAGCAGGAAAGGAGTGGCAGACACTCATGTCTACGGGACGATTGGCAAATGTGGCCGAGTTTGTATTTGAAGTCGATGACTTCGACGGCGAACTTCGCGTGTTGCGCTTCGGGGGCAACGAAGCGATTTCCGGACTGTTTGAATTCGGCATCCAGTTAGTCTCGGAGGATCCCGAAATCGACGTTGATTCGATTGTCGGTCAACGGGCGACGTTGACTATTCGTCACGACGCCGGCGAACGAAAAGTTTATGGCATCATCAGTCGTTTTGAACAAGGGAGTGAGGCCGACAATATTACCCCGTATTTTGTTGAGCTTGTCCCGGAAGTCTGGCTGTTGACCCAGCAGTTCGGCTGTCGGATTCATCAGCAAATTACCATCCCAAATATTATTGAAACGGTCCTGACCGACGCCGGTATCCCCTCCGATCTTTTTCGCATCGCCGTCAATGCAACCTACCCCGAACGCGACTATTGCGTCCAATACCGTGAAAGCGATTGGAATTTCATCTGTCGGTTGATGGAAGAGGAAGGGATTTTCTATTTCTTCGAGCACGGCGACGACGGGTGCGTGATGGTCATCGGCGACGCCGATTCGACGCATACACCAATTGAAGCGGACGACACTGTAGTCTATCGCGAACGCAGCGGCACGGTTGCGGCCGCCGAGGCCGTGTACGAATATCGCTATTCGCAGGAAATCCGGCCGGGTACGGTGCGATATCGCGATTATAATTTCGAAACTCCCTCCCTGGATATGGAAAAAGAAGTCGAGGCGCCGCGGGATGATAACCTGGTCGTCTACGATTACCCGGGTAACTATCTGGAGCCGGACGCCGGGGAGCAACGCGCGACACTGGGGTTGGAAATAGTCCAGGCCCGTAGAATTCTCGGCCTGGGCCAGAGTATGTGCCGCCGCTTCATTCCCGGATACAAATTTACGCTGGACGAGCACCCGCAGAGCAACTTCAACCGCGAATATCTACTGACTTGGGTCAGGCATACGGGTGCGCAGCCGCACGGCGGTCCCGGCCGTGGTGGGCATTTTGAATACCACAACGAATTTCGTTGTATTCCCTCCGATGTTCCCTTCCGGCCCGCCCGCAAAACCCCTAAACCGGTGGTCGAAGGAACGCAGACGGCGATTGTCACCGGCCCGGACGGCGAGGAAATCTGGCCGGATGAACACGGCCGCGTGAAAATCCAATTCCATTGGGACCGCGAAGGGCAAAATGACGAGAACTCCTCCTGTTGGGTGCGGGTCAGTCAACTTTGGGCCGGAGCGGGTTGGGGCGCAATGTTCATTCCCCGGATCGGGCACGAGGTCATTGTTGACTTTCTCGAGGGTGATCCGGATCAACCGATCATTATCGGCCGCGTGTACCACGGTGACAACACGCCGCCTTATAGTTTGCCTGATGACAAGACCAAGAGTACCATTAAATCAGACAGCTCCCTGGGCCACGATGGTTCAAATGAAATTCGTTTCGAGGATGCCGCCGGTTCCGAGGAAGTCTACATTCATGCCCAGAAGGACATGAACGAGAGTATCGAGAATAACATGTCGACCACCGTCGGGGGTAACCAGACCGTTTCGGTTACCGGCGATCGCACCAAATCGGTGGATGGCGATGAAACTACGACGGTCAAAGGTGATCGGACCGAGACAGTCCAGGACGGCGATGAGAAAGTAACCATCAGCAGCGGCGATCGCACGACCGATATCAACACCGGGGACAACACCCGCACGACACATACCGGTGATGATGTAATCAACGTCAACACCGGGGACAGTACTTTGAACGTCCTCACCGGCAGCCGCATCGTCAACGTCAATACGACCGATGACACCCGGAACATCCTCACCGGCAATCATACAATCAATGTCAATACCGGCAATGCCAATTTGAATGTCTTAACCGGCAATCGTACGATAGCGGTCAATACCGGCGACTACGAAGTAACCGCTGGCGCCGGAAATATCAAATTGGAAGCAACGACCAATATCGAGGCCACGGCCACGGCGGAAGTTATTGTCAATGGCCTGAAGATCGGCCTGACCGGTTCGACGGAAGTACAAATTTCCTGCGGCGGGAGCAATATCAAACTCGAACCGGCCAAGATCACTTTAAGCGGCGGCGGGGGTATGATCATCCTCGACCCGGCAGGGGTAACGATCACCGGGGCGCTGGTGAAAATTAACTAACAGGAGTAACGCGTGGACCCGGTCACCGAGGCCATCCAACAATTTTCCGTCGATTTTCGGGATTTTCTCGACGATCCGCAGGCGAGAATCCTGCGCGTGGTGGTCGAGGCGAAAAATGTCGGTACGCTCGGCAAAGCCCTGCGGGGAGAGGAATGGAACCCGGAAAACCAGTCACCGTTTTTGGTCTTCGATACTGCGTATACCATTGATCGGGACACTTTCGAATCGATGAGTCGGACCGTGCGTCAGCATTATGATATCCTCAAAGAGTCTTTTGCCGAGGACGGGCAGGAGCTGCCGGAATTTGATCTGCAGTTCTCCACCGATGAGCCGCCGTTACACTCCTTCGGCCGCCATCTTCGCCGCTTTACCGAGTGTACGGCCGGAGTCCTGAAAACGCCGTTGATCTGTTGGCTGCCCACCGATGTCAAAGAGCGTAAGCAGTGGACCGACTATGTCATCAAGTTATTCCAAATGGGGGCGGATTCGGACTTCCGGTTTGTGATTGCCGACCAGGAAGGCGAACATCTGGCCAAACCGCTGCTGTCGGTGAAAAATGCCGCGATGACGATTCGGTTTGATATCGACGAGGCGGGTCTGAACGATTGGATGATGGGTATGCTCGCAGCGCCGAGCGCCGGCCGAGCGCCGGGGACGCTTCCGGGAGCGGCAGCGCCGGATGTTGTGCCACCGCCGCGACCCGGACCGCCGCCGCCGACGGACGAAGAAATCAAAGCCGCCGCAGAGGCGGCAGGGCTTCCCCCAATGCTGACGCCCCGGGAAGGCGAGGAACTTCGCGGGCTGGTCATGACGGCCGCCCAGGGTGCGGCAAAAAACGATCCCGAGATTGCCATTACCAAACAGCGGGACGCCTGCAAATTGTGCGAACGGGCCGGGGTTAAACTCGAACAATCGTTGATGGTCCTGGTCCTGGCAAATTACCTGTTGCAATTTAAGTCCGAAAAACTCGCCGAAGAACACTATATCCAAGCGGCCCGGTTGGCTGAAGAAGCCGAGGCGCCGGCCCAGGAGGCCCAGGCGACAATGGCGCTGGGCTATCTCCAGTTAAAGAACAATCAATTTGAGACAGCCGCCGCTTTGTATGAAAAAGCCGGGGGAATCGCACTGACCGGGGAAGCCAACCTGCTCTATCTCGAGTCGATGCGCATGGCCGGTACCTGTCACCTGAAACTCAAACGGGAAAAAGACGCCGCCCGTTGTTGGGATGCGGCAGTCAAACAGGGCCGGGAAGCAACCCCGGATGAAATTGCCAACAGTAGTTTTCTCGATGTGGCCGGCGAGTTGATCAAGTTGTTGGAAAAACACGGATTGAAAGATCAGGCCCAGTCGGTTAGGGACATCGTCACCGAAGTCGGTGAAAAGGCGCAGGTTTAGGGGAGTAGGACCGGATGATTGCGGCGAAATTTTTCGATATGATCGTCGGGGTGGATATTCACATCGTGATGGTTCCTGCCCCGCCGTCTCCCGCGCCGATTCCCACGCCATTGCCCCATCCTTTTATCGGGATCATTTTCGATCCATCCGGGGTGATCGTCGGCGCCGCCATGTCGGCGGGGATCTCGGTCGTTATGGGAACTCCATTTCAGGGGCCGGTGCTGGTCAACTATATGCCTGCAGCCAATACCGGCACTGAAGGAAAATGTATTCCGCCGCATTTTCCGATGCCGCCGGGGGTGGCCTGGGCGCCGATTCCTGCCGCACCGAAACCGCCGATCCCCGGTAAACCTCCCGATCCGCCGACACCAACACCGACTCCATCAAATGACGGGGTCATTGTGACCGGCAGCAAGACAGTCTCTTTTTCCGGCGGCAACGCCTCCCGCCTGGGTAGTTTGGTGATGACCTGCGCCGAACCGGTGCGGCTGCCGTCGTCGGCGGTGATTGCCGTGCCGATGGGAGCACCGGTCTTAATTGGCGGACCGCCGTCATTGGACTTGTTGCAGGCGCTGTTGGGATTTATCAAAACAAAATGGGTGACCGGCCGGTTACGTCTCCTGACCGGCGCATTTGAGGGAAGCTGGCGGTCGCGGATTATTTGTCTGCTGACCGGACACCCGGTTGATGTCGTCAGCGGGATGGTTTTAACCGACGCCGTCGATTTCGAACTTCCCGGGCCGATTCCCTTTAAATTCGAGCGGACATATTACACCCGTTCCCGGCACAAAGGATCGCTGGGACATGGCTGGCACCATCCGTACGATCAAACGGTGACCATCGAGAAGAAACGCATTGTTTATCGCGCCGGCGACGGTCGGGAATTGTATTTTCGCAAAATTGAAGCCGGAGAGTCGACGCGGTTAAAAGCCGAGCGGTATCGGCTCAAACGGACCGAGAAAGAAATTCTGATCACCGGCCAGGACAATCTCACCCATGTCTTCCGTTCGGTCGATCTCGCGAAAGAAAATTGGCTGTTGGTCCGAATCGAAGATCCACGAAAAAACAAGATAGAGTTTCGCTACAATGCCCAGTCGCAGTTGGTGGAAGTCACTGATTCGGCCGGGCGGATTATCGGCTTTACCCCTGACGCCAAAGGCCGGATTACGGCGATTTCGCTGCCGCATCCAACAGAAAACGGTTCGCGGTTTCCGGTTGTCCGTTTTGAATATGACGAAAAGGGCGATTTGGTCGCCGCCTTCAATGCCCTGGGCCATGCCTACCATTATGCCTATAAATATCACCTGCTTGTACAGGAAACCGACCGCAATGGATTGTCGTTCTATTTTGCCTACGACGGGATCACCCCGGAATCGCGCTGTGTGCGCACCTGGGGTGATGGGGGGATTTATGACCACGTTTTGACCTACGATGCCGAGAAACATATCACGGTCAAGGAAGACTCTTCGGGTAACCGGACGACATATTATGGCAATGCCGCCGGATTGGTCGAGAAAATTGTCGATTCACTGGGGCGGACGCGAACGTACGAATTCGATGAATCACTGCGCACGGTGGCCGAGACCGATCCGAACGGCGCCGTGACTGAAATTGAGTATGACGAGCAAGGCAATATCATTAAAATTACCGACCCCGATGGTTTGACGCGAGGTTACGGTTACGACCAATACAATCAGCCGACTCGCGAGTTTTTCGGCAAGGACGCCGAATTTACTCATACGTATACGCCGTACGGTGAACTCGAAGATTCACGCAATAAACTCGGCGGCGGCGTGCTTTTCGATTATGCCAAGAACGGCGATCTGACCTCGATCCGCACGCGGGGGGGTAGTTCTTTCCAATTTTCCTGGGACCAGTCACGCAACCTCACCGATGTCGCGCTGGCCAACGGGCGGCAGATGCGCGCCAAATACGATAACCTGGGGAATGTGATTCACGCGGAGTTGGGCGAGGGTCGGACAATTGACTACGCGCACAATCTTCTCGGCCTGCCGATCACGGTGGAGCGTTCCGGTATCGGCACAGACCGGCTGGAGTACGATCCGCAGGGCAACCTGGTCAAGACAATCGGTCCGGGAGGAAAAGCTGTTTCGTATAACATCGGCCACTACAACAAAATCCTCGCAATCGACGCGCATGAGGGCGGCGTCCGTCGCTTTGAGTATGACAAAGAAGGTGACCTGACGGCGGTCGTCAACGAGAAAGGCGAACGGTTCGAGTATGTCCGCAACAGTGAAGGCGAAATTATCCGGGAAATTGATTTTAGCGGCCGCGTGACCGAACTCACGCGTGATCCAGCGGGTCGGGTGATTGAAATTACCGAGCATAGCGGCAAAAAACGAAAGCAGGAATGGACGCCGGGCGGACGGTTGGCCGCGATTATCTATGAAGATGGGTGTTTCGATCGATTTACCTACGGGGAGCAGGGGCAGTTGATCGAGGCGGAAAACGAGTCGGGCAAACTCACCCAGTCCTATGATGAAATCGGCCGGGTGGTCGGTGAATCATGGGACGGGTTTTCTCTCGAACATCGATATGATCTCGATGATTATCGGATTGCGACAAAATCATCCGACGGAGACAATATCCGTTATGAATACGATCGTGGCGGCCGTCTGCTAAAATTGCAGGTCGCCGATCGCCAGGAGTTTGTCCGAGACTATGACCAGTCGGGGACGCTCAAACAGGTTCGTTTGCCGGGCGGGATCCTGGAAGAATTCAAATATGACGACAACGGGTATCCGGCCGAACAGGTAGTCCGGCGGCCCGACGGTTTGATGATCTCCGGTCGGCAGTTCAGCTTCGATGCCGGGGGCGCGCTTGGTGGTGTTTTCGATAAACAGCGCGGCTTGACCTCCTATGCTTTTGGTGAAAAAGGGATCGAAACCGTTTTTAAAGATGACAAGGCCGTTGCCGGATATCAATATGACGATGCCGGCGAACGTCTGCCCCGTGGACGGCCCGGGGAAATCGGCCCGGGCGGCCGCTTGCTGCGATTCGACGATATCTCGTATGAATATGACGAAGACGGCCGCGTCAGTAAAAAAACCCGGGGTGGGCGTGTTTGGCAGTATACCTACAATGACCGGGGGCAAATGACGCGGGTTGTCCAGCCCGACGGCGCCGAGGTCTCTTTTGAATACGACCCGTTTTGGCGGCGAACGGCCAAGAAAAACGGCAGCCGTCAATCGCGCTGGCGTTGGAACGGCGCAACGCCGTTTGGCGAAGAGTCGTCGAATGGGAGCAAAACTCGGCAGAAGACATTCCTGTTCGAGCCTGACGGGTTCACGCCCCTGGGGGTAATTGCCGACGGGAAGTGTCTGAGTTATATCACCGATCACGTCGGCACGCCACAGGAGGTACTCACCGAAGATGGTGAAGTTGCCTGGGCGGGGGACTATGATCCCTGGGGGCGGGTCGAACGAACGCTGGACGGCGGATTCGACAATCCGCTTCGTTTCCAGGGCCAATATTTCGATGCCGAAACCGGGTTACATTATAACCGGTTCCGCTATTATGACCCGGATACCGGGCGGTTCCTGACGCCCGATCCGATTGGTCTGGCCGGCGGGTTTAACGCCTACGGCTATACCAACAACCCGCTGACGATGATCGATCCGCTGGGATTGAGTTGTGTTGGCAGATATGTGCGCTCGTATCTGGATTTCTTCCGTTCCGGGATCAGGCCCCGCCATGCGCGGGCAATCATGCGGGAGGCGATGGAAACCGGCGAAACCTACGCATTTCGCAATATCTCGACACCGGGACGGCGGATCGGTTCGATGATTGCCGGTTTATTTGGGATGCGGCCCAAACCGATGAGAGTGAAAGCCAAGAGTAATCTGTTCGGCATTGCGACCGATGCCGAAGGATTGCACTTCCGCTCCGACTATGACCCGGCTTTTTTCCGGAACGCCGACGGAAGCGTGATGAGCAATAGCGAAGCCGCCGCCGCCAACACCAGGTTGAACAGGGGGATGGGGGGTGACGAAATTCGACACCCAACCCATGTCACCATGGATCAGGCCCGGAATGCCGATGGCACTCCCGCGCTGTCTAACGACCAGATTCAGAATATTGGACCGCCTACCGATAGTACGGTTTTTAATCCGGACGGTTCCACGAGTCAGATGTCGACCGGTGATATGCAAAACGCCGACGGGATGCCCTGGTTATGGTAAGCGCTGAATTGCCGAGGCCGAGAGATGTTGGGTAAATCACCGATAAAACAGCCCGACGAGGTCTTCAATGAACATACTTACGAAAAGTTCCTCGAAACGCAGTATCCCCGTTATCAGCAGGAAAAGCGCGCCAAAGAACTGGTGAAAATCCAGGTTGAATATGGCCGGCGTTTGCCGATTTACCTGACTTCCCGTTGTCCCTTTTGCGGCGAGCCAAAAAGTGAACCGATTGATACATTCAGCTTGAATGGGTTTGGTTGGGGCCTGGCCAATTATGGCGCGGGTTGGTCGGCCGATTTGGGGTTGCCGCCCAAAACACCCGGCAAATGCCGGCATCTGCGGATTATCTCGTATTTTCTCAATTTGCGCGGTCAGGTCCCGGTCGAATTGTTCAGCGACAAACAGATTAAGGCCGGCCCGGAAGTACCGAGTATCATGCGGGTGCCGATGGCGGCGTCGGATGCAATTGCGGTGATCCATGAACTGCCGGTCGGCCGGTATGGCGAGCATCCCCGTCAGCCACGGTACTCGGTTTACTTCGTCAGCTATTTTACCGAGAGGTCGGAGTCATTTGCCGAGGCGACAAAAGACTGGGGCGTACATTACGGGTCTGTCGAATACGATGACGTCGACTATGATCTTGTCTCGTGGGCGGAGGGAAAACGGCTGCTTTGGCTGGACAACAACCACCCGGAATTACCCCTGGTGAGTATTGCCGATGCCGACTTTCCTTACGCCGATATCGAAGGTGACCATTCGCCGGAGCGCATTATTACCTGTACTGGTGTCAGCGTGCCTCAGCCGGATATTATTAGTCGAATAATGAGGTTTTTCCAGCGAGGAAAGAAATAAACCGGAGGGATGTACTCCGAATCCCGACGCGTAACGGGGCCGGTAATGAATTTTAAGAAATCCATAATCGCAATTGTGGTGTTTGCCGTCTGTCTGCTCGTTGTTCTGGTCTTTCCCGATGCGCGGGAGGTTGTACGTAAAATCGCGATTAGCCTCATTCGTAATATTTTTTAATAATTCGACGCCGATTGCATCCGTCTGTCCAATCAGTCGTGGATTTTAATATTTTGCACCTGTTTCCAGGTAGTCTCCGAATACCAGATCTCAACAAACTCTTTGATCGACTCCGGCTCGCGGGCGATCATTTGTTCGGCGAGTGGCCCACGCAGGAGTTTCTTGATGCTGCGAAATGCCGCCGGGTCTTTTTGGGCGTAGCCCCGCGCGATATTACGGGCATCCTCGGCGAGTTTATCGTCGGGGCAGACCTGGTCGACCAGGCCGAGTTGCCAGGCCCGTTCGGCTGAATACATTGCGCCGCTGGTTAAAATAAACTCAGCATTGCGTTGACCGGCGCAGGCCTTCAGCATCTCGACACTGCCGGCCCAGACCGACGAGCCAAACGTAATCTCATTCAAGGCAATCTTTGCCTTGCCGGTGGTCATCAGCCGGTAGTCGCCGGTGATCGCCAGCATACACCCGCCGCCGATCGCGTGACCGTTGAGTGCAACGATGACCGGTTTGGCGAGTGTGAAAATCCGGGTATACAGCGCCGTAAATGTCCTGAGATAAGCGGCGAGTTGGTCTTTTTCATAGCTGATCAAGGTCGGGACATCAAGCCCGAAGGAAAAGAATTTGCCTGCGCCGGTGAAGAGGATTGCTCTGACGTCGTTGTCGTTTTCCAGATCGCCGAATGCCACGGACAACTCGTCAATGACCGCTTGATTGATCGGATTAACTTTGTCCCGCCCAAGAGTCAGGACGGCGATTTGTTCTTCTTTGGCTACGGTCACAAAGTCCATGCTATCTCCTCCTGATTCACCGATCACTTATTACTCATCTTGTTATAAACTCGCAATCCCCGACGGCCCGGTCAAACAGGAATACCTGCTCAGGTAGCGGCCTCACGTGGAGGCATCGCATCGGAGGGTTTGATCGGAATCGTCGGACGCGGGGACAACCGCCAGTGGTCCGACCGGAAGCGTAGATACATCCAGATTCCGCGGATCGTCCAGTCGAGACTGATGGAGAACCAAGCCCATTGAATGCTGCCGTTTAAGATATTCGTCGCGACAAAAGCCAGGGGCAGCCGGACTCCCCAGCCGAAAATCACCGAAGCATACATCACCCAGCGGTTTTCACCGGCACCGCGTAAGGCCCCCGAGAGGACCATCGCCGCCGCCAGGGGCAGTTGCATTGCCGCGGCATATTTCATAAACACGTACCCATGTTCGAGCACGGCGGTATCGGTGGTAAAAGCACGGAACCAATAATTGCCGAAAAAGAGATAGGATAAGCCCATGATCGCCATATAGCCGGAGGTCATCCACAGGGTGACCAGCGCTGATTTTTTGGCGATGTCTTGTTTTTTGGCGCCGAGGTTCTGACCGACCAGGGTCGTCGCGGCGTTGGCAAATCCCAGGCCCGGCAAAAATGAAAACGCCTGAATATCGACGCCGACCCGGAAAGCCGCGAAGGCCGCCTGGGAAACACTGTTGAGGATGCGGGCAAAGACAAACTGCATCGAGGTCATCGAAAGCCGTTCGCCCGAAGTCGGCAGGCCGGTCTTCCAGACTTCCGCGAAGTCGGTATATGAAAAGCGCCAGATGCGCAACTCGAAAATCCGTCGCCGTACCCCGATGATCCACAGGACCAATACCCCGGCGCATTCTGAAACCCCGGTGGCAAACGATGCGCCGGCAACGCCCCATTGGTCGAAGCCCCCCACTCCGAAGATCAGCGGATAGGCGATCAGCACATGGATAATTGTGACCCCGCCGGTCACCCAGAGGGGCGTACGTGAATCTCCGTAACCCTGAAACAGGCGGGTAATCACCACCAGAATAGATCGAAAGACGATGAAAATCCAGATCCACTCGAGATAGACCACGGCCTCGGCAGTCACCGCCGGTGAGGCGCCCATTAATCGGGCCAGGAAGGGGGTAACCCGGGGCATGATCAGCATTGCCAGGATCGAAAATGCGATACTCGACGACAGGGCGGCGCCGGCCGCGGCGCGGGACCGGTGGGGATTGGCGGCGCCGGTATGAAAAGCGACCATTACCTGGCCGCCGACCGCGAAGCCCTGGATAATCACCAGGGCGGCAAAAGTGATAATCTGCGATATGCCGACCGCAGCCAGGGCGGTTCCGCCCAGGCGACCGACCATTGCTGTATCGACGATCCCGGCGCCGCGCATCAGCAAATTGGCGCCGGCGATTGGCCAGGAGAGGGTCCAGATGATTCGCGTTAATGATCTTTCGCCGGTCGATGCGGTCATATGGCTCAATGTACGACGCAATCGACACGAAACAAACGTGTCTGCATTATTACCGACATATTTTGACCAGTTGAAAAAGCGCAACATCTTCATGGCGGCAAGCGTATTGATTCAAACACCAAACAGGGAGGTTGGTATGAAAAACCCGCAGTTGTTTTATATCCTCGGTCTCATTTTGGTCCTTCTCGGGTTTCTCGATTTGGCCTTTATGACCTATTCGAATCATGCTATGAACGGCGTAATGGTAAGTGTCTGGGGGCTGGCCTGTCTGATATGGGGGGTGCGCACCGAACTGGTGCGAAAGTGACGTTGATCGATGCCATTGTAACCATCTCGGCCGGCCGCTTGCGGCCGGCTTTTTATTTGACTGTAAACGGCCATTTGGGGTTCTTCGTTTTGTATATTGAACAGAGTTTGAATGGGGAACGCGGTAATGAGAGAGTTTAATTATGCAATTGGGCTGGTGATCGTTGGTGTCGTGTTCGTTGTATTGGCCGGGCTGTTGTTTTATAACACGGTCAAGCCGCTGCCGTTCAATGATAAGCTCTGGCAGGAATCCAGTGGCCGGACACGCGGCCGGATGGTCCATGATCTGCTCGACAATAACGACTTTACGGGGTTCAGCCGGGGTGAGGTGATTACCTGGCTGGGTGCGCCGGATTTGGATGAGCGTCTGTATTGGTATGACCTCGGCCCCAGCGACGCGCCCCGGGAATTTGACGGGCGGACGCCGGTCGGCGACTCGTCGCATTTCATTATTGCCTTCCGCGCAGACATCCAGAACCAGATCGACCAGGTCTTGCTCGATCGCCGGCCATCAACGCCGGGCACGGAAAAATTCGATGAATTGGTCTGGGAGGCGGCCACGCCGGTCGAGCGTGCCGCGATGGTTACTGACCTGGTGGGCCATTACCGCTGGGTGGGTCGGCCGGTTGAAGAGTTGCAGGAAAAGCTGGGGCCGCCCGACGGCGAATTGTTCCGGACCCACTACAATGTTGGTTTTGCGGGGAAAATATATTCATTCAATCATGCGCTGATCTTTGTCTTTGACCGCGACAGCCGGGTGCAGAAATATTACCTGCAGTGATCGGGTCATTGAGGGATTGGTCGATAGCCGGACACCAATCGGTATTTGCCCCCCGAACGGGTCATCATTTTTTCTGCGATAAATTCTCTGCGCACAGTACAGAAATCGTCGTACACTTCGGCGATGATCTTGTTGAGTTCTGATTCGTCGTAGATTCTGTTTCGTTCAAATCGCTCCGGGATCTCTTCGAGGACATACCGTTTTTCCCTTCGCCCGGCCGGGAGATGAGTTACCAATATTGCCATTAGGGGTGATAACTCATTGATTGACAGCAAATAACCGCCATGTAAAAGATTCGATTGGTGGTGAGATCACAACAAGATAAGTTACCTCCCGGATTTATGGAGGACTTGAGACGATGACGACCAATCTACTTGTTGCCTTTTTGTGTCTGGTTTGGGGCGGCACCTGGGTGGTTATTAAAATTGGACTTGAAGACTCGCCCCCATTTCTCTCGGCAACATTGCGTTTTGTGGTTGCAGTGGTGGTGCTCGGCGCGATCGTCTTTATTGGAAAGAAACCTCATCCTCGGGGCAGGTTGATGTGGTGGTGGACGGTCATGCCCGGTGTCTTTATGTATGCCATTCCTTACGCGTCAGTTTATTGGGCCGCGCAATATATTCCGGCTGCACTTAATTCGATCCTTTTTGCCACCTTTCCGTTTTTTGTGGCGATATTTGCCCATTTCTACCTGCCCAATGAGCGACTCAATCCGATCAAGTGGCTGGGTTTGTTCGGCGGGTTTCTTGGTGTGGTGATCATCTTCAATGACGGCTTGTCGATTCCCGGCGCGCGGGTAATTCCGGCGATGATTCTCGCGCTTGTTTCTCCAGCGGCGGCATCGGTTGCCTCGGTATGGGCAAAAAAATATTTGGGCAAAGTAAACAGCTCGACCGCGACTTTTTATCAAATGAGCGTCGGAGTGCTGTTGCTTTTGCCCCTGGGTCTGGGCCTGGAGAATCCAGCGGATTTTCAAGCGACAACCAAGGCGGTCGGTGCAGTTATTTTTCTGGGGATTTTCGGCTCGGCGTTAAGCTTCGTCATCTATCTTCACCTGCTCAAGACGGTGGAGGCGACTCGCTTATCACTGATCGCTTTTGTTACTCCAATAGTCACTCTCATTATTGGCTGGATCGTCCTCGGCGAACAACTTGGTCTGATTACTCTGTTTGGCGGCGCGGTAGTGCTCTCGGGTATTTATTGTGTGCTCTTTTGGTCGCCGCGTTACGAAGCGAGGAAATCGTCCCCCACCTAATGCCCCTGCGGCACTCAGCGTCCGTGATGATGACCAGCAAGCGCTACGGAGCGTTTCCCTTTGCTTTTGGAGGCAAAAAAGGATATTTTTTTGACCCGGAAGGTGTGAAAAAATCAAAGGAGAATTTGTTTCAGTGATTATCGCCAAAGAGATTTTTTTGACTAAAGGTGTCGGGCGGCATCGGGAGAAATTATCCAGTTTTGAGTTGGCCTTACGTTCAGCCGGGATCGCCCATTATAACCTGGTTACCGTCTCCTCGATCTTCCCGCCCCGTTGCCGGTTAATCTCGCGCGTCGCCGGTTTGAAGAGAATGAAGAAGGGGCAGATCGCTTTCTCGGTGATGAGCCGTAACGAAACCAGGGAGCCAAATCGCCTGATCACCGCGTCGGTGGGCGTGGCGGTGCCCAAGGACCCCGAGCAGGTTGGTTATCTTACTGAACATCACGATTTTGGCAAGACAGAGCGGTTTGTCGGGGAGTATGCCGAAGATTTGGCGGCGACAATGCTGGCCACCTCACTCGGCCTGGAAATAGACCTCGACAAGTCGTGGAATGAAAAAAAAGAAGAATGGAAAATCTCCGGGCAGATCTATCGCACGCGAAATGTAACCCAGTCGGCCCGGGGGAATATCGACGGGTTGTGGACAACGGTGGTGGCCGCCGCGATCCTGGTTGTCGATTGAACAGCATCGCCGCAGCATGTTCACCGACCAAATGACGAGGCCAGTCTGTCGGCCGGCGATGATGGAGAATACCCATGGCACATACTGCAAAATATCCACCGACCGAACCGTTCACCGTCAATCCGGATGATTCGGTCGCCGACGTTCTGAACAAGATGCGAAAAATTTCCTTTCAGGGAAGATCGCTCGGCCAGGCGTTCGATATCTGGCAGCAGATGCTGGCGGATAGATGTACAATCTGGCTGGGACTTTCAGGCGCGATGACCGCCGGGGGGTTTCGCAATATTGTCAGCTACCTGATTAAAAACCGGATGATTGATGTTCTGGTCTCGACCGGCGCGAACCTTTTTCATGATATCTATGAGTCCCTTGGCAGCCCCCATTTCCTGGGCGATCCGGCTGAAGATGATCTGAAACTCCGTGAGGCGCACCTCGACCGGGTGTATGACACCTATCTCGACGAGGATATTTTCCGGGTGATCGATCGGTGGATTTTGGATTGGGCCCATACTGAATTGGAAAATCGGCCATATACGAGTCGAGAATTTCTCTACGAGATCGGCCGCTCTCTCTCGGGGATTGCCAAGGAAGACGGAATCCTCACCTCGGCGTATCGGGCCGGAGTTCCGATCTACTGCCCGGCGATTGCCGATTCCTCGTTTGGCATTGCCCTGGCCGGGCGAAAGAAAAAGATACTGCCGCCGTTTCAGTTTAATCTCATTCGGGATGTCGAAGAAACGGCGATGATTTTTGAGTTTTCTGCGGAAACCGGCGTGATCTATATCGGCGGCGGAACACCGAAGAACTTCATTCAACAATCGGCGGTGATTGTCGACCGCGAAGATTATTTTGGTCATAAATATGCGCTGCAGATTACCGCCGATGCCGCGCACTGGGGCGGGCTGTCGGGTTGCACATTCTCCGAAGCAAAGTCATGGGGAAAGATCCATCCCCGCGCCCGGATGACCTCGGTCCGCGCCGACGCGACCATCGCCTTCCCTATCCTGGCCACCGGAGTCGCCGACACGGCCCGCCACGTGATCGAAAAACGAAATAAGCCCGTATTCGAACAAGGCAGCGATCTGGGTTTTGCCGGCCATACACTTAGCGACTGGCAGGTACCGCCGCTGGATCGAATCACCATGCAAGCGCTCGTGCAGGAAAAAGGTCTGCCCCATGGTTTGTTGCCGGACGGTAGTGAATAACTGCCGAAGAAAGTATTCAATCAGGTGAGGTAGCCGTGATGATGTCGGATGATTTCGTCCCGTTTAATTTTTTGGGTCTTCCCGAAGAGCGTACCACACCCGAACGAGCCAAATACTCGATCGTCCCGGTGGCCTACGAGGGCACGGTAACCTATGGCACGGGGACCAAACATGGACCGGCGGCAATAATTGCCGCGTCCCGCGAAGTGGAAACATACGATGTGCGTACCGGGATAGAATTAGCCGACCTCGGTATCTACACCCTGCCCGAAGTCGCGGCGGTCGCGACCGGCCCCGAACCGATGGTTGCCCGGGTCGAAGAAGTGATTGCCGGAGAACTGGCGGCCGGGAGAGTTGCGATCATGCTCGGGGGGGAACATTCACTGACCACCGGCGCCGTCCGTGCCTATCACCGGAAATATCCTGCTTTGTCGGTATTGCAAATCGACGCTCACCCCGATTTACGTGATTCGTACCAGGGCTCCCCCTATTCGCACGCCTCGGCGATGCGCCGGGTACGCGAGGTCTGCCCTAATGTCACAGTAGGAGCGCGCAACTGTTCGAGCGAGGAAAAATCATATATCGATGCTGAGCGCGTGCCGATATTCTGGGCGCGCGACATTGCCGGTCGCGACGATTGGTATGATCGCTGTCTGGATAATTTATCAGATGACGTTTACCTCACATTCGATCTTGACGGGTTGGACCCCTCGGTGATGCCGGCGGTGGGGACACCCGAACCGGGCGGTTTGGGTTGGTATGAGACGTTGAACTTTCTGCAGTATGTCTTCGATCACAAAAAAGTTGTTGGCGCCGATGTTGTCGAACTTGCGCCGATTCCGGGATTGCTTTACCCTGATTTCACCGCCGCACAACTTACCGCCTCGATCATTCGCATGATGCATCTGGCAACAAAAAAATAAATATGGTACGAATTATTTATCGATATGGGAGGATGAATTATGGCTGGATTTGATTGGTCCGGATGGAAGATACTGCGACCCCCACTTGAAGAAAAAGTGAAAAGTCTCCCGAATAAACCCGGCGTATATGTTATTTTTGTGCGTAAGGGTATTAATCGGTTCATTGGCAAAGACAAAGAGGGTATTCTCGATATTGGGCAATCAAACAAGTTGGGCGATCGTTTATTAAAATTCTTGAGTTGTGCAGATGGTCGCAGAAAAAAAGGTCATGCTGCAGGCGTCAGGTTTCGCAAATACGTGCTTGATAACTATTATGTTTTGGGGGACTTGAATTTCCGCGTGCGAACATGTCTCGGGGGGAAGACGCCAAGAGATTATGAAAAGGAAATGTTACATTCCTACGCCTTAGAGCATGGAGAATTACCGCCACTTAATAATCAATCATAAGCTCGTATGTCGGTTTTCTTGTTCCGTGTGTTCAGACTCGGAACATAACCTACGAAACGTATTCCTGCGCCGCGCGGCGGGCTTCGTCGTAGATGTCTTTAAGCGGGATATTCATCTTGGCGGCGAGTTTTTTGCAGTCTTCGTATTCGGGGGCGATATTTTTAATTACTTCACCCTGCCGGGCGATTTTAATCCGTACTGCGCCGTATTTTGTCTCGACGGCTAACGACTCGCGAGACAGTTTCCGGCGGTCTACCGGTTGCAGGCGGACACCAAGTGTAGTTGTTTCAGAGAAAATAATCTCGATCATTTTCTTTTCGTTTTCCGAATCGCACAAGACACTAAGCATGGTGGCCGGGCGGGATTTTTTCATGATAATCGGCGTCAGGAACACATCCAGCGCGCCCTCGGCCAATAACCGTTCGGTCACATATTCAAAATGCTCGGGATTCATATTGTCGAGATTGGTCTCGATCAATTGCACTGAGTCGGTGTCATAGGCATCTGCATCCGCCCGGCCGACGACTGCCCGCAGGAGATTCGGTATCTCCAGATCACGGCTCCCCGCACCATAGCCGATTGACTCGACGGTCATCGACGGCGGCGGGCCGAATTCCTTGGCAAGCGTTGTCAGGATCGCCGCACCGGTCGGCGTGGTTAATTCGGCCTCGATGCCCCGGGAGAAAATCGGCACGTTTTTGAGCAGAGCAAGTGTCGCCGGGGCGGGAAGGGGAATTTCCCCGTGGGCGCAGTTGACAAATCCGGTGCCGACCTGGACTTTTGACGCAGATACCCGGTCAATTCCCAACAGGGATATACCGATCATCGAGCCGACAATATCCACAATCGCGTCAAGCGCGCCGACTTCATGGAAGTGGATTTCGTCAACGCTTTTATTGTGGATTCCCGCCTCGACCTCCGCCAGACGGGTAAACGCCGCGAGACTTAGTCTTTTGACGCGGTCGGCCACTGTGCTCTGTTCAATAATCCGCGTAATGTCGTTTAATCCTCGGTGGACATGGCCTTCGGCGGTTTCGACATCGACTTTGGTTCCGGTAATTCCTTTTTTGACCGCAGGCGTGGCCTCGACCGCAAAGCCGGAAACATCCAGCTTGGCCAATTCGGTACGCAAATCATCGATCGACAGACCGGCATCGACCAATGCGCCCAACATCATGTCGCCGGAAATTCCGGCAAAGCAATCGAGATAGAGAATTTTCATGATTTGTTCACCAGGTTATTAATCATTCCCGCATAGTATCCGGCGCCGAAGCCGTTGTCGATGTTGACGACGGTTACGCCGGGAGCACAACTATTGAGCATCGCCAATAAGGCGGCCAGCCCCTCGAAACTGGCGCCGTACCCCACGCTGGTCGGCACGGCGATCACCGGCTTGTCGACCAGTCCGCCAACCACACTGGCCAGGGCGCCTTCCATCCCCGCAACGACGATCAGGACATTTGCCGCATAGAGTTTTTCGCGCTGGTCCAACAGCCGATGAACTCCGGCCACTCCCACGTCAATCAAGTGTTCCACCGGATGGCCCATCGCCTCGGCGGTGACCGCAGCTTCCTCGATAATTGGCTTGTCGGCCGTGCCTGCGCCGAGGATTAAAATCGGTGATGTATTTTTCTTCTTCTGGGGCGGGCCGATCATGATAATCCGTGCCGTCTCGTGATAGACCGCATCCGGGCATACTTCCCGGACCGCTGTGTAGGCCTCCGGTCCGGCTTTGGTGGCCAGGACAGGACTGGTTTTAGCGGCGAGATGAGCGGCGATGCGGGCGACCTGTTCGGTGGTTTTGCCTTTGCAGAAAATTACCTCGGGAAACCCGGTGCGCAATTCGCGGTGCAGGTCCAGCCGGGCAAATTTCAAATCATCATAGGGCAGTGAACGGAGGCGATGCAGCGCTTCGTCGATGGCGATCTTTCCCGTCTGAACATCAGTCAGCAGACTTGTCAACCGGTCTTTGTTCATCACGCCCCAAATTGAGTGTTTCGTTCATGCTGCCTGGGCGATATCCCTGCAAATCCAGACAGACATAAGTATAACCCAATTCTTTTAACCGCAGGACAACTTTCCGGCCAAGTTCCTCAGCCAAAAAGGCCTCTTTGTCCGCCGGGGGGACTTCAATCCGCGCGATTTTTCCATGATCGCGAACCCGCAATTCGCGGAAGCCCAGCCGGTGGAGAAAATCCTCGGCGCGGCGCACCCGGTTAAGTCCCTCGGTCGTGATTTGTACGCCGTACGGAAACCGGCTGGCCAGGCAGGGTGAGGCCGGTTTGTCCCAGGTTGGCAGGCCCATCCGGCGCGACAGTTCGCGGATTTCCTGTTTGGTCAGGCCCGTTTCTTTCAGAGGCGAGCGTACATTATATTCGGTCACTGCTTTTTGTCCCGGACGGTAGTCATCAAGGTCGTCGACAATAGACCCATCGGCGACATACGCGATGCTCCGCTCTCGGGCCAGTTCGGTTAACCGTCCGAACAGGCGGTTTTTACACCAGTAGCAGCGGTCGGCCGGGTTTTTGGCGAAGCGGGGGTCGGCCAGCGGGTCGGCCTCCAGCCAGAGATGTTTGATCCCCCGCGACTCGGCGAATGTCCGGGCTTCCTCCAGGTCGCCGGTTGGTTCAACCGATGAACGCTCAGTCACCGCCAGCGTATTCGCGCCGAGGATGTCGGCCGCGACGGCCAGCAGAAAGGTGCTGTCGACCCCGCCGGAAAAGGCCACCAGGACGCTTTTCATCTTTGTCAGGAGTTCGCGCAGTTCAATTAGTTTTGTAGCAGAATCCTTCACCCGTTCACGTCCTCACTCCCTGCGCTCAAATCAGGCCGTTACACCCATCGATTTTCATTTCATAGATACGAATTGTGGGAGAGAAAAGGTGACAAGATATCGGCCGGCCGTCGATAAGATCACTCGGTCGGCGGGGTTTCGGTTTTCTCGGCATCAGCCCCGGACGACGGTTCTTCATCCTGCGGGCTTTCCGGCGCCGGCTCTTTTTCCGGAGTCTTCGACTCTTCGACGTAATTCAACTGAAGTTGATAGAGGACATGATCGAGCAGACGTTTCTCATCATCGGTCAGGTTGCCTTTGGTCTTATCGCGGATGACCTGCAGTGTGTCGATTGCGTATTGCGCCATCTCCATGTTGCGGGTGAGTTTGCCGTCGCCGCCGGCAACTTTACCCATATACTGCATCGCGGCCGCTTCGTGTGAGAGCACCAAACTAAAGAAATGCTGGTTAATGTCTTTTTGTTCATTCATCGCAATTATCTCCGGCAAAAAGTCACTTGTCTTTTCCAATCAATCGCAGGGCAAGTTGGAGATTGTGGCGCACATCCATCAATTCGGCATCGAGCTTTTTGAGCAACCGTTGTAAATCATAGTCGCTGCATTCGGGAATAATTTCCCGGACCTGATCGGTCATCGACCGGGCGTCTTCGATTAGTTGGGAGATTTTTTGACGCATCGCTTGCTATCCTGCCGCTTGGTTTCAATTTAATCTACCCGGAAAAATAATCGCTGGAGTCGGCCTGTCAACCCCATTCGACGGGGAGGCGGTCGACGGCGGTTAAATGGCGGCAATGGGTTTACTTGTGCCGGGCGATATGCTATGATTGCAAGTCGAGAAAAATCACCTGCCCGCCGCTGGTGATGCGCAAACCGTATGGCGGGCCGCACGAGGAGACACGTGTATGGCAAAAGCGGCGCGAAGCGGATTTTTCGCCCAACTGTCCAGTTTCCAGCGGGCATTCTGGATGCTCAACATCATGGAAATGCTGGAGCGGTTGGCCTATTACGGGATTCGGGTGGTAATCCCGATTTATATCGCCCAGGCCGATGAGATCAACGGGCTGCATTTTTCCCAGATCGACAAGGGGATCATTTTTGGCTGGTGGGCGGTGGTACAGTCGCTTACGCCGCTATTCTCCGGCGGATTTGCCGACCGTTATGGGTATAAAAAGACCATTTCGGTCTCGATCATCTTCAAAATCATCGGCTATTTACTGATGGCAACGCAGCGGGAATTTTACCCTTTCCTCTTTGGCTGCTGTGTGCTGGCCTTCGGTACGGCGATTTTCAAGCCCGGTATCCAGGGAGCATTAGTCCAGACACTGAACA
>JAJRUJ010000128.1 GCA_024277855.1 Candidatus Zixiibacteriota bacterium
CTTCATTATCCAGCGCCCGGCCGAAAATCACCGCCATATTCCGGTGCAGCAGCCAGTCCTCGATCAATGCCCGGCTATCCGGCGAATCAATATTGGCCAACTGACGCAAGGCAATCTAGAGATCAAAAACATGCCGTTTCGCCCCGACCAGCTCACCATATCGCGCCGGAATGCCGGAGACATTCCCCCCACCCAGGGTTTTCACCGCATCCAGGCCGGTCGAGATGTCCGCGAGAATACCGTCGATTTTGATATCTGCATTTAATTGGTTTTTCGCGGCGGCAAAGAACTTCGCGGCGGCCTGCTCAAATTTCTTCCGGCATTCATCGTCGGTTCCGCCGGTATCCCGGCAGAACTCGGCGTTGACCATTTCCCGGAACGGTTCCAACACCGGTTCAAGTTGCATCTCTCGACAGGCGTCATTGATACTTGGCACACCTCCGCCACCAATCCGCCCGGCCAGTTGTCCCCATGAACCGTCGGTGTCCTTGATTTCGCGGAAATCGAGGAAAGCGTGATACTGATATCCAGCCAACTCGGCAAACAAGCCGTCATTGGCGAACTGCTCCCCGCTGCGCAGATATTCCAAGCCGGTTGCATAATCGCAAAAAGTGTAATAAATACCCGGGTAGGTGTTCAGGGCCAACGCCTCAACCAAATTCCGGCGGACCATCTGTGGCTCGTCACTTAAACCGACATTAATCTGTGTCGATTCCCGGATCGTTCCCCGTGTGGTGTTATAGGCGTTGTTGTATAAAATTACCGCGCGTTCATCCCCGGCGCGATTGGTGTAGGCAAAGACATTCTCATCCACCCAGCCGTCCGGCGTCACAAAATCAAAAAACGCAAAATTCTCCGCCCCGCTGAATAACCGCCGTCGCCGCATCAGCGGAAATATTTCGCGTTCGTGCCGGTCGACCATCTCAGGGTCGGGATGTTCATCCCAGTAGGCCTTGCGGTATTCCATTCCGTATTTTTCGGTGAAGCCCTCGATTTGTCCGTGACCGAACATCGGCAACCCGGGCATCGTCACCAACAGCATTGCCACGCCGAAATATTTATCGCCATTGCCAAATTGGTCGACTGCGGTACGCTCATCGGGGTTGTTCATAAAATTGACGAACCGCTTGAGCACTTCGGGGCTGAATTCGAGCACGTTTTTGACCGTCGTGCGGTACTTGGCATTGTCTTCCATCTTCAGCATGTTCATAAACGCGCTGTTGTAAACCCGATGGATCCCCAGTGTCCGGACAAAATACCCCTCCATCAGCCAAAACGCCTCGGCCAGCAGAAGGGTATCGGGGACCTCGGCGGCAACCCGGTCAACCACCTCGCGCCAGAATTCCTTCGGAAATACGCGGTCAAAATCGTCTTTGCTCATCCCGTACTCGGCGCGGGACGGGATCGCGCCGCCGTCACCGGGCTGGGGGAACCATAGACGTTGGAAATGTTTTTTGGCCAGTGTCATCGCCGCATCAAATCGAATAATCGGGAACATCCGCGCGACATGGAGGATTGTTTGGATCACCGCCTCGCGCACTTCC
The DNA here is from genome assembly GCA_024277855.1 of Candidatus Zixiibacteriota bacterium. Lineage (GTDB taxonomy): Bacteria > Zixibacteria > MSB-5A5 > WJJR01 > JAJRUJ01 > JAJRUJ01. Next base: position 1,545 of record JAJRUJ010000128.1, read on the forward strand.
GGCAGCAAAAAATTAAGCTGCGCGGTGTCATTCCAGGGCATCGAGGTCCCATCGTTCCCGTGGTAGATATATTTTACATTCCCGGTCCAGGTGTCTTCACGACGAAAGACCACCGAGGCGTCGCGATGCTCCCAGTAGCCATCCTCGATTTGGATTTTCACCCGGTCATCATGGGAGAGGTTCGCGCCGGTAAACCGGTAGGCGGGGAACGGGGGATAGTCCGATTGAATAAACCAGTCGGGATGCTCAATGACCCATTTGGAGAAAATCCCGACATGGTTGGGCACCATATCGCTGGCCAGCCGAATCCCGCGCCGGGCGGCCCGTTCGCGCAGATTATTATAGGCCGCTTCGCCGCCCAAATCGGCGGCAATCACATAATCATAGAGCGAGTACGCCGACGGCGCCGCCTCGGGATTACCCATGATCTGCTTGATCGTCTGGGATGCAACCGAGCGCTCCCAGATGCCAATCAGCCACAAACCGGTAAATCCCCAACCGGCGAGCCGGTCGAGTTCCTCATCGGGGATATCGCTTAAGTAGCGCAGATGTCGCTGATATTTTTTGGAAAGTTGATCCAGCCAGACATAGGTTGACTTGGCGATCAATACGACGTTTGACATCCAGTCGGCATCCGGACTAAACGCCGCCGGTTCGGGATACCTCCGGCCTTTGTCGCCCAACCCCACGCCAAATTGCAACACCGGCGACGGTCCCGGCCCCAGTCCGCGCATCCGTTTTTCTTCGGCGAGGATATCTGTTGCCAGGTAGAGTTGTTCGAGCAATTCGGCCGGGAGGAAAGCGGCCCAGTTATCCCGGATATATTTCAATTGAGCATCCAGAGAGTCGGGGCAGGCCCGCATCGGGGCGCGCAGACATTCGAACAATGGCAGGCCCAGCGGGGCAAACACCGGCTGTGTATCAAAAAACTCTTCCAGTCCCCCAACGAGCGCTTTGTACTGCGCCCGTTCGGCCAGTTCGGTATCATCAAAAAAACCGACATATGGTTCAAAGGCCGGGTTCTCCATCGCCAGCGAGAGAAGGGTCAACTCACCGGCAATTGTCTCTCGACGGGGCATTGTGCCGGTCTCGACCGCAAAAAAATCCTGTTCAACCATCTCGCCCCGAAGGACCGGACGAGGTGGGTACAATTCAACAAATGCCGGGGGCGGTTTGACCACGACATCTTCTCCACGCTGCTCCCGCGTGAAACTCAATCCTCGACTGATCACTCCCGGATGGTCTTCCTGGCAATAAAGCGCAATCAGATAGCGAAAAATATCAAGAATAACTCCGACCGAAACCAGTTCACCGGCATGGATCGGCCGGTTGAATACTTTCGAATATTGGTCGGCAAGTTTGCGCAGGGCATACAATGCGGGCAGGCCCTCGCCGTCGGCGATTTCCCGCAGAAGGTCGGCAATTTCCAGGGATGTTTCCGCCTGACGGGAAATCGGAAAGCCGCAGGGGAAATGCCCGCGCAGGAGTTCGTCGAGCTTTGCCGTGGTCGATATACTCATGTAGATCACGTCCGAATATTCTTAAAATTCTCCGTTAATCGACCACCTGACTAATCGTCATTTTTGGCCGACTGGAAACCGATGTTCTTCTCTTCGGTATTCCCGCCGGGGAGATTGATTACCCCATATTTCCCTTCAAACTTCTTCAGATTGTCCTCCAACGCCTTATGCAGCATCTTGGCATGCGCCGGGGTCATGATAATGCGCGCGTAGATTTTGGTTTTCCTTTGTCCGGGAACCATCCGCGCAAAATCGAGGATGATTTCATGCGGCGACTGGGCGATCATCACCATGTTTGAGTAGATACCCTCTGATTCCTTTTCGCCGAGTTCGACGTTAAGTTGTTGCGGTTTCATCTGCATCGGTGTTCCTCCTTGCGGTAAACTGCCGTTATTAACTACATTGCCCCCTTGAAGTCAACCAACGCGATGGCCGGGCGAACAAAAAGCCGTGCGGCCCGGCCGTTGGGCGGGAAAGACGGTATATTTGACGACGGAAAATCCGATGACCACACCACAACCAACACGATTGACCGACATATTCAATTCGTTTGCCCAGGCCGATATCCTGGTTTTCGGCGATGCGATGCTCGATGAATACTGGTGGGGCGATGTTTCCCGCATTTCGCCTGAGGCCCCGGTCCCGGTGGTCGAAGTCGAAAAAACCGGCAACAAGCCCGGCGGCGCGGCCAATGTTGCCCTCAATATCGCCGCTCTCGGCGGGAAACCGCATCTGTTGTCGGTAGTTGGTGAGGACGACGGCCGCAAGCGGTTGCTTGGCTGTTTAAAAGAGAAAAACATCGACACTTCGGCTCTCGTCGTCGATCCGGACCGGCCAACTACCCGCAAAACTCGCATTGTTGCCTCCAACCAGCAGGTCGTCCGGGCCGATTTTGAATCGGTTGCCGAAATCGACGGTCCGGTACAGGAACGATTATGGCAGGTCTTCAGCGACCATCTGCCCGCTTGTCAGGGGGTGCTGATCTCCGATTACGGCAAAGGGGTGATCACCGATAAGCTGTTGCAAAAAATTATCAAGACCACCCGCGAGCAGAACAAATTTGTCGCCGTCGACCCCAAAGACACCCATTTTTTTTCCTACCAGGGAGTAACGACCCTCACGCCAAACCACCACGAGGCCGGATTTGTCGCCGGACGCCGGATTCGCAACGACGAGATTCTCCGCGAGGTTGGTTTTGATTTACGGCAGAGGCTCAACGCCGATTCACTCCTGATCACCCGGGGGGCGGCGGGGATGTCGCTTTTTGAAGCCGACGATGAACTTACCCATTTCCCGACCCAGGCAACCAAAGTCTTCGATGTTACCGGGGCGGGGGATACGGTCATCTCGACCGTGGCGGTTGCGCTGGCGGCGGGCGCGGAGCTTAAAGAGGCGGCCTTCATTGCCAATTTTGCCGCCGGATTGGTCGTGCGGGAAATCGGCACCGCCCAAACTACCCGCGAAATGCTGGAGGACGCCGTTCTCACATCAATCGAGAAAGAAAAGGAACATGACGGCGCGTAAAACCAAATATCTGGCACTGGCCGCACTGGTGCGCAAACGGGCGGGCTGGAAACGGGCTAAAAAAACTGTTGTCTTTACCAATGGTATCTTCGATCTGCTCCATCGCGGTCATGTCGAGTACCTTGCCAAGGCCAAAGAACAGGGCGATATCCTGATTGTCGGGCTGAACTCCGACGCTTCCACCCGTCGTCTCAAAGGCCCCACCCGACCGCTCAATAAACTCACCGACCGCGCCGCGGTCCTCGCCGCGCTCGAAGCTGTCGACTATATTGTCTCTTTCGGGCAAGACACGCCGCTAAGACTGATTACCGCCATTAAACCGGACATTCTGGTCAAGGGCGCGCAATATAAAAAGTCCGAGATCGTCGGTGCCGCCGAGGTTGAATCATGGGGTGGCAAAGTCGTCCGCGCCAAAATGCGGCAGGGCCTGAGTACGACAGAGCTGATTAGAAAAATAATCAAGGCCGCCCAGTAATAAATCCCGGCCGGTATTAAGCACCCCACTCACATTTCTACCAGGGCCAGTATCCAGCTTACTAGGTCGACATCGGTTGTATCACTAGTGTAAATTTCGGTAAACGGTGTGGGCATCACACCGCCTCGCGCCCCTCAATATATCTCTGAGACAAAAAAATCAGGAATTGTGACTGGGAATAATCACCTTTTTATAAATAAGGATAATTATTATTATAATTATTTTTTCACAAACACATGTGAGGTGAGTTAGTATCAATATTAACATCTTGGCGTTCGTCACGGTTTCGGCGGCAATCGCGGGAATTACGATGACGGATGCGACGATCGGCGGAGTGAACATTCCGGTCGTACGGGTCGGCGTGGAGTTTGAGATCGGACGATTCCGACCTTCAAACGGACGTACGTCAC
>JAJRUJ010000129.1 GCA_024277855.1 Candidatus Zixiibacteriota bacterium
GATCATTTCTGACAGAGAGACCGAACGTATCCTCGGTGCGCATATTGTCGGACCGAATGCTGGCGATTTGATTGGAGAGATTGCGCTGGCGATGCGACTGAAGGCGACGGCATCTGATGTTGGCTCGACTATTCACGTGCATCCGACAATATCCGAAGCGATCATGGAAGCGGCACTGGATGCCGCAGGCCAGGCAATCCATGGAGTGAAAAAGTAGTTCCCACAGATCGGGAATTCAATTATAGAATTCTGGACCCATTGAACAGATAACGGCGGGCACGCCGCCGGGGAGGCGCAGATGGCGTCGATAGCAAGGACCTGGGCCGAGTTCGCGGCCGGGCTGAAATTCGAAAATATCTCCGACGAGGCAATCCACTGCGCCCGTCGATTCCTGCTCGATTCCGTCGGCTGTGCGGTCGGCGGGTCGCACCACGAAGATGTGAATTTTATGCGGGAGACACTTGATTTTCTCGGCGGCACCGGCCAGTCGACCGAGTACGGGCGGGAGGCGAAGTATGACGTTGTTTCGGCAACACTGCTCAACGCTCTCAAAGTCCGGGTAATGGACTATAACGATATTTATTGGGTTCAGGATCCGTCTCATCCGTCGGATCTGATCCCGGTGGCAACCTCGGTCGGCGAGCTGGAAAGCAAATCGGGCAAAGAGATTTTAGCGGCGATTGTTTTGGCCTACGAACTCGAGATGCGGCTTTGTGAGTTTGCCGTGCCGGGAATTCGGGAGCGCGGCTGGCACCATGCTACGCTCACCCAGCTGGCATCGCCGGTGGTGGCATCGTATTTATTGGGTAATTCGGTCGACCAGACAGTCAATGCCATTGGGATCAACGGCTCGCATAATTCCACGCTCGGCGCGGTCGCCGCAGGCAAATTGACGATGATGAAAAACACGGTCGATCCGCTGGCCTCCTCCACCGGTGTTTTCGCCGCGTTGCTGGCGCGACATGGATATATCGGCACCGAGTTGATTTTTGAGGGCAAAGAGGGAATCTGCCAGCAGATGGGTGAAGGGTATGACATGGGCAAGCTGACCGACGGGCTGGGCGATTCGTGGCGGATCACCGCCTGCGCATTTAAGGCCTTCCCCACCGAGGCCTTGACCCATTCACCGATTACCGCGGCGCTCGGCCTGGCCCGGGAACACGATATCGATCCGGAGAAGGTCACAAATGTTACGGTGCGGACAATTGCCCGCGCGGCCGACATCCTAGCCGACGAGACAAAATATCACCCGGAAACCAAAGAGACCGCCGACCATTCGTTGCCGTATGTAATCTCGGCCGCGATTCTCGACCGGCAAATCACCCCGTTGCAGTTTACCGCCGAGAAAATCGCCGACCCGAGGTTGCGCGCACTGTTGCCGAAAATTACGGTCGTGGCCGACCCGGAACTCGAAAAAATTTTTCCGGAAAAGAAACCGACGATCGTGGAGATTACCACCGAGGACGGCAAGACGGTAACCAAATCAGTCGATTTCCCGAAAGGCGATCCGCGCAACACGATGACCGATGAGGAACTCGGAGAAAAATTTGACGCGCTGACCACCGAGGCCTATTCGGCGGAACAGAAAGCGGCGGTAAAGAAGGCAATCCGGGAGTTTGCCTCGGCGCCGAATATTGACGGACTGCTTAAAACGATGGTGGTGCCATCGGATTAATTTTCAAGTGGCAACAGATTAGTATTGAATAATCAGGTGCAACTGCTTGGCGGTTGCGCCTTTCTTTTTGGCCGTTACGCGAAAAAACAGGGCATTGGTAGTCTGCTCCTGTCCGGTCGTTATCCCCAACATCTTGACCGGTAATGAACTAATGATAAATTATTGATGGACATTTATGCCTTACCCACCCCCTGAATGTCACAGAACCGATCTTTGTGCGGGCTTTTTGGAGCAATAATGAAACTCGCAGGATAGTCATCCGTAGATGCTAACTGAACTGTCGAAACGGGTTGGAGGTAATGGCTTGTCAATTCCACAAAAAACCGCTCTGATTTTCACATACGGAGTCAACCAATGATTAAAAAGCTCTCTTTGGGCCTCGTGCTGGTGGCCATCGTAGTGGTAGTGATCCTGATCGTTTTCCAGGGCGACGGCAAAACCGACGCCGAGTATACACTGATTAATGTTAATCGCGGGACAATTGTCGATAAAGCGATGGCCATCGGTCGGATCGAACCGGAAAATGAGATAGCGGTCAAATCCAAGATCTCGGGCATTATCAAGCAAATCTATGTGGAGATCGGCGACAAGGTGGTTATCGGCGACCCGCTACTGGAAATCCGTCCCGATCCAACACCGTTGGAATATGCCGAGGCAAAACGAAATGTTGAGATTGCCCAGGTCGCACTCAACAGCGCAAAACGCGACCGCGACCGCGCGCGAAACCTGCAGGAGAAAAAATACATCTCCCAAAAAGAACTCGACGACGCCGAAACGACTTTCGAAGAGTCGGACCTCCGACTGAAACTGGCCCGCGAGCGGCTGGCGCTGATTGAATCGGGCAAAACAACGATCGCCGATCGGACCGTCGAATCGGTGATCAAGGCCCCGGTCAACGGCACAATCCTTTCACGCGATGTCGATGTCGGTGACCCGGTCGTGCCATTGACGTCTTATCAGGCCGGGACAGAGTTGTTCTCTCTGGCGCCGATGAACAACCTGGTGTTTCGCGGGACAGTCGATGAGATCGATGTCGGCAAGCTGGTCGAGGGGATGGAAGCGGAAATCAAAGTCGGCGCGCTCCCCGAGGCAAAAGTCAGGGGAACGTTGTACAAAATCTCACCAAAGGCACGCAAAGAAGACAATACGACGCTGTTCGATGTCTAAATTGTCCTGACCGAATTGGGTGATGAGATTTTGCGCGCCGGATATTCGGCCACCGGCGAGATTGTGATTACGCGCAAGGACTCGGTATTGATGCTGCCCGAACGGCTGGTCACTTTCAGGAACGATTCAGCATTTGTCGAACTGCTCAACGAGTTGAGCGAACCGGCCGAGACGCTGATTACGACCGGCCTTTCCGACGGTTTGAATGTGGAGATTGCCTCGGGCCTGATCGAGAGTACGCAAGTAGTGCAACGACCGCCGAAAGAAATCGAATAACTATGGCCTCGATGACATTCATCACCCAGATTTTCCGCGATATGCGGAATCAGAAACTGCGAACCCTGCTGACGATATTCGGCATTGTCTGGGGTACGGCCGCAGTTATCCTCCTTTTGTCGTTTGGTGAGGGTATCCAACTGAACCAACAGAAAGCCGTGCGTGGTTTGGGTGAATATATCGTAATCATGTGGCCGGGCCGAACCTCCAAATCATTCGAGGGCCTGCCGCGCAACCGCCGCATCCGGTTCAAAGCCCAGGACGCGGAGTTGCTCAAGAGTGTGCCGCATATGAAAGCGGTCTCGCCCGAATATTCATTCTGGAACGCCCGCGCGCGGGTGGGCCGCCGGGACAAACTGGTCAGCATCACCGGTTGCTGGCCGATTTTCTCCGAAATCCGCAATGTGATCCCGAAAGAGGGGTCACGCTTTATCAACCAGGAAGATATTAAAAAACGCCGCCGGGTGATTTTTTTGGGCACCGACCTGGCCGAAGAACTTTTCCCTGATATCGACCCGGTGGGCGATTATATCCAGATCAACAACGTGCCGTTTCTCATTGTCGGGGTCATGAAACGCAAAGAACAGGATTCATCGTATAACGGCCGCGATACCCGCCGCACGTTCATTCCGTCAACGACGTTCAAGACGATGTTCGGCCGGGAATATATTAACAACATTGTGTTCCAGGCCGATGCGCCCGAACGGATGCCGACGGTGATCAGCGGGGTCTATGAAGCGATGGGCCGTAAACACAAATTCGATCCAGCGGATAAGCAGGCGCTTTCGCTGTGGGACACCTCGGAGATGGAGACGTTTTTCAATACATTTTTCATGGCCTTCCGGATTTTCCTCGGGGTAATCGGCGCGTTCACACTGATTGTCGGCGGGATCGGTATCTCCAATATCATGAATGTGGTAGTCGAGGAACGCACCAAAGAGATCGGCACCAAGATGGCGCTGGGGGCCAAGAAACGGTTCGTCCGCAGCCAGTTTATTTTTGAGACCATGTTTTTGACGGTCATCGGCGGGTTTGTCGGCTTTGCGTTTTCATATACCGTGATCAATCTCTTCCCCTACTTACATCTCGAAGAGTACGTCGGCACGCCGACGATTTCGGTGTCGGTTTCGGTCGCCGCGGTCTCGGTGTTGGGCGTTATCGGACTGGTGGCGGGATATTTCCCGGCGCGGCGCGCGTCCAATCTCAATCCGGTGGAGGCGCTGCGGTTGTAGCGATTGACAAATATGCATATCTGGCATTTCCTCAAATATTACCTTCATGATCTGCGCAAGCAGAAGAAACGCGCCGGACTGACCATTCTCGCGTTAGTCTGGGGGACGTTCTCGATTCTGATGCTGCTGGCTTTCGGTGAGGGTTTAACCCGTCAGTTAAATAAGGCCCGCGCCGGATTGGGCACGGATATCATCGTGGTCTGGGGCGGCCAGACCTCGAAAGAGTACCAGGGTCTCCCGCGTGGGCGGCAGATTCGTTTCCGACCCGATGACCTCCAATTAATTGAGAAGATGATTCCGGAGATTAAAAATGTCGGCGGTGAGTTTTCCCGCTGGGGTATAGATATGATCCGGGACAAGACGGTACTCTCTGAGCATATAGTCGGGGTCTATCCGTCCTGGGAGGATATGCGGACACATTATCCGTCGGCCGGCGGCCGGTTCATCAACCAAATCGACATGGACAAAAAACGTCGGGTCGTCTTTTTGGGCTATGAACTAAAACGAAGTCTTTTTGGCGATGAAGACCCCGCCGGGCAACGAATTGAGATCAGCGGTGTGCCGTTTATGGTGATCGGATACGGTCAGGATAAAATGCAGATGGGGATGTATGGCGGCCCCGATGTGAAAAAGGCCTCGATACCCGCAACGACATTTAAGACACTGTTTGGGCATGAGTATTTTAACAACCTCGTGATCCAACCCTACGACGCCGACCAGATATCCTTCGTTAAACGCCGGTTGTATGAAGTCCTCGGGGGACGATACAAATTTGATCCAACCGACGAAGACGCCCTGGGGATCTGGGACGTGATTGAAGGGGCGAAAGAGTTTAATAAGGTGATGCTGGGTATTCAGGTATTTTTGGGGATTGTTGGTGGGATGACCTTGCTGATCGCCGGGATCGGCGTGGCCAACATCATGTATGTCGTGGTCAAGGAGCGGACACGGGAAATCGGGATCAAAATGGCCACGGGCGCCAAACGGCGGCATATTATGAACCAGTTCATCCTTGAGGCGTTGCTGGTTTGCTTTACCGGCGGCGTGGCAGGGATTTTAGTTTCGATATTGGCCTGTTATCTGATGGGGTTGATCCCGGTCGGCACAGGCAATGACCCGATGAACTGGCTGGGGCGGCCGATTATTTCGACGACAATCGGGCTGATCGTGGCGACGATCCTCGCCTTTATCGGCGTGTTTTCCGGGTTATTCCCCGCGCGCAAGGCGGCGGCGACAAACCCGGTGGAATCGTTGCGGTACGAATAGGATGGATGTGACGCGAAATTTGACTGCACAAGAGACGGTGGTGCGTGATGCCGAACGGTAATGGAAAAATTATTAATATGCAAAATGTCCACAAGGTCTACGATACCGGCAAGGTCAAAGTGGAGGCGCTTAAGGGCGTCAATTTGAAAATTCAACACGGGACCTTTGCCGCAATCATCGGACCGTCGGGGTCGGGGAAATCGACTTTGATGAATATCCTCGGGTGTCTTGACGTTTCCACCGACGGGGTATATGAATTTGAGGGAGAGCGGGTTGACGGGCTGCACCATAACCGGCTGGCCGAGATCCGTAACGAGAAAGTCGGTTTCGTTTTCCAGAATTTCAATTTACTGCCGTACGCCTCGGCGCTGGAAAATGTGGAAATGCCGCTTATTTTCAAGGGTGTGCACACGAAAAAACGCCGTGAACGGGCAGCCGAGTTGTTGGAGCGCGTGGGCCTGGGCCATCGACTGACCCACCAGGCGATTGAGCTGTCCGGCGGTGAGATGCAGCGCGTGTCGATTGCGCGGGCCTTAGCCAATAACCCGTCGCTCATTCTGGCCGATGAGCCAACCGGCAACCTGGATTCCAAATCCGGCGGCGAGATTATCGAGTTGTTCGAAGAACTTTGGCAAGCGGGCCACACGATTCTAATCATTACCCACGATGTGAATATCCCGAAACGGACCGAACGGGTGATCCGGATTAAAGACGGTTTACTGACCGAGGAAGCCAACGGTAACGGTAACGGTAACGGCGGCCATTAGGCTGGATAATTTGCAGTATGAGAAAACCCCGCCGATCGGCGGGGTTTTTTTATTGTCTGTTGGCCGGGGCTAAAACTCTGGGACGAAACCGGCCAGGAAATTTTCGATATCCTCCACCGCTTGCCAATATTGTTCCGATCCACTCGCGCAGGGGTTGATCTCTTCGATGCGGCCGTTGAGATGATACCGACTAATCAAGTTCGGATCACAAACGGGATCGATAAGATGTTCCTCCTCAGGGAATGAGTCGAGTATGGCTTCAAGCTGTTCAACTTCGGCAGAACTCAGGTAGACATCATCAAATTGAAGCTGATGGAAACAGGGATCGGTCCAAGTCGGTGGAGGGCATGCCATAGTCAACATGCTCCCATCCTGCGCGACTGTACCGGAGAGTACATATTTGCCATCAAACTCAATGATACTCAGATAATATAGCGCGATTGGCGAGAAAGAGAAACTATATGTTGGCATCCGGTAAAGCGCAAAGATCTCCGTCGTGTGTTCCCGGGGAGGCACAATCTCAAAATCTAACTCCCATTGCTTGAATGGTTTGAGGTCGTCAAACTCATAATTAAGAATGGCAAAGGCCTTATAAGTTCCAACGGCCAATGGGGCATGCCGGGAATGATCCAGCCACCCAGCTATAGTGATCATTTCGTCGTCTGGCGGTAAGACTCCCTGAAGGCTGGTCGAACCTAATGGGAATCGGTCGTAACTTGCGCCGAGCATTAAGTCGCCTGCGTGAATGGTAAAATATGTAGCGGGCAAATTGTGCTCCGAAACCCATTCCTGTTCTTCGCCGGTTTCATTGGTAATTGTAAACTCAAAAAAGATATCTTCACCGAGAGAGAAGGTTTCAGTCGTATTCCCGGCCGCATCGGTCAATCGGAATTCGGTGACCAAACTCCCGGTCGGTGGTTTTGTTGAAGATTTGACACACCCGACAAGCAAAACTGCCGGAATCAATAATATCCAGAGTTGCGATTTCAAGATCATATCCTCCCCGAAAGATTCGGCATCCGACCGATTAATTGGCAATCTAACAAGATATGCCGTCCCGTAAAGTCATTACCGTAACAAAGGAGAGAATATTCCAGAAATTCGACGATTCCTTCGCGAGCAAGAGGTGCATAGCCGTGTAAGCGTATGACCGGCAAGAAAATAAAAAGCCGGACAACAGCCCGGCTCAGAAAAAGATATCGTGAAGTCTATTATAGTTTTACGATCCGTCCGGCCGGGGCATGGATGTCATGCGTGGCGTTGCGGGTGTCGAACACCAGCGGAGCATGACGGCAGATCGCTTCATAATCGAAATCGGTGTGGTCGGTGAGGATAACCGCACAATCGCAGGATTGTAAGCGTTCCCGTGTGATCTCGACGTGTTCCATTACCCCATTGTCGGTCTTAATTTTGGCGACGTAAGGGTCGGCATACTCAACTTGGGCCCCCTGTTGCTGCAAAAGGCGGATGACATCGAGCGCCGGTGATTCGCGCACATCGGCAATGTCACGTTTATAGGCCACACCAAGCGTGAGGATTTTCGAACCACCGATGGCTTTTTTCGCCAGGTTGAGCGCCTTGCCAATGCGCTCGACAACATACTCCGGCATCCGGGAGTTGATGTCGCCGGCCAATTCGATGAAACGGGCATAATAGTTCAACGATTTAAGTTTCCAGGCGAGATAGTGCGGATCGATCGGGATACAGTGGCCGCCCAACCCCGGCACGGGATAGAATTTCATGAAGCCGAACGGTTTGGTGGCGGCGGCGTCGATTATCTCCCACACGTCGATATTCAGCCGGTCGCACATCAAGGCAACTTCGTTGACCAAAGCGATATTGACCGAGCGGAAAGTGTTTTCCAGCAGTTTGACCATCTCGGCGGCCTGGGTCGAATTGACCGTGTGGATTTTTTCAATCGACTGTTCATAGAAAATTTTGGCAATTCGGGTACATTCGAGTGTTGTACCACCGACGATTCGCTGGGTGTTTTTGGTTTGATAGACCGGTTTGCCGGGATCGACCCGTTCGGGCGAAAATGCCAGAAAAATATCAGTGCCGACTTTCAACCCTGTCTCCTCGAGCATCGGCCGGATCAACTCCTCGGTGGTGCCGGGATAGGTAGTCGATTCGAGGACGACCAGCATCCCGGAATGCAGATGTTTTTTGATTTCCCCCACAGCGCTGAGGATAAAGGAAACATCCGGGTCCTTGGTTTTGGATAAAGGAGTCGGCACACAGATGGAAATACAATCGGCTTTGGCCATCACCGCCGAATCGGTCGTGGCCGAAAGTTTGCCGGATTCGATCAGCGGGGCGAGTTCCTCGTCGGAGATATCGCCGATATCAGAAACCCCGGCGTTGACGTGCTCGACCCGTTCGGTGGAAATATCGAAGCCGGTTACAGTAAAACCGACTCTGGTGAAACCAACCGCCAACGGCAGGCCGACATACCCCAAGCCCACCACCACCAGGTGCGCCTGGTGGCTTTCGATCCGCTCAGTCAGCGTCTCGGCTGTTTTTGTCTGCTGATTCATCTCCGGCTCCGGTAATAATCCAATGTATCGGCCAATGTTTGTTTGAGAGGAATTGTCGGTTCCCAACCCAGTTTTTTTAGTTTGGTGATATCGGCCCGCAGGATCGGTACTTCGGCCGGACGCATTCGTTTCGGGTCGATTGCTGTCGTGATCGACCGGCGGGCCAACCCCAGTAGTTTGTCCACGATCCCTTGAATCGTCACAGTCTTCCCCGAACCGACATGGTAGACCTCGCCGGCGTCTCCTCGTTCGGCGATCAGCCGATAGGCGCGCACAACATCGCGCACGTCGGTCAGATCGCGGTGAGCCGAAAGGTCGCCGGTCCTGAGTATTCGCCGTCCCGATCGCCGTTCCAATCGTGCAATCTGCGCGGCAAAATCGGGCACCACAAACCCGGTGCGTTGACGCGGTCCGGCATGATTGAACGACCTGATACGAATTATCGGCAGTTTGTAGGCCCGGTGATAGGTCGCGCCGAGAAAATCCGCGGCCGCCTTGGAGATTGCGTAGGGGCTGACCGGCCGCAACGGCTGGGTCTCATCCAGCGGAAGCTCGGCCGCACGAACCCGCCCGTACATATCCGACGATCCCAGCAGCAGAAAGACCCTGAGGGCTTTTTTCACACCTTTTGAATTCCGGATCGCCTCAAATAAGTTGAGTGTGCCGGCATAATTGACCCGCATTGCCGCGTCGGGGTCGACAAATGACGCGCCGACATTGGTAAAGGCCGCGAGGTGAAAAATCGCCTCCGGGCGGGACCAGTCGAGAATGCGGGCGCAGGAGTTCGGGGAACACAGATCGAGCACACGGACTTTTACGCGCTGTTTGCAGCCGGTGAGATTCTCGCTCGATTCGCCCCGCATCCGGGTGCCGCAGACATCATACCCGGCGGCCAACAGTTCATCGGCCAGGTGCGAACCGGCAAATCCGGTGATGCCGGTTATGAGTGCGCGACGGATTTTTCTCACGGGATATTTCCGGACGGCGGGAGGGCGATCCCGCCGGGATTAACTTATCGAATCGTTTTGAATTCGGCCAGGACCTCGTCGGTGATATCGAGCGTCTCGGCATAATAGAGCGGGCCGAGCGAGCCAATGTCGAGCACCAAATCGATGCCCAGCCGCCGACCGACATTGCCACTTGCTTCTTCGAGTTTATCAAACAACGGCCCCATTGTCTCGTCGGTGTTTTTGGGGATGATGCCGTCCTCACCAAAGGTCTCGGTCATAAATTCCTGATAGATGCGGGATTTCTCCTGCAAACGCCGTCGGTACATTTCCACTTGAGTATCGCGCCCGTCCTGTTGCGCGCTCTGCATTAATTCCGAGAGTTCCTGGAGTTCTTTTTCCTTATCTTCGCGTTCGCCCTCAAAACGGGCAACCATCACATCGATTTCTTTTTGTGCCCGGACAAACCGTTGGTCTTTTTCAACAATTTTGTTGACATCGACCAGCCCAATCACGGTCTGCGCGGCACCGGTAGCGGTCAGGGCCAGGACAAGAACAACAACGGAAACGAGTCGCTGTAACATTTAATCACACTCCATTACTGATGGCGCTGCAAATCGGCGTCGACCATCATCTCGATCATCTCTTTGAAGGAAACTTCGGGTTCCCAGCCGAGTTTCTTTTTCGCCAGTGAGGCGTCACCCAATAACGAATCGACCTCGGCCGGCCGGAAGAACCGTTGATCTATTTCGACATACTCCTGATAATCGAGATCGACCCGGGCAAAGGCGATTTCGGCCAGTTCGCGCACCGTGTGTTGCTCACCCATCGAAATCACAAAATCGCCCGGCTCATCGGCCTGCAACATCAGCCACATTGCCCGCACATAATCACCGGCATATCCCCAGTCACGCCGCGCATCCAGATTACCCAAATACAATTTGTCGAGTTTCCCGGCTTTGATTCGCGCCACGCCGTCGGTAATCTTGCGGGTGACGAATTCTTTGCCCCGCCTCGGTGATTCATGGTTGAACAAAATCCCCGAGTTGGCATGGATTTCGAACGATTCACGGTAGTTGACCGTCATCCAGTGACCATAGACTTTGGCTGCGCCGTAGGGGGAACGGGGATAAAACGGGGTTTTTTCGGTTTGGGGAACTTCGAGCGCCTTGCCGAACATCTCCGAAGAGGACGCCTGATAAAAACGAGCATCTTTTTTGACCAACCGGATGGCTTCTAGGACTTTGGTCACGCCCAGCCCGGTAAATTCGCCGGTGAGAACCGGCTGCACCCAGGACGTCGGCACAAACGACTGGGCGGCAAGGTTGTATACTTCATCCGGCTGCGACACCTCGATCGCATTGATTAAGGACAACTGGTCCAAGAGGTCCGATTGAAGGAAATTGGTTTTGTCCTGTATATGCTCGATACGTTCAAAATTCTCCGACGAAGACCGGCGTACGACGCCATAGACGGTATATCCCTTTTCGAGCAGGAATTCAGCCAGGTACGAACCGTCCTGACCGGTAATTCCGGTGATCATGGCATTCGGCACAAAAATGTCCTTTCCCCGACAGTATCGCCTGACCCACGGGTCAGCACAAGGTGTGTTTTCTTTCGTACACCCCACTCACCGATCAGTTTCGGCCCAAATATAGACCACCCCCAAAATCGATGCAATCGTAATAAAAGGCCGACCGTCCCCGGTGGGACGGCCGGCAAACTCGGATCGACGGCTGTGCGGTTAAACTTAATCAGGCGGTTCCGGCAGCCTCCGGTTTTTTCCCTCCGGCCCCTCTTTTCTTTTTCCAGAACCGGCGGCGGGATTGACGTTTTGACTGGCCGCCGTCTTTTTTCTGCCCATTTTGCGCAGAAGTTTCCTGACGTGGCCCTCTGCCGGGCTGGCGATTCGACCGCCCGTTTGACGCTCTCCCCGCCGGTTTCTGATTGCCGTTTCTCTGTTGGCGGCCGCTGCCCTGGTTATTCCGTCGACGTGGTTGTTTGCCCGGTTTGGCCGGACGGGGCGGTTCGGGAAATTTAATCCCCGTCCCGGCATTTTTCAGGAAATCGCGGGCAATACTGTCGTCGATCTGGATAAACCGTTCGCCCATGTCCTTGAATAACTCCTTCGGCCCGTCTTGCTCAAACGAACGAAGATATTTGAGGAAGGAACCGTAGACCTGCGAGATTTGTATCATCGCCTCGGCATTTTTGATGACCGCCTGCAACTGGGGCTTGTCGCGAAGCACGGGAGCGCGCTCAACGAGTTCCCGGATGTCGGTTTCATCGAATTCCGAGACCCGCTGAACATGGAAATTCTTAAATCCATATAGGATGTGAGGCCAATTGGCAGTCAGTTCCTGTTTGTTACCGACCGCCGACGCCAAAAGAGAGAAACTGAGCAATTCGAAGTAACCGGCATCGGTCGCGGGACGTTCGCCCGGTGCGGCGTTGTGAAAAATGGAGGGCTTTTCTTCTTCGCTGGTACTCTTCGAGCCGTTCGTACCCTTGTTACTCGGTGCCTGTTTCACGTTGCTCATATAGTCTTTATCCTCCAACTTCATAATACAGAATAAAAACGCATTTTTCAACGTCAATTGCCGGTTAGGTACCGGGGAGTCTGTCTAAATTTTAGGTGTTCAAGAAGATATCGAATGTGCTCAGAGCCGGAAATGATCCCAGCCGTCGGCGGCAAGATGGTGAGTGGTGCCGTCGGGAAAGACCAGTTCGATGGTCGGGCCGGAGGTGATAACACCGATCTCGGACAGCTGGATATTACACGTGGTGAGCAACAACTCCGCCAATTTTGATCGATCAGCCCCGGCGATGGTCAACAGTAACACATAATCCTCGCCCCCGGCCAGAGCCAGACGCCGTTCGTCGACACTGAAAGTGGAAACGAAATTGCGAAACCGGCTGGAGCGTGGGATCTTGTCCCAATAGATTTTTGCCCCGACACCAGAGGCACAGCAGAGATGGCCCAGGTCTGCCGCAAGGCCGTCGGAGAGATCAATCATCGCCGTGGCCACTCCGGCCTCACCGATCACCCGGCCCTCATCAACATGCGGCCGGGGATCGTGGTGTGCACTGACCAGAGAGGAGTACTCGGCCGCTGACTCAAGATGATACCGGATGATCTCCAGTCCCGCGGCAGCATCGCCCACCGATCCGGTGAGCATAATCAGGTCGCCCTCGACGGCTCCCGAGCGTAAGACCGCCCCACGCGCCGGGGGGCGGCCGACGACTGTAATATTCAGAACCAGGGGGCCGGGAGAGCCAGTAGTGTCGCCGCCAAGGATGTTCACCTCGAAATCATGCGCCTGCTCTCGCAAGCCGGCAAAAAGCTCATCGAGAAAATCAACCGATTCGTCATGGGCGATTGCCGCCGAGACGAATGCTTCACGTGGGATTCCGCCGCAGGCGGCGATATCGGAAAGATTGACCGATATCGCTTTGTGTCCTAATTGACGGGGAGAAATTTGCGAACGGTCAAAGTGTATCTCTTCGACCAACATGTCGGTGGTTACCAGGGCGTTGCCGCGATCACCAAGATGAAACACGGCGCAGTCATCACCGATGCCGACCTGCCCCGGTTCGGCACGGGTGATCGCGCCACGCGTCAGACGATTAATCAGGCCAAATTCACCTAAATCCTTTAAATCCACTTTTCCCCTCTGCCCTCTATAACGATAGATAATAATTAATGTGCAGCCAGGGGCAAGGAACAAAAAGAGTTACGGTCAGGGCGGTCGCCTGGCCGATCAGCGCAAGCCAATACCTGTCAACATTTTACACTTGACAAAACGATGTCCGGCCGTATATTGATGGCGATGATGGGTTGGTGTGGTGGCGTTACACCCCAACGGCGTACCTTCCACAGGACCGCACTCTTCGTAGCGGAGGGCGGTTTATACGTATGAGCGAGATGATTCGGCCCGGCGACAACAAGTGTTATGCGGCGATTCTGGCCTGTCTGTTGGTCATAAATCTATTTGCCATGGCAAAGGCCGCCGGACAGCCCGGGAGTCAGCCCAGGTCATCTGATCGGTTAATCATCAAACTGCGAGCAGAGACATCGTTCCTCGGGGGAATGGCCGCAACGATGGATGTCGACGCGTTAGCGCAAGAACTCGTCGGGTTCGGTTCTCCCCGGGTCCGGCGTCTATTCGGCGCTCCGGTTCAATCGAATCGCGGCCTGCGCGCGGCAATGGGAGCGGAAAATCCCGCCGCCTCTACGTATGTCCTCGACTTTACCTCAGGCAGCGACCTCGAAGCGATTAAAGCCCGGATCGAAGCACAACCCGGGGTGGAATATGTGGAAATCGATCGTTTGATGGAATTGCACGATGCGCCCTCCGACCTTTTATATCAATGGCAATGGGGACTACGAAACGTGGGCCAGGCGATCCCGGTTGTCGACCGGTTGCCGGGCGATTATGATGA
>JAJRUJ010000010.1 GCA_024277855.1 Candidatus Zixiibacteriota bacterium
CGGAAAGCATATTGCCCGCCCAGGTTGAGATGGGGGACAATGGTCTCGGTGGTCGCGGTATCATACGAAAGGTAGGTGCCGGTCAAGTCGGTTACCTTCAGCCCGAGCGTCAGTCGCTCCCGCGGCCGCCAGCGTATACCGGCATCAAGCCCAAGGCCATAAGCGCTTTCCGAAACAATATCCCGATAAATAAACTTACCGGTGACGCCCCACGACCAGTTAAGGCCGCCCCGATAGGCCAGACTCGCACCAAACATGTAATCGCCATGGCCGCGCGTTTCGAGCACAAACGGCCGGCCGGAGAGTGAATCGTAACCGGTAAGATCGACCCCGCCTCCGCCGAGGTAATAAAACATCGCGCCAAGCGCGAAACGCGACCCCTTGCGGCCCGGATAGGCCAGACCGACAACATCATGGTTAAGCAGCGCACCGAACGTCTCGGCATGCATCGCCACAACCTGCGGGTGGTCAAGGTCAACCAGCGCCGCCGGATTCCAGTAGGCCGAGGAGGCGTCCCCCGACGCGGCGACATACGCCCCGCCACGGCCCAGCGCCGCCGCGCCGATCCCCAGCGAAAACGGCTCGCCGGCATAACGAGTTGCCCTCGCGGATGATGTCGTGGCCAGCAACAAAAGCGTCAATATTATTGCCAACCGTCTGCTGTTGATCCTTGTCGATATCTGTTTCATATCCGCCTTGTCGGCAAACTGTCCCGGAGAATATAACCAGCCGGCAAATGAAAACAACGCCGGATTTGGCCCGGCAACAGACTTATACACAGAAACCGGCGGACAATTCCGTCGCGAGCGGGGAAATAACAGCAGACATCGGCCGGATCGGCGGATTGTTTTTTAGAGCGGGTCAATTTCCAGTATTGCGCGAATATCGTCCCCGTAGACCTGACGAGGTCGGAAACCAACATAGCGTTCGGTAATCCTGCCGTACTGGTCAATTAAGAAACTGACCGGGATATTGGTAAAATTGCCGTAGTCGGCTACGACCTTCGCGTCGCCCATGACAATCGGATAAGTAATCTGAAACTGGTCGACAAACTTTTGCACACCAGCCGAGCCGGTTTGGTCCAGTGCGATACCAATAACCACCACACCTTCGGTCTTGAGCGAATCGTACAGTTTAATGAGGTGAGGGATCGCCATCCGGCAGGGCGGGCACCAGGTGGCCCAGAAATCCAGCAACACAATCGAGCCGCGATAATCCGACAGACGCAGCGTACCCCCTTCAAGCAATGGCAGTTCAAAATCGGGCGCTGCCGGCCGTTCGAGATCAGGAATCGGTTTGTTGGCGTCATCAGTCCTGTTCTCAGCGGTCAGCGCAGAACTGGCCGTTTGGTCGCCGCCCGATGTTTTTGACTGCTCACCACCCGAACACCCCCCAACTAATCCAAACACCGACAAGATAAACACCAGGGCGGCTGCCCGACTGTATTTTCGCGATATCATCAACACATCCCTCACTCGTTTGATCCGCCCGGATCACCGGGGCGACGTTCGCTGTTTCGCACAATCGGCAATATACGTAAACCGCCACAAAAAAAGCTACCGCTGCTCATTCATCCGAGAGGGGGGCAGGGAAACTCGGACAAAGTGCGGAAAACAACGGTAGCCCTATAACATCCTTTTCAACTCTGGCATTTTACATGGAAACCGGTCCGGCTGTCAATCTCTTTTTGCAATTAACCCACCACATCAACAGTCGGCATGTATTTATCGGTACACCAACTTCTTAAAATTGTCAGCAAATTATCATAGGGTGATTAACGGGCGGTTTTTGCGGTCGATTTGGCTGCGGTTTGCCCGGTAACCCATTGGCGGCTATTTCGATGACTTCCCGCCGTTTTTTTTCGCATCCACAAACGCCTGAAAACTCTGTTCTTTGTAGTAGCTGTCGCCGACATACCGGGCCAGGTTCAAAAATTCCGCTGTGCGTTTATATCCGGGGACCTTGAAAAGTGATTTGCCGTCCGGATCGATAAAATAGTACGTCGGATACCCCGAAACTCCATATACTTGGCGGGACAATTGGGCTTCGGTGATCACCTGATCTTTGAAATTTACTTCCGTCTTGGCCTCGGCGTTGACTTTGATCGCCACCATCTTCCGGTTCATATACTCCACGACCTCCGGATCGGCGAACGTCGTTTTGTCCATCTTCTTACACCAGCCACACCAATTGGTATAGAAATCGACCAGGATATGTTTGCCCTCTTTTTTGGCCTTGGCCAGTCCCTCGTCGTAGGAAAGCCACTGGATTTTTTCGGCTGTTTTCTCTTTTTTCGCTATTTTTGCAGTGTCTGCCTGAGAGTTGTCCCCACTCAAGACAAAGATTGCGCCGAAAAGCGCGATGGTGCTCAGGATGGTCACGGCATGTCGTTTCATCGTAAATCTCACCTTTCTTGTCTTTTATCCCTCGGTTTGGTACGCGGGGAACAACTCAGGCCTTTGAAACTTCCGGTCACGCTTTTGTGCAATATACTGCATCGTGCCCCAAAAGTTCCCGCATTTCGCGGACCACCGTGCGGTCGGAGGCCACCCGGCGGTTGCGGGCGCGGGCGCGGAACGTGCGGCCATTCTTGTGGTAATGGAAATAGACGAAACCACGTCCGTCAACGAAATTATCCAAAATTCGTTCAATTTCATCCAATTTGCTCGCCGAGGCGGATTCCTCATGCAAATGGATATGTAAATCAAGATCCACCTCATTACGTATATCGGCTAACCGATCGGCGCCCTGTAACATCAGCTTGGGACGTTCCTCCTCCCGCGCCGAAACCGTGCCGGTCAACAATACTGCGCTGTCAACGCCGAGAAGATTGCGGAACTTCCCATACGGGTCCGAAAAACAGACTACCTCGACGGTACCGCCGTAATCCTCCAGCGTTAAAAACGCCATCAGGTTCCCATTTTTATCCAGGGTCGTTTTAACCGACTGGATAATCCCGCCCAACGCGACTTCCGATCCGTCGGGCAGTGTTTCGAGGATGTCGGTGGAACCGGACGCGAACAGTGTAATCTCGTCGGCATACTTATCCAGCGGATTTCCGGTGACATAAAAGCCGAGGACGTCTTTTTCGCGCGATTGCATCTGTTGCTCCGACCAGGGGGGTACATCGGGCAGTTCCGGCTCGGGCAAAATCGCCGCGCCCTCTTCCCCGCCGAACAACGACTGCTGGCCGCGGAGGCGGTCGGCCTGCGCCGCTTGGCCCCAGCCGATGATTGTCTCCAGCGCCTCAGTCAGTTGCGCCCGTTGTGCGCCGAGCGAATCAAACGTTCCGGCGGCGATCAGCGATTCGAGCGCTCGTTTGTTCACGGCCCGCGAATCAACCCGGTCGATAAAATCATAAATCGACTTAAACGCCCCGTCCGCCTCGCGGCTCTTGACAATCTTTTCGACTACTGCATGCCCGACATTTTTGACTGCGCCCATCCCGAAGCGTACCGCGTCGCCCTCTACCGAAAAATGCGTAATCGAGGTATTCACATCCGGCGGTAAAACGGAAATTCCCAGCCGCCGGCATTCGCGCCGCAAGACCGCCACCCGGTCGGTATTATCGATTTCCGAGGTCAGAATGGCGGCCATGAATTCCACCGGGTAATGCGCTTTGAGGTAGGCCGTCTGGTAGGCCACGATGGCATAGCAAGTTGAGTGCGCTTTGTTGAACCCATAGCGGGCAAAGGTTGCCATAAAGTCAAAAATCTTCTGTGAATCGGCCTCGGCAATGCCGTTTTTACGACAGCCCTCGATGAACTCTGCGCACATTTTCTCCATGATTTCGACTTTTTTCTTGCCCATCGCCTTGCGCAAAATATCCGCGCGGGCCATCGAGAACCCCGCCAGTACGTTGGCGATTTTCATCACCTGGTCCTGAAAGACAATCACGCCATAGGTGTCTTTGAGGATCGACTCCATCATCGGGTGATCGTAGGTCACTTCTTTGCGGCCGTGTTTGCGGTCGATATATGTATCGATCATGTTCATATCCAGCGGCCCCGGCCGGTAGAGCGCGTTCATCGCCACCAGGTCATTTAGGCATTCCGGCCGCAGTTTCCGCAGATAATCGCGCATCCCCGACGATTCAAACTGGAACACTCCGACCGTATTTCCCGAGGCGAACTGTTCGTAGGTCCGCTCATCGTCGAAGGGCAGCGTATCGGGATTTAGCTCGATGCCCCGGTTCTGGCGGATCAGCGTGATCGCGTCGTCGATCACCGTCAGGGTGCGCAAACCCAAAAAATCCATCTTCAGCAGGCCGATCTGCTCGATCCCCTGCATATCAAACTGCGTCGTGATTTCGTTTTTGTTCGATTTAAACAAGGGGACATAATCGTCAAGTCGTCCCGGCGCGATCACCACCCCGGCGGCGTGGGTCGAGGCGTGACGGGCCAACCCCTCAAGAACCTGCGAATATTCGAGCAACCGGGCGATCTGCGGATTGCTCTCGGCCATTTCTTTTAGTTCCGGTTTCAGTTTGAGCGCTTTTTGCAGGTTCATATCGGCTTCAAACGGAATCATCTTGGCCAGCCGGTCGACTTCGGCGTATGAGACCCCCAGCACGCGGCCGACGTCACGCACCACGCCGCGCGCGGCCATCGTGCCGAACGTGATGATCTGGCAGACCGAATCGGCGCCGTATTTCTCGATTACATACCGGATGATATCATCGCGGCCCCGGTCGGAAAAATCGATATCGATATCCGGCATCGAAAGCCGCTCGGGGTTGAGGAACCGCTCAAAGATCAACCCGTATTCGAGCGGATCGACATTGGTAATCCCCAGCGCATACGAAACCAGTGAGCCGGCCGCCGAGCCGCGCCCCGGCCCCACCGGCACCCCGCGCGATTTAGCATAGTCGATAAAATCCTTGGTAATCAAAAAATACCCGGGGAAACCCATCCGGTTAATCACCTCCAGTTCATAATCGAGGCGTTCACGGATTTCCGGAGTGATCTTTTTGAACCGCCGTTGTAATCCTTCCTCAGCCACTTCGGCTAAGTAGGCCTTCGGATCGTCGAACCCGTCGGGCAGCGGAAATTCCGGCAACAGGTATTTGTCCCAGTCAAACTCGAGCCGGCAGGACTCGGCGATTCGAAGGGTATTTTCAATCGCCTCCGGCGTGTCGGCAAAGAGTTCTTTCATCGCCTCCGGCGGCTTGAAATACAACTGGTCGGTGCCGTAGCGCATCCGGTCGGTGTCGTCGACTTTTTTGCCGGTCTGGATGCACAAAAGGGCATCGTGGGCGTCGGCGTGCTCCTGTTTGAGATAATGGCAGTCGTTGGTTGCCACCAGGTTGATTTCTAATTCGCGTGCCAGCGCAATCAATTGCGGCCGTACCCGGTCCTCAAATTCGAGGCCGTGATTTTGAATTTCGATATAGAAATTATCTTTGCCGAAGACGTCGAGGTACTGCCGGGCGGCCTTTTCGGCCCGTGGCTGGTTTCCCCGTTCCAGATGGTAGGCCACCTCGCCTTTGCCGCAGGCGGAGGTGATCACCAGCCCTTCGTGGTATTTGGCTAACAGTTCGTGGTCGATCCGGGGCCGATGATAAAAACCCTCCAGGTATGCCGCGCTGGCCAGTTTGACCAGATTATGGTACCCGGTCTTGTTTCTGGCCAGGACCACCAGGTGGAAACCGGAGTCGGGCATGCCCGGGATACGCTCCTTTTTGGTGCGCTCCTCCGGCGCGATATACATCTCGCAGCCGATGATCGGCACAATCCCGGCCGAGCGGCATTTCTTATAGAAATCGACTGTGCCGAAAAGATTGCCGTGGTCGGTCAGCGCCAGCGCGGGCATTTTGAACTCGGCGGCCAGCGCGACCATCATATCGATTCGGCAGGCGCCGTCAAGCAGTGAATACTGGCTGTGATTATGTAAATGAACGAAATCTGCGTGATGTTTCAACAGTTACGACCTCCGTACCCCGACCATGAGCATCCACGACAGTCCCTGCTAAAGACTATCCCCCGCTCCGGGTAAAATACACAATTTGCGGTCTGCTCGCACCGGCCAAAATCGGCAGGGATCTCCCCCAAGGGCGGTTATTTCTTCAACACAGTAAAGTACCGCAGAAAATAATCCTCATGCCCGACGCGGTCGCGGGCGGTAATTTCCAGTTTGTGTTTACCCGGTTCGAGGTCCGAAGGCGGCCGGGTCCGGCAGATATATGTATCCGGATCGTACTCGGGTGCCAGCCATTTACCGTCGAGCAGAATTTCGATATCCCGGTCCGACCCGATCCCCGAGAGCGCGTCCTTAACGAAAAAGGTGATCTCCGGACGGCGATTGCCGGTTTTGCCCCCCTTCCCCGGCAGGACTTTCGAGATTTTCGGCGGCTTGGTGTCGGCAACCAGGGCATACGGCCCGAACGACCATACGCGTGCAGACATCATCTTCGATTTTGGCTCGACAATACGGTCAAGATATTTCCACGATTTCCCGTCAACGCTGAGCGCATATAGAGCCAAGTCGTCGACCGACGCCCCCAGGGCGTCATAGGAGATAGCCACGTCGGTCTTGCGCGCGAAGGGGACCGCAATCGGCACGAATGAGTAAACTGCCGAAGCCGGAGGCGGCGATATTTTCTTCGGTGCATCGATTTTCTCGACGCCAAAAAACGCTCCCTCATAAAGATCGCCGGCGTTCAACCGGGCGCGGGCCTTGTTGTCCAATGAGACAATCGTGCCCCCCCTTTCCGGGCTGAGCGGGTGCAAACCGGCCGACCAGTACAACACGGTCATTCCCGGCAACGGCGAGTCGTCATAGAGGACACTCTCGACGCCGGTAAGTTCGTCGTTGAGGACCAGACCCCGGCCAAACCCGTCGGCGGTAATTGCCGCCAACGCCTGCGCGTCCAGGTAAAATCCCCAGGGAGCATCCGGCACATTGTCACCGGCCAGCAGCATCGAAATCCCGTCTTTGCCCGGTGATTCGCCCTTAGCCGGACGGCGTACCGCCAGCCCGCCCGGCGTATACGTACAAATCACCGGCAAGGCCTCAACCGTGCCGCCTTCGGCAAAAGACTCGTTGTTGACTACCGATCCCGCAGTGATCGCCGGCTGGCAGATAACCGTCAGTTTCAGGACCGCCTTATTTCCGGCGGCATCAAATGCGGAGATTTCGATGGCGTTCTCCCCGGTAACCAGCGGCGACCGCTGTTCTTCCAGGTGGAGCACGCCGTCGCCCGGTGAGGTCCGATACCATTCGAGCATCCCGGCGGGGTCCCGGTAGAGACGGTGTACCCGGTCACCCGAGTCGGCCAGCCAGGCAAAATCATAGTCGAGATCCAACTGCCGCGTCAAGGCGAAATCAAGCGAGTCGTAACTCATTGAAAAAACAAGGCGGCCGTTGACCGTAGTCGCAAACCCGGCCGGCGTCATCGCATACTGTTTATAACCGGTCGGATCGGTGGAGGCGTCCATCCGCAGCAAGTCGGCCACGAGCAGCCGCTCGCCGTTCGGTCGCTCGGCAACGATCGTCCAGGCAATCGCGTCCTCGTGGCGCATTCGCTCAGCGGCATCGGCCAGCGCCGGCGACAATCGCGCAAGCGGCACGAGCGGCCAG
>JAJRUJ010000011.1 GCA_024277855.1 Candidatus Zixiibacteriota bacterium
ATCACACGGGGGGGATTCTGATACAACGATTTTGCGGGACTTTCGTCGGTTGGTTGATTCATGCTCATCTGTCGCTTCAGGTTTCCACATTGACCCGATTAATATAATATAGAGATACAGTATGAATCCGGGAGGCATTTGCCGGTAATTGTCGTTACCGTCAGGAACGTCAGACGCCATCACGCGGTCTCTGCGGCCGGTGTCTCGGAGACTGGGGTTGTTGTCCCGGCGGTCAGCTCCTGCAGCTTAACCAGATTTGAGGCCTCACCGATAACGATCAAAATATCGTTTGCCTTGATTTTAGTATCCGAACGGGGATTGTAGACCAACTTGCGTTCCGGTTTCTTAATGGCGACGACAACGATATCGAGTTCAGCGCGGATCGGCGAGTCTTTGAGACTCAGATTTTCAATTGTCGAACCTTCCCCGACGCGGATTTCTTCGAAACGCAGTCCGGATTCTTCATCCCCGGAAAAGACTTTCATGAAGTCCACGACATTCGGGCTGATTGTCGACATGGCCATGCGCACGCCCCCAATTTCGTGGGGACAGACAACCTGGTTGGCGCCGGCCAGGCGGATTTTGGCGCGGACTTGCGGTGTATCGGCTCGGGCGGTAATGATCAGGTCCGAATTCAATTGTCGCGCCGACAGGGCGATAAACACATTATCCGCCTCGCCGGGGATAGCGACGATCAGGCCGCGGGCACGTCCGATACCCGCGGTCAGCAGGACATCATCGGACGTCGAGTCTCCCGGGACATAAAGGATGTTGTTTTGGGCCAGTTCCTCGATCAGTTTCTCGTGACTTTCGATAACGACAAGAGGGACACCGCGCTTTTGCAGTTCCTGTACAACCTGGCGGCCCACACGCCCATATCCACAGACAATATAATGGTCTTTTTGGTGCTGTACCTCTTTGCGCATTTTTCTTCTCCCCAGCACACTGCGGATTTGTCCTTCCAGAAACATCTGGAAAATCAAACCCAGAGCATAAAATGTACTACCCACGCCGACAATGATCAAGGCGATGGTGAAAACCCGTCCAGCCGTGCTGAGGTCATATACCTCGCCGAACCCGATTGTCGTAATGGTGATCAAGGTCATGTATACTGAATTAAGCAGACTCCATTTTTCAATCAGCTCATAACCGACCGTCCCGCCGGCGATAATCAGGACGATTACGACAATTAATATTTTCAGTCGTCGTTCGATGGAGTCAGTATCATGGTAATGTTTTGGATTCTCCACTCGTCCCCCTATTTACGCCAGAAAGCGGGCACCAATAAAACGAGTATGGCCGCGATTTCCAGCCGGCCGATGATCATGAACAAGGCCAGCATTACTTTCCCGGGTGGCGGTATAAAGGCATAATTCTCAATCGATCCTACCCGTTCCAAACCCGGTCCGATATTCCCCAGCGCCGCGATCGAGGCCGTTGCCGAAGTTACGATGTCGATACCAAACATGGCCAGGAATAATGCACCGACAAAGAACAGAATTATGAATAAACAAAAGAAGGCCAGTACGCCTTTGACGACTTCGTCCGGGACCGGCTGGCGGCCGATTTTCACCGAGGCGACCGCATGCGGCCGGAACGACCGGTATAATTCATGATAAATGGATTTGAAAACTACCAGGATACGTGAGATTTTAATGCCGCCGGCGGTCGACCCCGCCGACGCACCGACAAACATCAAACCCACCAACAGCATCTTGGCAAAAGGCGGATAGACATTGAAATCGTCCGAGCCGAAACCAGTCGTTGTTTGGATGGAGACGACCTGGAAGGAGGCGTACCGCAGGGCATCGCCAAACCCGTAGCGGTGGACGATATTCGCCGTGACAAAGAGAATAGCGATGGCGATGAGTCCGGCGTACGTCCGAAATTCGGTGTCTTTGAATATCGTCTTGAAATCGCCGCCAACCATCCGGTAATACAACTGGAAGTTTACCCCCGCCAAAAACATAAAAACGAGGATGACCATCTCGACACTGACGGCGTTAAAGCCGGCGATCGATGCATTCATTGTCGAGAAGCCCCCGGTGGCCATCGTGGCGAAGGAATGACAGATCGCTTGGTGGACGTCGAGACCGGCAAACATCAGCGCGATGAATTCGGCCGCAGTGATTCCGGCATAAATATACCAGAGAATAATTGAAGTATGGCGGAGTTTTGGTCGCAGCCCGGAGGCCATCGGGCCGGGGACCTCCGAGCGATACAGATGTTTTCCGCCGACTCCCAGACTGGGGAAGACGGCGATAAACAACACAATGATCCCCATGCCGCCCAGCCAGTGGGTCAATGAACGCCAGTAGAGCAGGGCGCGTGAACATATTGAAATGTCGGTTAACGCTGTCGATCCGGTCGTCGTGAACCCGGAGACCGATTCGAAGAACGCGTCGGCAGGGTGGGTGAATACACCTTCGAAAAGATAGGGCAGGCTGCCAAAAACACCGATGAGGATCCAGCCGATTCCTACAGTCCCCAGCGCGTCGCGGGGGCGGATGTCCCCGCCGGCGGGTTGACTGAACAGGTAGAGGATCCCACCCGCGGCGGCGGTCAGCCCTACCGACGCGACAAAATTCATCGCCCCGGTTCCGTCGATAAGCGACCAGATTATGCAGGTCGACATACTCCCGGCTTCGACAAACAACAGGTAACTCAGAAATCGCGCGACTTTACTGAAGGCCATGACAGTTTGCGGAGTTATCCGCCCCCTTTATTCAACTCGATCAACGTGACAAACGACCGCGTCGCGGTTTCCTATTTGCGGAAAGCTCGCTCAACCTGTCGGCGAACGTCGGGAGTGGTGAAAACCACTGCGCGCGCGCCGGGCGGCATAATGTCATCGCCGCGCGGGATCACACCTTTATCACCAATGACCGCCGCACCGATTACCGCGCCACGAGGGAAATTGGCATCCTTCAGCGGCACATCCGCGATCCGCGATCCCCGCTGAACTTCGACTTCAATCACTTCGCCGCGCCCTCCGGCCAGGACGGTCACGGAGATGATTTTCCCCGCACGCACATATCGCAATACCTGGTTGGCGGCCATCAAGCGGGGCGAAATAGTCGTGTCGATTCCCAGGGTCTTGTAGACCGGAGCATAATCGGGTTTATGGACCAGGGCGATTGTATGCGGTACGCCCATTTTGCGGGCCAGCAGCCCGGCCATCAGATTGATTTCATCGGATTTTGTCGCCGGGATGAAAACATCGGCGATATCCAGCCCTTCTTCGCGGATCAACGTTTTTTGTGTCCCGTCCCCATTAAGGATAACCGCATTTTCCAATTGGTCGGAGAGTTCACGGCAACGCTCGAGGTCCTGCTCGACGATGACAGTTTCGATGTCAGTCTCGGCAAGCGAACGGGCAAGATAGATACCGATATCGGATCCGCCGATGATCACGACTTTGCGGGTACTTTCGCTGGTGTTGCGGACAAACATCTTGCGGGTTTCGGCCACAATTTCGGATTGGCCGACGAGGAAAATTTCATCGTCCTCCACAATTTTTTCCCGACCGTCAGGGATAATGAACTCGTCGTCGCGAACGATCGCGGCTATCAGACAGCCGGAGGGGAGGGGGAGGTCGGCGAGTGTCCGGTCGACTGTCTCGGCCGCCGGATTGATCACCGGCAACTGCATTAAAGTCACCCGTTTGTCGGCCAATTCCTCGACCCAGAGCGCTGACTGGGTATTGATCAGGCGCATAATCTCTTCGGCGGCCAATAACTCGGGCGAAATGGTCAAGTCGATACCGAGGATCTCGGCCAGGTTTTCACCCGAGCGCGGCTGGTTTCGCGGATCGGATACCCGGGCGACGACTTTGGCTGCACCCATACGTTTGGCCAACAGGGAGGCCAGAAGATTGACTTCGTCGGAGGAGGTCACTGCGGTTAACAGGTCGGCCTCGCCGACTTTGGCCTCCATCAATGTCTGAACCGACCCGCCATGACCCCGCAGGGTCAGGACATCCATGTTTTCCTCGGCATAGCTCAACGCCGCCTGATCGGTGTCGATGAGGGTAACGTCATGTTTTTCGAGAACCAGTACTTCAGCGATATGCCGACCGACCTGGCCCATTCCGATGACAATAATATTCATATTTCCCTTATGTCGGCAGCCTCTGTTGCCAACGACAGGCAATATAAGGCAGGTCAGGGGGTTGACAAATGGTATTCGGTAAGTCAGCGCTGTAGAATATACTTCTGGATCATGCTCGCTATAATCATGTGGCCGTTGGCATTATAGTGTTTAAGGTCGCTCCGGGGCTGATTGAATAGATTATTCCGTCCGCTGAATGCGGCCGCCGCATCAATGACCGCCACACTATCGGTTGAACCGAGCGAACGAATAATGGCGTTGTATTTCTCATGGAACTCGGCCACTCCCTTAAACCGGGGGTCGGCACGTTCCGCGATCGGCAGGGTGAGCAAAGCAACGTCAATACCCCGGGATTTGGCCTCGTCAATAATCGCCTGGAGATTGTCACGACAATCGGCAAGCCCGACCCGGTAAACCGGATTGGTCCGGGAAAACTCCGCGGGCGGCGGGTTTTTGATCGAAAAAACCAGGTATTTCAGCCAGCGATAGGTGCGGGTTCGGCCCAGGAGGTTTTGAATATCAAGCACCCATTGCGAAGGAAGAACCTGGTTTTTATCGGCGATTTCACGGGCGGCAGCCCAGTGGTCGTTCCAACCATACGAGACGACCAGCAGGTCGGGTTGCCAGTTCAGGACGTCCCGGCGGAGGAAGCGAAGGCCTTGCAGGGAAGTATAGCCGGTCACCCCGGCATTGATGATTTCATATTTCCGGGCAGGGTCGGATCGTTTAAGCATATCGGCGAGTTGACGGGCATAGACCTGTTGCTCACCCACTCGCCAGCCGAATGTACAGGAATTGCCGAGGCAGACAATCCGGTAAACGCCCGGAGTTTTCTCCCGGCTAAAATCCGGCCCACGCAGGCCATGATTATTGATGTGGTATTCGCCTTCGACAAAGAAATCCGATTTGATGATCTGATTTGGGCGAAATCGCCAAAAGAGGTCGTGGTCTTTCAGAAAATATTCCGGGTAATCCCATTCGGGATTGAGCACAAAAGTTGTATCGTCGGCGCGGCCGGAGAACCCGACAAGCAGCAGGACGATTTCCAAAATAACGAAGAACAGGAGAATGGCGATAAACGCATAGATGATCTTCCTGCCGGCCGTCATTCTCACTTTGTCCGTAACCCTTGCCATCCGTGGTCGCCGTCCATTTTTTTCGTACCAATTTACACCATGCTCACCCGGAGCGCATCCCTTCGCTAAGATTGGCTTTTGGCTGGTCGAGGCCAAGCCTTTTTCCAGGTGATTGATAAATCAACCCGGCTATTCTGCCGGCAACCAAAGGGCGGGAATTTCCTTGGAAAAACCGACTAACCCCTTAAATTGCTGATGGGTTCTGATACACGAAGCAGGGTATTGCCATGCCGCCATTTTCGAAGCGAACATCCGCTTTGGTTTGCCTGCTTTTTGCAGCAATTCCCACCTATGCCCTTGCCGACACCCATTGGGCCAATCCGGCTGGGTCCAATACACCGCCTTATACCAGCTATGCGACCGGGGCGCACTACCTGCAAGATGCTGTAGCGGCTCTTTCTCCCGGAGATACAATTCGCATCGTCGAGGAAATTAGTTTTACAGAAGTAGGAATCCGAAACCCGGGGTGGTCTGCTATGGGGGGCTTTCCCGTGTTTCATTCTATATGCAGAGCAAATACCCGGGGGCAAGGCTTCGAGATGGTAAACCCACCCGACGTTCGTCCCGCTAAGGCGGGATTCACTCTGGATGGGCTACGAAATCTTGTTTTGGGGCGGATTAGCAGAATGATACGGTGCCCCACCCGCCGCGGCGGGCTGTGGGATAGTAGAAAATAACAAAATGGATTCCCGCTCCAGTGCGCCTCCGGCGCACGGCGGGAATGACGTACTGTCATTGACTACTTTAATCGGTTGCCGCTCGCGTCGGGAATGATGACAGGAAGCGCCCTAAAACAGGGTATAAATAAATGGTGCGATGGCGGATGTCTCAGCCAAAACAATAAAAACAGCCAGGATAAACAGGATAAACAGGATCGGCCCCAACCACCATTTCTTGCGATGACGCAGAAAATACCAGAGCTCAGCAAACAACGATAATTTGCCCGAAATACTCACACCGATTTCCCTTTTCAATCAGTATAGAAAATCCCCAGCCCCAGGGTAATAATTCCCTCCCGCCGGCGATGTCGTCGGATATTTCGCCGCAGTTTGGCCGCTTTCTCCCCAAAAAAATACCCGCTTAACGCGGGGAATATATCTATTAGAATTATAGCTATCTTTTAACCCGCTCGAGTTTGTACTGACGCATTTTCAGCCGCAGAGTTGATTCAGGTATCCCCAGACGGAGGGCGGCGTGTTTTTTGACCCACTTGTTTTCGGCCAACGCACGCAGGAGATGTTTTTTCTCGATAGCCGCGAGGTGATCGTAAAGGGAGAACCGATCACCGTCGATTTTGACTTCGTCATTCTCAACGGGCTGGTCGGCTGTGAACCTGCGTGAGAGAAGGTCTGCACCAATCTCCCCCGAGGCCTTGCCCAGCAACACGAGTTTTTTGATTTCATTCTCCAGTTCACGAACGTTGCCGGGCCAGTCATATTCCACAAGGTGGCGGAAAGTTACCGGGGCCAGTTTGGGCGGCGGTTCGTTATCATCATTGTCTCGATTGATGAAATGATCGACGAGAAGGGGGATGTCTTCGCGGCGGTCACGCAATGGCGGAATTGTAAAGGCCAGCGCCGAGAGTCGATAATACAGGTCTTGTCGGAATAACTTACGTTCGGTGTCGGCCCGCAGATCGCGGTTGGTTGCTGAAATCACCCGGACATCGAGCTTGCGCGGTTTATTTTCACCCAGCCGGACAATTTCTTTTTCTTCGAGAAAACGGAGGAGTTTCGCCTGCAGGGTGAGGGGCATATCACCGATTTCATCAAGGAAAAACGTGCCGCCGTCGGCTTCCTCAAACAAGCCCTTCTTGTCGTGATCGGCGCCGGTGAAAGCGCCTTTCTTATAGCCGAACAGCTCGCTTTCCAGCAGGGATTCCGGCAATGCGGCGCAGTTGACCGAGACAAAGCGTTCTTCACGCCGATTGGAATTATAATGAATGGCCTTGGCCAGGAGGTCTTTGCCGGTGCCGGTTTCGCCTTGAATCAGGATTGTGACGTTCGAATCCATGACCAGGCGGACACGCGAAAGCATTTGGATCATTTTTTCGCTGGCCGTGATGACACTGGGGAATCCGACTTTCTCGTTTAACTGGTTTTTTAGCCGGATGTTATCCTCGAGCAGTCCGGAGCGCTGCCGTTCGGCAAATTTAAGTGCCAGTATTTCGGCAAAGGCCACGGCGAAATCGACGTCCGAGGCGTCGAATGACGGCGGACGCGAACCATTGATGCGGCGATCCATATAGAGAATCGCAATTCCCTCGTGGCCAAGGTTAACCGGGATCGTCAGGACAGACAGCGTAATCGGATCGCCGTTGCGGTTGATAAATTCATGGATGTTCGGTTGATCGGCGAGATGGGATATTACGCGGGGACGGTCGAGAGGAAAGACATCGAACGGTCCCCCGCCGGCCAGCCGCAATAGGCGACGTCGACGACCATCGGACAGGTTATGGGCAAAAAGGCAGTCTGCTTCGTCGGTTTCCGGGTGGGGGAGGATCAACGCCGCACCGTCCGCCCGCAAACGGCTGACCAGCAACCGGACAGTATCCTCAAAATTGCCGCCGCGAATGCCCCGTACTTCTCCCTCTGAGAGCACCGTATTGAAGATCCGATATTCATTTTGCTCGCCGAGTGCATGATCGGTCAGCAGGCCTTCCCAAAGTTGCCGCAATTTGGTCAATCGAGTGTCAATCAACCACTTCAGTTGTCCACCTGCTTCGGTTCGTTCGGTCAACTCGCCGATAATGCGGCCGGCGATATTCAAATTATTCTCGGCAAGTTCGAGCGCGGCGCTAAGGACCAGAGGAAGATCACCGAGATATTCGGCGTCGAGGGTCGCAAATAGCGTCTCACATTCGGTCAAGGCCGACCGAGCTTGCAGCCGGTCGGCTGATTCAGAAGAACCGATTAAGAATTCACACTGGTAATATGTGGTCCAGGCCAGCTCGAAGGTATCGCCGACGCGCCGCAGGATGGCCAGTGCCTCGTCGAAATGCCTGCGGGCTTTGTCGACATTACGCCGTGCGGCGTAGAACCGAGCCAGCACCCGATGAGCGGCGCCGATTTCAGTTTTTTCGCCTAATTCCAAAGCGATGTCCAGAGCTTCGCGTGCTGTTTTTTCGGCGGCGGTGATCTCGCCCTGCTCAAAATAGGCCTCGGCCAGTCCCCGTAGCGACTGCGATACGAGATCGCCCTTTTCGGCTACCTCTCGCCCGATGGTTAATGCCTGTTCGAACTCGGCAACGGCAAGGTCGAAATCGCCAAGCAGGAGGGCCATCATCCCGCGATATTCGTGAAGAATCGAGTTTTCGCGCGTATATCCATTTTTTTCGATCAATGTTTCAGCATCGTCCAGGGATGCCACGGCCGTGGAGAATTTGCCTCGGCGAAGATTCAGCAGGCCGAGCGAGAGCCGGTTACGGGCAACGGACAGTTCGTTGCCGCGCCGAGACTGCGTGCGAATCGCAATTTTGATGCTCTCCGCCGCCTCAGCCCAGTTTGCCCGCAGCAGATGGATGCGTCCGAGGTTGCCAACCAATTTAGCGCGGAAATCGACATCGCCTTTGCTCTCGCAGTGGGAAATTGCCTCGGTGAGATGATCGATCGCCAGATCGAATTCTCCACGGATAAACTCGATGCGGGCCAGTTCGTTGTAGGAGCGGATGATCCCATCGACGGCACCGATGCGGAAAAATGACGCAAGCGCATTGCGTATCTGGATGCGCGCATTTTTTAAATCGCCTTTGCCGGCATAGGCCTTGCCCAATACCGTTAAGACTTCCGCCAATTGCTGGTGGTCGGTGGAATCGTTGAAATAAGTGAACGCCTCTTTTGCCGCATCGAGGGCATCGGTATAGCGGGCGAGGCCAAAACAGGCGGTTGCCCGATGAAAGGCGAGTTCAGCAGACCGGGCGGGCGCACCAACACTCTCGGCAGTCAGGGAGTCAATCTCCCGTAAGGCGGCCCGATAGGCGCATTCCGCCATGAGATTCCTAACCGTAACAAGTGCGGAATCAGCTTGCGCCGAATTGTGACGAGAGGTGGATTTCATAATCTCGTTTGGATTACATTTTGGGTTTCCCGGCCTGCGCTAAATCCATTTTGCTTATTTGAGCACCTCGAGTAATTTCCAGATGATCAGGAATTTTTCAAATGCTTTCCTGGGCTCGCTAAACGGTGAGCCGTCGTCGTTCCGGGTCAGGTCTACAACAATCGTTGTGTCGCCCGGTTGATCTCCCGGCGCGGTTTCGTCATCGCCTTGCCCATCGTCCCAGGGGTGACCATCTGAAGTCGTGCCGACTGGCAGAGGGTTCTCTGCAGCGCTCATAAGAGGTATAAGCAAAATCACCACACACAGGCCGATGGCAGTGAGAAATTTCAATTTCTCCATCGGACCACCTCCCTAAAAAAAAGTTGCCCCACCCGCCCCGGGCGGGGTTTGGATTACTTAATTACTTTATCCCGTTGTCAAAAAACGAATTTTAACTCATGATGTCAAGCGATTCGAGGGGATAAATGCAAAAAATGCGTCGCAGAATCTGCGCATATTGTCGTATCTGATTATTACCGTTGCGGTTAGTAGTCTAAAGACTGTGGACGGCAATTCCCAAATACCATCTTAAGATTGACCGGGATCGTATCGGCGATGGTAAGTAAACCTTTGGTCGCAGGCCTCTCTGATATGGGGTATCTCCCATAATTCAATGCCTTATCGTTGCTGAATTACGCCCCGGCAAATCCGTGCACAACTGCTGTCATATTAGCTAAGACCAATTAAAATAATGGGTTGCAACTTTAACACCCCGGCAAGAGCACCCTAATGGCTGTCCCGGCATGGTAGTTGCCAAATCCAGGGTGTAGCAATGGGGTTTTTGGCTTTGCGCTTTAACGGTGGGGTAGCAAATGGCACTTTTTCGATTTCAATCATCTTCTCATCCGACTATTTCGGGAATTGTCCGCTATGGCATTCCCGGCCGGATCGGGGTCAGCTGTCTGGTCATTGTCTTATTGGCGGGATGTTCGTTGGAATCGCCGAAGGGGCCTACCTGGACAGTCGACCTGACTATCCCGATTGCAGACAGGCACTACGACCTTCCATACATAATAGAACATGCCAATCAGCCGGAGTTGATCTGGGATTCAGTCTCCGGAGCACGGTTCGAAATTCAGCGGACTCTCGACACTATATATATTGGTGAAAACATCACCTTCTCCGACCTCCAGCAGACAATCGGCGACTCCCTGGGGTCGGTGAAAATCCTCCCCGATCAGGCGTTGGAGAGCAGCATTGCATTAGAGGATATCTACGGCGGCCCGGTCGGCGCCATCCCGGCATTTGATACGCAAACCCAGCGAGATTTCGACCAATTGACCGACATTCAGCAGGCCGAGATCGCCGAGGGGCAACTGGCTATCGAAGTTGCCAACAATCTGGGTTTGGCACTCGATAGTGTCGAGGTTGCCATCATTGATATTGAATCGGCCGCTGAAATCGGCCGAGCTATTTTTGCCGGGGGGATTCCGGCCGGTCAGCAGGGCCAGGCCGCCGTTGATTTGGCCGGCCAAACTATTCACGATCGGTTGCGCTGTGATGTCATGCTCAGTTCGCCAGGCGGATATCTGGAATCGACTGCCGGCCGGAGTGTCGATATCGCCGTCTCTTTTGCCGATTCGCTTCAGGTTACCAGCACGGTGGCCCGGCTTGGCGCGATTGAAAGACTTGTCGCCGATACAGTCACGCTTTCCAATGAATTCGCGGCCACCTCCGCGAAATTCCAACGGGGCTTTCTCAACTTGCAGGTGATCAATGGGGTCGAGTTGGGGTTCGACTATCAACTGCGGTTTCCCGATCTTCGGGATGAGGGTGGACCGGTGAATTTAACCGGTTACCTCGACGCGGAGTCTTTCGATTATCTGTCGGTCGACCTTCAGGGCATCGAATACGACAATAATTTCTCGGTCGGCACTCCGTTGCGGGTCGAGGCCATTTTGCAGACTTCCGGTTCCGCCGGCTTGGTTTCGATTTCGGCCGCAGACCGTTTTACAGTGCAGGTCGATATCGACTCACCGGTCATTGAATCGATTACCGGTGTCCTGCCGCCGACTGTCCAGGCAGTAACTAATTTACAAACCGAAGTGAACCTCCCGGACGGATTTGAGAACGTCGGTTTGGCCGGCGGTGAGATGCAACTGACCATCGTCAGTTCATTGCCTTTCCCCGGCGAGTTTTCTTTGGATTTAGCCGGTGACCAGTTACAAGCGTTGTCGGTCAGTGGCGAGATTATCCCGGCCACGGAAGTTCCGGTTTCCAGTTATATCAACGTTGCCGACGCCACGTCACTATTGTCTCCAGTGCCGCGAATGATTACCGCATCGGGGACGATTATTTACGGCGACGGTGTGACCTCGGGTACCGTGTATTCCACAGATTATCTGGTGCCGTCGTTTACATTGGTCGCCCCGCTTTCGGTCTACCTCGATGAAGTTGATTACCATGGAGAGACCGAAGGCATTGAACTGCCCGGCGAATCGGACGATCTGGCCGGGCGATTCGGTGCCGCGTCTATCCAAGTGGAATTTGAAAATCGTCTGCCTTTTGGTGTGACGATTGAATTGCGGCTGGCGTCGAGCCGGGCAATGTTGCCGGACAATGCAGAATTGGTTCTGGGGCCGACCGTGATCTCTCCGGCGGCAGTGGATGACGACGGACGGACAACGGCGGCGGCTCATTCGAGCGACGTGTTTACCATCGCCGCGGAGATGGCTCATCTTTTCGAAGGCGACTCACTGTTCGTCACCGAACAAATCGGGTTCTTCTCGGCCAACGGCTCGGTGGTCACATTGCGCGACTCAGACTACATCGATTGGCGCGCGCTGTTGACGGTGGAAACCAAACTCGGAGACCGGAACTGATCGGGTGAGAGGGAGCGGAATATGTTAAATACCAAATATCATCTTCGGATACCCCTCGCGTCGATTTTCGGATCGATCTTCCTGTTGATCGGGGCACTTCCCGCAGGGGCGGCGCCGGTCACCCCCCGGGCGGTCGGCATGGCCAACAATGCTTTTTCCCTCGCGACGGGGATGGAAGCGCTCACGGAAAATCCGGCCGCGCTGGCATTGCCTAAGTCGAATTCCTGGGAATTACGCATCCTGGATGCCACCTCGGGATTTGGTTCAAATGCCCTGGGATTCAGTGACTACCGCCTGTACAACGGCGCTGAGTTAAGCGAACAGGATAAAGCAGATATTCTGGCGAAGATCCCGGGCGAGGGTTGGGAACTTGGCGGTTATGCCGAAGCCTCGGCCGCTGCCTTGCGGGTCGGATCGTTCGGCGCCCGGGTTTCCGGCTTTGGCGCTGCGCGGGGCAATATCGATCGTGAGATGCTGGAAATCCTCTTCTGGGGGAATGAACTGGATCGCACGTATACTTCGGAGTTGAACTCCGGCGAGGTTCTTGCCGCCGTCCAGTTCGCAATTTCCTACGGAACCTATCTGACTAATTGGCGCGGTCATCAGGTTTCCGGCGGACTGACCTTCCGTTACCTCCGGGGATTGTATTATGCCGAACTGGAACAGGCCGAGGGTTCATTGGTGGCCGGCTATGCGGGAGTAACCGGATCGGGTTACGCTACGGCAACCACGGCTGAAGGTGGTTCGGGACTGGCGATTGACTGGGGCACTACTGTCGAACTCGGACCGCGATATACTCTCTCGATGACTCTGGAAAACGTCCCGGGGTTTATTCGTTGGTCGAACAAGGCGCAAACAAAAGACTATTCTCTTATCTTCGACGGGATAACCGCCGACAATTTTGAAGATTCTCTCTGGGTGGAAGAAGAAAGCTCGACTTCAATTCCATCATTTACCCGCACTATCCCGGCTAATTTTCGCCTGGGGCTGGGTAAGACCGGCACGGCCTGGAAAACTGCCGCCACATTTTCGGTCGGTTTTGAAAACCGACTGGCAAGTTCGACCAGGCCGGAAGCGGGAATCGGCGTTGAATATTCAGCAATCTCATTTTTGCCGCTGCGGGCAGGATTCACTGTAGGCGGCCTCTATGGATATACCGTTGGGTTTGGCGGAGCGCTTCACCTCGGGGTTTGGCATCTTGAAGCCGCCACATTAGCCAACGGCGGATTCTGGCCAACCAGGGCACGCGGTCTTACCGCGTCATTCGCTTGCGGTTTTCATTTCTAATCTGCGGGAAGAAAGGTTTATCATGCGCACGTTGGGGAAATACACAATCTTGCTTCTGGGTCTGCTACTGTGGATGTCGACGACAGCCCAGGCGATGCCGCCGTGTCTTCAGTTACAGCAATCGGAAGAACCATTGGCCCGGCAGACGCTGCAGACTATCCAGTCGTTACGGGCCAGAGGGGCGGCCACCGGGTTGGATCAACCCGACCCCCTGCTTGCCGGGACTGCGGTAACCGGCTCGCGCAAGCTGCTGGTCATCCTGGTTAAGTTCAGTGACCATCCGTCGTCTGTGGCGGGCACGTATTTCGACAGTCTGATGTTCAGCCAGACGGGACAATCGGTATGGGATTATTATGATGAGGCGTCTTACGGCACCTTGTCGATTGACCCAGGGGACTTGCCGTCGGTGATCGGCTGGCAGACCGCACCACAGACATATGCTTACTATACCAATGGCCAGGGTGGCACCGGCCCTTATCCGCAGAATTCGCAAAAACTCTGCGAAGACCTGATCGCCCAGATCGACGCTACGGTTGACTTTAGCAATTACGACGGAAACAATGACGGCATCGTTGACGGCATCGTCATTATTCATTCGGGCTCCGGCGCCGAACGGACCGGTAATTT
The DNA here is from genome assembly GCA_024277855.1 of Candidatus Zixiibacteriota bacterium. Taxonomy (GTDB): domain Bacteria; phylum Zixibacteria; class MSB-5A5; order WJJR01; family JAJRUJ01; genus JAJRUJ01. The sequence goes on from JAJRUJ010000011.1 coordinate 14,078, forward strand.
GAATGACATCTGGTCGCATAAATGGAGTATCTGGCCCTCCCAGGTTCGGGACGGGAAGACGATCAGTTCATATACGATTCAGCCGGAGTACTGGGACTCGCCGGGGGACATGACCATTGGCGTCTACTGTCATGAATTAGGCCATTTGATCCTGGGATTGCCCGATCTTTATGATTACGACGACGGGGTCGGTGCGTCACGCGGACTCGGCTTGTGGTCGTTGATGGCCTCCGGTTCGTGGGGCGGGCCGTCGTTCGACGGCGATTATCCTTCACTCCTGGATGCCTGGTCACGGGTCGCCGCCGGCTGGGTTACCCCGACAGTGATATCCGCCGCCGGGAATGATGTCAGCATTCCCGCAGTGCAGAGTTCACCGACGATTTTTAAACTTTGGACTGACGGCGGGCCAATCGGCGATGAATACTATCTGGTGGAAAACCGTCAGCGGGTCGGCTATGACACGTATCTTCCCGGCGACGGCTTGCTGATTTATCATGTCGATGATGCGGTAAGCACCGGAAATGACAAAGAGTGGTATCCGGGCCACACTTCGACAGGGCATTACCTCGTGGCGGCCGAGCAGGCCGACGGCAACTGGGACCTGGAAAAAAACGTCGCCTTTAACTATGGGGACTCCGGCGATCCGTACCCGGGATCGAGTAACAGCCGGCTGTTTACCGCCGCGTCCACGCCGTCATCGGATGACTATGCCGGTGACCCGACTTATGTTGTCGTGTCCGACATTTCCAACTCGGCGGCCACCATGACCGCGGATTTTAATGTGACTTTGGGGTCGGGGGTCTTTGAGGAATACGATGCCGCCGCGCCCACGGCGTTTTCTCTGGGGCAAAACTATCCGAATCCATTTAACCCTGCGACACGATTTGAGTATGCCCTGCCGCAAGACGGCCGGGTCATAGTCGAGGTACGCAATATCCTTGGGCAGTCGGTTCGCACACTCTACACCGGGTATCGCGCCGCCGGGGTCTATACCGCTTTCTGGGAAGGGACTGATGACGACGGCCGACCGGTTGCGGCGGGCGTCTATTTCTATCGCGTCAGCGCAGATTCCGGCTCAAAAACAGGCAAAATGATATTGTTGAAATAACAAGAGAGAGGAACCGTCCGGAAAAAGGAGGAGCAACATGCGGACGAAACTGTTGTTGTCTTTGGTAGTGTTGGTGGCGGCTGTCGGTTTGATCGGCTGCGGTTCGGAGTCGGTGACCAATGTCTCGCCTACCAACAACGCTGGCCTGAAACTGGTCGTCAATTCCAGCAGTAACCTTACCGTGCTGGATGAGTCGGCCCGGCTCGCACCCTGGAATGAGGGGCAACCCGACTCGCTGACTATCACCAGCGGGACGTTCCTGGTTCGGTCAATTCGTTTTCTGAATGTGAATGACTACACCGTTGACACCGATATTTCGGCGTCCGACGAAGCACGCGACCAAAGCGATCAGTTGGTCCCATTCCAGGGACCGTATGTTTTGCAGACCAATGGGAGCGTCGAGGATCTCGGCGACCAGACTGTCAATGTCGGCGATTATAATGCATTGTCGCTGATTCTGCACCAGGGCAAGTCGACCGATGATTTGGGCACAAACACCAACATGGTCGGCAATAGTGTGGTAGTGACAGGGTACGTTTGGTACGGCAACAACGCCGAGCAATTCAGTTTTACGCTCGACCTGAAGACCGAAATCCTGGTCCGGGGTGATTTCGCGGTTCCGTCGACCGGGAATCCCGAATTTGTGCTTGAATTCGACGTGAATAAATGGTTCCGCTACGGTGATACCTGGCTGAACCCGAACGACCCGGAAAACTTGCCGCAGATTTACGGCAATATCCAGAAGTACATTCAGGGCGGCCGTGACTACAACGGGAACGGCAGCATCGGAGACTGACCGAAGCTCCGACAGTATCAGCCGCCTGAAATCAAGGGCCCCCGCCATTGCGCAAGCCCCCGTGCCGGACATCGGACGGGGGCCCTTTTTTTGGGCGGATTACGTCAATCCAGGGGCGTACCGGACAGAGGATATCGTTGGCCGGCCGGCCGATTTTCTGTGCCCGTGATGCGTCCATACCCTTGGCTGGACGGGAGTATCAAGTTGCGGTGGCCTGGAGGGGGATGGATTTCTCTGAGATGTCGTCGGTTCAAAACCCCCGTGGGGTAAATACGAGAGCCAACCTGCGTGAACTTGCGGCCAGCCCGCGAATCGTCGCGTCAATCCGGGCCGGGTTACCGGTGGCGATCGCCGGGCCGAGGGCGTCAACCGCACGGACAACCATATTCCGTTCATAATCAAACGCATTTTGCACGACCCGGTAATCGCCGCCGATTTTAGTGTTGAGGAGCCGTTCGGTCGCGTGCCGCAGTGCGGCCAAATCGGCAGGAGACGGCGGCCTGCCATGCGGTGATTTATCGTTATCAATCAATGGTTCCACCACGGCGGCAAATTCGGTAACTGCGGGTGGGGGACCGGCAAGGGTAATCGATAGATAGGCGAAAGCGGTATCGACCATATGCAGCCGTCGCCGAACCAAATCGTGTTTCTCGGTGGTCATGATATCCAGGAAGCGACCCGATGAATTGATGAAATACTCTCGCGCTTTCTTATAGATACGCTCCCGGCCGGGATAGTCTACGGTCGGTTTTGCCCGTCCGACACTGGCGCTTGCGGCCTTGAATCGTTCTTTCCGTGAGGAAATGTAATCATAGTCCCCGTGGGGCAGGGCCAAATGCAGCATGTTGTTCATAATCGCCCGGAATTCTTCAAACTCAGCCGGCCGGGGAGGACGATGTTCGGCGCGCAGGCCTCCCGCGAGAAAAATGCCGGAAATAATGCCCAGGCAAACGATGAGCAGTCGCTTATTCATAGTGCCGACCCCAATGGTGAAACGATCAAGGCACACCCTGTCCCGAAAGGTATCCGGGCGCGGGCCTCTATCATTGTATGTCGGACTATGAAGAGTCAGAATTTACCCGATGCAGGGACGCGGACGATTCTCCGGGCAATCGGCTATTAAATACAAATAATCAAGATAGATAGAATCGGAGTATTTGGTCGACCGGTTTACTGACCGATCCGCAGGAAGTTGCGCAGAGCCAGGCCGGCGATACTGGGATTGGCGTTCATCCGCCGTCGACAGTAGGCCGCCCAGTTTTTGCCATAGGGGACATAGAGTTTGACTCTGATCCCCCGGGAAACGAGATCGTCCTGAAAGCGATTAAGCGGAACACCCAACAACATCTGTACCTCGTAATCGTCGGTCGTCTTGCCCATTTTCTCCGCCAGGGCCAGCGCGCGATTGACGATATTGCGGTCGTGGGTGGCGATTGCCACATACGAACCCGCCGCCCACATTTTCTCAAACAAAAGGAGCAGTTTTTCTTTCATCGTGGGCTTGTCGGTGAAGGCGATATTGGCCGGTTCGCGATAAATCCCAATAACGCCGCGCACATTTGGCCGCAGATGGGCGAGTTTATCATAGTCGTCAGGCGTGCGGAAGAGCATCGACTGCAGGACGATACCGGTCCGAGGAAAATCGCCGATAAACTTCTTATAGATGGCAAGGGTGGCGTCAATCGTCGTATGATCTTCCATGTCATAGCGAACGAATTGGTCATACTTGGCCGCTCGTTCGAGGATTTGTCGGGTCAGTTGTTCGCACAGGTTGCGATCGAATATTTGTCCGAGCGCCGAGAGTTTGATGGACACGGTGATGTGGTCCGACCGGCCGATGTCATCAATGAGTTGAAGATATTCCTCCAGAGGTTCCTGAGTTTCCTCGACATGGTAAACCGATTCACCCAGCACGTCGATTGTCGAGTGAATGCCGCGTTCATCGTAAAGTCGTTTGGCGACGGCCAACGCATCTTTGCGTTTTGGACCGGCGATATACGGCGCGGTGAAAAAACGCAGGGTGAAAGTGGGGATTGCCTGAATCGCCCGCCAGCGGATCCGGCTTAACCATGAAAATTCGGGAGGAGGAGGCGCCTCACCCCACCCGTCGGAGGGGGCAGGGCCGGCCGTTTCGACGATGGGTTTACGTGGCTCGGTTTTCATTGAGTCTGTGATGTTTGGCTGTTTGTCGGTTTCCACCCGGCCGCTCATTAAGCGCCACCCTTGTTCACCGTTGAATCCTGGGGCCAATATACAACGAAGGCGCAACAGAAAAGAAGATCGGACTGATTCAAATTGTCAGAATTCGAACCCGGGCGAAAAAAGACAAAAAGCCGGGATAACCCCGCCCGACTTTTGGCTGTCGTGGTCTCTCAATCTATGAGGGAGACGGTGAGCGTATTTTTGTTTTTGGACAATTCGATTTTGCCCTCTCTCGCCAGCCAGCCCACGGCCATCGTCGTGGTCGTGTCGTTGCCGCCGATTTCCTTTTTCAACCGGCTCATACTCATTTTACCGCCCACTCGCAATGCCTGGTGGACCTTTCCGGCAGTCATTCCAACTGTAGTCAACATTTTTCCCTCCAAATTTATTACACCCTGCCTTCAGCGCAATGTTCCCCGCCGTTCACTTTTGGTGTGTTCTCAAGCGGTCTTGTCATGGCGTTGCCGCCATTCCCTTAAATCCTCAATTCGACATCCCGATGACCGTTTCTTTCACCAGGGCGAGTTTCTCCAGCGGGACATTCACCGGTACCGCACAGCCGGGGCCGACGGCAAAGGGTAAATCGCGATGAGACTCGACAAGACGGCGGGTTTTGTCGGCGAGCGCGTCGTTCGGCAAATCCAGCAGGTCTTTATAGCGGTCAAGACCGCCCATGACTGGTTTCAGCAGGGTTGACCAACCTTCACGCAGTGCCGGATTGGTCGGGTCACTTGCATCCCAATTGACCACGTCAACAGGGTAGTCGGCAAAATGCGCCAGAAAGTTGTTTGAGGCACAAACATGCAGGAGGGTAAACGTCGCGTCTCCCGCCGTGGCGTTCAAGACCCGCAGATCATACGGTTTGCCGAATGTTTCATATTGTTCCGGGGTCAGCCGGTCGTGCGAGGCCCACTCGGTAGTGGCAAAAAATAGCCCGTCTACTCCGGCATTTAAAAACTCAACAGCAAGATCGGCAAAAGTGGCCGTCAGGTTTTCCAAAGCTGCGGCAACCTCTTTTGGGGATTCGGCAATGAGCTTGACCAGCGTTTCATCGTCGGGGACAAGATCCCCAAGCACCGACAGAGGTGAGAACATGGTCATCACTATCGGCAACGGACGCGGCAGCGCCTTTCTGATTGCCTGGGCAGCGCTTAACTGTGCGGCGAACTCGGGATGTGAAACAGGCAGCCGGCCGATCTTGTCCAGATCGGCGGCCTGGTGTACCGGCCAGGATTCCTTGACCGGTTTGGTCAGTGCGTCGTCAGAGGTCCGCACTTTGACCCCCCACGGTTCTATGTGATAGCTCGCCTTGGAGTTAATCTTCACTAAGTCCCAATTAAAGCGTTTCTGAAATCCAATCATCGCCTCGGCAAACGTGTCCGGAGAATTCTCCTGATCGAAAAAATGCCGCCAGAAAGACATCGGCGGGCGATCGGGGTTTGTACCGGAAAATAGTGTTTGCCAGCGGTCATAGGCATCCATTGCCGTCATTAATATACCATCCTAAATATGCGATCCTGCTTGTGATTGCCTTCAATACTCACTACAGCTCCTTTGAGTGTTACGGTTAATACGAAGCTCTTACCGGCCCGGTTTGTCAACCCCAATTCAGGGCAGACCGGTTCAGTGTTCATTGCTCAGTTACAAACCGGAGATTGAGTCGGCGCATAAAGCAAGGGTTTACATTGCAATGAGCTGCATTGAAGTTGCCTCAGAATGCAGGACTGAATTCAGTTTTTAATCCTTGATTTGTTGGAAGGATAGGGAATACCAGCAAGAAAACGGGGAAATGGGATGCCTGGCGGGAGATTCGTCCAATTATTTGACATTGCCCGGGACGGTGTGCCGGTGGAATAGCCCGGGAGAAGATCAGAAACTGGGTGCCTATCCAAAAAACCATCGTCGCGGATTATTTTAAGTCCTAAGAAGTTATCGCTACAGCGCCCGAGAATTCCGGCCATTATCTCGCGTTGTTGCTTTGAGTCGATGGTCAACTGGAGTAAGACGACGGTGATTACCTCGGTCTCACGTCGCTGACTGTCGAAAAAGTGAACAAGTATTCTGGTCTTACAGATAAAATGTCAATTAGTCGGCCGACATATTATCATGTTATTCATTGTTGGACAATGACTTGCTGTGATTCGTAAAGACTTTTATTTAAGTTGGTATGCTCTTTGCTTTATTTTTGGCCAGAGGAAAGCACACTTGGAGGTTACAAATGAAGCGCATTGCATCCACAATTTTTGCCCTGGTTCTACTTTTTGCAGCAACGTCCGCCTACGGTTACACCTTCAATTATTACCCCGGATTCGGGACGTCGGTGTTTGATGGAAACAACAACACCAGCCCGATTAATTATCCTGGTGTCGGGTATCTGCCTTCTCCGGGGAACCTTGGTGAAGGCGGTGAGGCGTTTGACGAGGAAGGTATGTTCCTCGCCAATGCCGACGGAAAGCTGTATGGAGCGCTGTCTAACTCATTCGGCGATAAGGCTTGGTCTGCGGGGTACAACGATTATTACGCCACCGGACATTTGTTCTTTGGGTTTAACGGCGCCTACGATCAGTTTGCGCTCGACCTGGAATCCGGCAAACTCTACCAGGTTGCGGCTTGGGATTATATCACCAATAAGCCGGGTACATACTATCCCAACACTTCTGTTCGAGACCAGGTTGGTGCATATCGCATGAGCCAGGGTGTTGAGATTGGTACGCTCAGTGACTTCATGATGACCAAACTGGATAATTATGAGGGCATTGTTGAAGGTGATCCGCCGCTCGCCGGTTCGAATGCGCGCGACGTGTATGTTTATGAGTGGAGTATTGATCTGGCGATGCTCTCACCCTATGTCGATGGTGATTTGCAATCGGCGACATTTCACCACACGCTCGAATGCGGTAATGACCTGATTGAAAAAGACATTGCAATGGTTCCCGAGCCCGGTACAATGGCGCTGTTGGGAATCGGCCTGATCGGGGCCGGAGTTGTGCGCCGCCGTCGCCGCAACGTGAAGTGATCCAGAAGTCAAAAGGATACAATATATAACCTTTTCCGGAGCGGGCATGAAGAAGGTGTTTTTAACTGCGGTACTGGTCAGTTTCTTACTATTGACCGCTGGAGCTTCAGCGTCTCCTATTAATATCGTCGAGAGCTTCAAGTCGGACTTCTTTTTCCTGGGAGATTTCCATACCTACCAGTATTCTTCGCATGTTGATTTTTATCGTAATGTCGAGGATAGCTGGTGGGGTGGGGTTTTCATCGGCACACGTGATAGGTTCCCCTCGGAATTACGCTGGGGCCACACATTACCTCTCGGGCTGACCGTTCCTCCCGATCAAATCGATCGTGCGAAATTGTGGATCGATGGATGGAAAATCGACGAGAACGATAATGAGGTCGCAATCGAAGGTACCTTCGATTGGGATCCACTAAATAAACGGTTCCTTGACAATACGACCTACAATCTGACAAATGTAGATCTTGCCGGTTTCTGGAACAACAGTCCGTTGGATGTCTGTGTGACGGCCGGTGAACCTAAGTTGCGGTTGGATAAGGCGATCCTGATGATGGATTATACTCCCAGTCCGGTACCGGAGCCCGCGACAATGGTATTATTGGGAGTTGGCCTCCTTGGCGCCGGTGTTGTCCGTCGGCGTACGAAAAAGTAAAAAAGCACTGCCAGAGATAGACGAAACGCCGGGTGATTCGCTCCCCGGCGTTTTTTTGTGGCGGATTTTTGGTGCTGTAAGGGGATTACCTCACAAGACCTCTTTCCCATTCTCGGAGGATTTCCCTTACCGCCGTGCTATGTTGGCTGTGAGGATCTACTTTGTCCCAAATGGGTTACCGCGAGTGGGCAGGCCAGAATCGGTTGCGTGTCAAATCTGATTGGATTCCCGGCTGTTTGCGACTCCGAATACTCAGAGTTGGTTGACTTCTCGGATTTAGTGGAGTATCTTGTAAAGTTTTGGTAGAGAGAGGATAATACAACGTTATGGGGATAGGAAAGTGAGGACTTAATGGAAGGAATCGTCGGATATGGCGCGCATATCCCCCGGCACCGGATCAAGGTGGAGGAGATTGCCAAGGTCTGGGGCGCCGACGCGCCAAGTTATAAACGCGGACTGCAACTGCGGGAGAAATCGGTTCCGCCGCCGGATGTGGACACTATAACGTTGTCGGTGGAGGCGGCCAAGCGCGCCCTGAAACGCGCCGGTGTCGACGGCGCGCAACTCGGCGCGGTGTACATTGGTTCGGAATCGCATCCTTACGCAGTTAAGCCATCGGGAACAGTCGTGGCCGAAGCGCTGGGAGCAGTGCCCGATTGCCATTGCGCCGATTATGAATTTGCCTGTAAGGCCGGTTCGGAAGCGATGTTTGTCGCCATGGGTCTGGTTAAAGCCGGATACATCGATTATGGCCTGGCGATCGGCGGCGATACCTCGCAGGGAGCGCCCTCCGACGCGTTGGAGTATTCGGCCTCGGCCGGTGCTGCCGCGTTTATTATGGGTCGGGAAAACCTTGTTGCTGAGATCGAGTATTCGAATTCGTATATGACCGATACACCGGATTTCTGGCGGCGAGAGCATGAGTTTTATCCGCAACATGCCGGACGATATACCGGAGAACCGGCGTATTTCAAGCATGTTACCGGCGCGGCCAAAGCGTTGCTGAAAAAAGCCGGGGCTGAACCAGGCGATTTCCAATACTGTGTCTTCCATCAGCCCAACGGGAAGTTCCCGATGCGGGCGGCCAAGATGCTTGGCTTCACCAAAGAACAAAACCTGACCGGTTGGCTGGCGCCGACACTCGGTAATACCTATTCGGGCGCATCGCCGATAGGCCTGACGGCCATTCTCGATGTCGCCAAACCCGGTGATCGGATTTTCATGGTGTCGTACGGCTCCGGTTCCGGCTCGGATGGGTTCATTTGGAAATGCGCGGACCGATTGGCCGAAGTCCAGAATCTGGTCGCAACCACGCGGACGTTGTTGGATGAGCGATTGACCTATGTCGATTATGGGACGTATGCCAAATACCGCCGAAAAATTCTGAAGAATTATTAAGGAGAACCATAGATGCGAGATGTTGCCGTCATCGGTGTCGGCATGCCGAAGTGGGGTGAGTTGTGGGACAAGTCCCTGCGCGACGTTTTCGTCGAAGCCGCCCTGCTGGCTCTGGCCGACACCAAAGTAGACAAGCTGGACAACATGCTTATCGGTTGTATGTCCGGCGGCCTGTTTGTGGGGCAGGAGCATATCGGCGCAATCATGGCTGATTATCTGGGCCAGCGCCACCTGGCGGCGGGACGAGTCGAATCGGCCTGTGCCTCCGGTGGATTGGCTTTTCGCTGTGCGATTGCCGAAGTGGCTTCCGGGATGTCTGATGTCGTCCTGGCCGGTGGTGTCGAGAAGATGACCGACGTTTCCGGCGATGGGGCGACCTACGCCCTGGCCGCTGCGGCCGATCAGGAATATGAAGTATTCAACGGCGCGACTTTCCCCGGGTTATATGCCTTGATGGCCCGCGCCCATATGGAGAAGTACGGAACGACGCGCGACCAACTGGCGCATGTCGCGGTGAAAAACCATCATAACGGCACGAAAAACCCGAATGCGCAATACCCATTCGAGGTCACGCTCGATCAGGTCAAAAATTCGGTGATGATCGCCGACCCGTTGCGGATTCTCGATTGTTCGCCAATTACCGACGGAGCGGCGGCGGTTATTGTCTGCCCGATGGAAATGGCCAAAGACCTGACTGAAAAACCCCTGGTCAAAGTGACCGGTTTGGGACAGGCGACCGACGCCATCGCTTTGCACTCACGCCAGGATATCACGACGATCGAGGCGACAACCGTAGCGGCAAAAGAAGCGTTTGCGATGGCCGGCAAGGGTCCGAAAGACATCGACTTTGCCGAAGTGCATGATTGCTTCACAATTGCCGAGATTGTCGTGACTGAATCACTCGGTTTTTTTGAGCCCGGCAAAGGCGGTCCGGCGGTCGAAGCGGGGGAGACGGCAAGAGGCGGGCGGATCCCGATCAATCTGTCCGGCGGCCTGAAGTCGAAAGGGCATCCGGTCGGCGCGACAGGTATTGCGCAGATCTATGAAATTGTCAAACAACTCAGGGGAGATGCCGGCGAACGGCAGATCGAAAACGCCAAGGTCGGGCTGGCCCAGAACATGGGCGGTTCGGGAGCGAGCACCCTGGTCCATATCCTGGAGGTGGCGTAATGTTTCCTGCTCGATACGCGCGAGAGATGCCGCATCGGTACCGGTTGGAAGCACACAAGTGCAAACAGTGTGGGAAGGTTTTTGTCCCCCGCCGGGAGATCTGCGACAAATGCGGAGCAACCGAGTTTGAAGTAATCAGACTTTCCGACAGGGTCAAGTTAGTTACCTATACGATCATCCACACACCGGCCAGTCAGTTTAAAGACCAGTCGCCTTATGCACTGGGGATTTGCGAATTCCCGGAGGGAGTTCGGCTGACGGCACAGGTTGTCGATATAGATTTTGCAGACTTAAAAACCGGCATGGATCTGCAAGTCGAATTCCGGCGAATTCAAACCGACGGCCACGAAGGTATCCTTTCGTACGGCTATAAGTTCGTCCCGGTGATTTGACCCATGTACCGGATTGAGTCGAAAATCGATGTCAACTCGGCGGAGTATAAGGCAAACGTCGAGAACAATACGCAGTTGGTTGCCCGGTTACGCGAACACCTGGACGCGGTCTATCCGGGCGGTCCGGCACATATGATCGAGCGGCACAAGGAACGGGGGAAACTCCCGGTTCGTGAGCGGCTCAAATTGCTGCTGGATCGTAATACGCCGTTTCTGGAACTCTCGCCGCTGGCCGCCTTCGATATGTATGACAACGAGGCGCCCTCGGCGGGGATGGTTTCCGGTGTAGGCGTAGTGCATGGGCGTGAGGTAATGGTTGTCGCCAACCTGGCCACAGTCAAGGGGGGTACCTACTTCCCGATGACGATCAAGAAACACGTTCGTGCCCAGGAGATCGCCGAGAAAAACCACCTGCCGTGTATTTACCTTGTCGATTCGGGCGGAATATTTCTACCCGAGCAGGCCGGTACTTTTGCCGACCGGGATCATTTTGGCCATATCTTCTACAACCAGGCCGTTCTCTCGGCCAAGAAGATTGCCCAGATTGCCGTGGTCCTTGGCAGTTGTACGGCGGGCGGCGCTTATGTCCCGGCGATGGCCGATGAGGCGATTATCGTGCGCAAGCAGGGGACGATTTTTGTCGGCGGGCCACCCTTGGTCAAAGCGGCAACCGGCGAGGAAGTGAGTGCTGAAGACCTTGGCGGCGCCGATGTACATTGTCGAATTTCCGGAACGGCCGATCATTACGCGCAAAATGATAAACACGCGTTGGCCATCTGCCGGAATATTGTGGAAAATCTCGGGCACCATGTAAAAGCGGATATTGGTCGCAGCGAACCCGAGCCACCATACTACGATCCCGAAGAATTATACGGGGTTGTGCCGTCCGATACCAAACAACCATATGACATTCGTGAAGTAATTGCGCGCATTGTCGACGGGAGCCGCTTCCAGGAATTCAAGGCCTTGTACGGGACGACGATCGTCTGTGGATTTGCGCGTATTCATGGTTTTCCCGTGGGGATCCTGGGTAATAATGGGGTGTTGTTCTCCGAGAGTTCGCAGAAAGCCGCTCATTTCATCGAGATGTGTTCTTTGCGGAAAATCCCGCTGGTGTTTTTGCAAAATATCACCGGATTTATTATCGGTCAGCAATACGAACATGGCGGCATCGCCCGTAACGGGGCCAAGATGGTCCATGCCGTCGCCAATGCCCAAGTGCCCAAGTTTACCGTGATTGTCGGCAGTTCAAATGGCGCAGGCAATTATGCCATGTGCGGGCGAGGATATCTGCCTAATTACCTGTTTACCTGGCCGAATGGATCGACCGTGGTGATGGGCGGTGAGCAGGCCGCCGGTGTTTTGTGGACGGTCAAGAAACGCCAGTTGAAGAAACACGGTGTCGAGATAACGCCGGAGATGGAAGCGGAGTTCAAGAAGCCGATACTTGAGCAGTATGAGCGTGAGTCATCGCCATATTATTCGACGGCGCGGGTTTGGGATGACGGCATAATCGATCCGGTGAAGACTCGCGATATCCTCGGATTAGCTATCTCGTCGTCTTTGAATGCGCCAATCGAGGAAATGAAGTTCGGTATCTTCCGCATGTAGCGTCTTTAGCGCGGCGGCAACATCCTGAGCGGACCGTCGGCCTTGATGAGTTAAAGCAGTGATCGGTTTGTCAGTTTGTTGATGGGATAGACGATGGCTGGATATACGACAATTAAGCATGAACGTCGGGGCGACGTTGAATATGTGATCTTTTGTCGACCCGAGGTGCACAACGCGTTTAATTCGTCGATGATTTACGAGTTGATCGACCTGTTCGGAAAGTTGATCGACGATGAAACGCTCCGGGTTGTTGTCCTGACCGGTGAGGGGAAATCGTATTGTGCGGGCGCCGACTTAAACTGGATGCGCTCGGTTGTCGATTTTACTTACGAGCAGAACCTAAAAGAATCGCTGGCGCTGGCCGATATGCTCTGGGCGATTTATTCGTTCCCGAAGCCGACCATCGGCCGGATCAACGGCGCGGCGATCGGCGGCGGGACAGGACTTGTCGCAGTTACCGATATCGCCATCGCCGCCGAACGTGCGGTTTTTTCATTTTCTGAGGTCAAGATCGGTGTCGTTCCGGCTTGTATCTCTCCATATGTGCTCAACCGGGTCGGGCAGGGAAAAGCCCGGGAATTTTTTCTCTCCGGGGAACGGTTGACCTCCGCCCGCGCTCTGGAGGCCGGATTGGTTAACCAGGTCGTGCCCGACGATCAACTTGACGACGCCGTGGACAAAATGGTCAAACAGCTTCTCTCCTCCGGGCCATCGGCGTTAGGTGTCTGCAAAGAGTTGCTGCGAACCGTGCCCGGACAGTCGGTCGATGAATTCAAAAAATACACCGCCGAGGTGATTGCACGCCTCCGTCTCTCGGCTGAGGCGCAGGAAGGGATGGACGCTTTCCTGAACAAGCGAAAACCCAACTGGATCAAATAGACGAGATCGACGTTATCTCGGGATGACGGGAAGTATGTCTTTGGCTAAAGCAATCAAGAAAATATTGGTGGCAAATCGGGGCGAAATCGCGTTGCGGGTGATGCGCGCCGCCCGGGAAATGGGTCTTGGCTCAGTTGCGGTCTATTCGGAAGCGGATCGATTCGCGCGGCACGTGATCGAGGCGGAGGAGTCGGTACTAATTGGCCCGCCTTCACCGTTGGAGAGCTATCTCTCCATCGAAAAAATAATCGATGCCGCGAAACAGACGGGCTGTGACGCGATCCATCCCGGATATGGATTTTTGGCGGAGAATGCCGAATTCTCCCGTGTTTGTACCGAGGCCGGGCTGATCTTTATCGGCCCGGGCCCGGAGGCCATCTCCCTGCTGGGCAACAAACTGATCTCGCGCGAAACGATGGAGGCCGCCGACGTGCCGGTAATCACCGGCAAGAAGATCGCTTCAGGGAAACTTGATGATTTTCGCTCGGCGGCGGAAGAGATCGGCTATCCGGTATTGATTAAAGCCGCCTCCGGCGGCGGCGGCAAGGGCATGCGGGTGGTCACCGATCCGGCTGAGTTGAAAGACGCCGTCGAGGGGGCGTCCCGTGAGGCGAAGTCTGCGTTTGGTGATGAAACTGTGTATTTGGAAAAATACCTGACCCGCCCCCGGCATATAGAGTTTCAGATTATGGCGGACGAGGCGGGTAATGCCGTCCATTTGTTTGAGCGTGAATGTTCGATCCAGCGGCGCCATCAAAAAATTATCGAAGAGACGCCGTCCCCGGCGTTGACTCCGGAAATACGTGAACAAATGGGTGTGGCGGCGGTGGCGGCGGCTAAGGCGGCGAAATATGTTTCGGCCGGTACGGTGGAATTTCTGCTCGACGAGGATGGAAGTTTTTATTTCCTCGAAGTCAATACGCGGATCCAGGTCGAACATCCAATTACCGAAATGACGACCGGGATTGATCTGGTCAAAGAACAAATCAGAATCGCGTCCGGTGACCCGTTGTCCTTTGCGCAGGAGGACATCCGCCCCTTCGGCCATGCCACCGAGTGTCGGATCTACGCCGAAGATCCGGCAAACGGGTTTTTGCCGTCATCCGGGAAAATTGTCTATCTCGACGAACCGTCCGCGGCCAATCTACGCATCGATTCCGGGGTATATTCCGGTTGCGAGGTGCCGGTATTTTACGACCCGATTCTTTCCAAAGTGATCACCTGGGGCAAAGACCGGCGGGAATCGACGCGGCGAATGCTGCTGGCGCTGGCCGATTATAAAGCGCTCGGGATCAAGACTAATGTGCGCTACTTGCAGGCGATTTTGCAACATCCCGAATACGCGGCCGGTAACATATATACCGGGTTCCTTGACGAGCATTTTCCGGGCTGGACGGACGAGCGACCAACTGCCGAATTTGACGTTGCCAAAGTCGGTGCGGTCCTCGCCTCATTGCACCAGGAAACGGCGACAAGTTCCGGAGACGAAAGTCGAAGGGGGCCGGCGTCGATCTGGAACCAGTTGGCCAGTTGGGAGATGTAAATGGATTTTGAGTTTGTCCATAATGATGAACGGTTAACTGTTCGGGCCGAAGTGGGGAAAAACTCAATCCGAGTCGTTGACGGTGATTCTGAAATTTCATACGACTTTTTTTCTGCCGATGGTTCACTATTTACTATCTCGGCTAATGGAAAGGCCACGCGGGTGGTGGCGGTCAAAGATGGTGAGACGATTTATGTGTCCACTCCGGGGGGAGACTTTCAGTTCCGATTGCCTCCATCTGTAGACGGTGACACTTTCTCGGAAGCCGGTGGCGGTAGTGGGGACAAATCGAAATTGGTGGCGCCGATGCCGGGCAAAGTGGTGAAAGTCCTGGTCGAAGAAGGACAGGCGGTCACCGAAAAAGAAAAACTGGTCATTGTTGAAGCCATGAAAATGGAAAACCCGCTTGTCGCCCCATATCCTGCTCAAGTGGTGAAAATAAACTGCGAAGAAGGCCAGTTGGTCGATACAGAAATCATCCTGGTCGAATTAAAAGAACTGGAGAATTGATGCGTCGGCAGACGCTCGACAGAATGTATAAGGGGATTTATCATGACTAACAATCCGAACGATCCGGTTATCGTTTCGGCCTGCCGAACACCGCTCGGCGGCTTTCTCGGCGGTCTGTTGCCGTTGCGCGCCCATGAACTCGGCGCGATTGTTATCGCTGAAGCAATTAAACGCGCGGGAATTGATAAAAACGATATCGATGAAGTAATCATGGGCCAGGTGGTCCAAGCCGGTGAAGGGCAGGCCCCCGGGCGGATGGCCGCAATCAAAGCCGGTGTCCCGGGCAAGGCGGGCGTACTGACAATTAACAAGGTCTGCGGATCGGGACTGAAAGCCGTGATGCTGGCCGCGCAGGCAATCAAATTGCAGGATGCGCAGGTGATTATCGCCGGTGGGCAGGAGTCGATGTCGAATACGCCCTATGTGTTGCACAAGGCGAAGGCCGGGTTCAAGTTTGGCCATCAACAACTGCTGGACTCGATGATCCTGGATGGTTTGTGGGATTCATTCAACGATTTCCATATGGGGTTGGCGGCTGAATACACCGCAGACAAATCGAAGCTCACCCGCGAGATGCAGGATGAATACGCCGCCAATTCGCAACGGAAGGCATCCGAAGCAATCGCCGCCGGGAAGTTTAAAGACGAAATCGTGCCGGTGACCATCCCTCAGCGCAAGGGCGAGCCGAAGATTATCGACACCGATGAAGGGCCGCGTCCCGGAACCACCGTGGAAAAACTTGCCAAGCTGCGTCCTGCATTTAAAAAAGGTGGGACGGTCACCGCCGGGAATTCTCCGGGACTTAACGACGGCGCCTCGGCGCTGGTGGTCACCAGCCGGCAATATGCCGAATCACATAACCTCAAACCGCTGGCGAAAGTCACCGGATATGTCACCGCCGGCACCGAACCGATTGACTTGTTTTATGCACCGATCTATGCGGTGCGGAAACTGTGTGATAAATTGAGCGTCGAACTCGATCATTTTGATTTAATCGAGGCCAACGAGGCATTTTCTGCGCAGTGTCTGGCTGACGGCAATGAACTCGGTTGGGATTGGGATAAAGTCAATGTCAACGGCGGGGCAGTGGCACTTGGTCATCCGATTGGCGCGTCGGGAGCCAGAGTCCTCACTACTTTACTATATGCGCTAAAGGACCGAGGCAAAAAACGCGGCCTGGCTACTCTCTGTCTTGGTGGTGGTAACGCGGTGGCGTTGGCCGTGGAAATGGAATAATCGGCGGCAATATCGTCGCCTGAGATATACGCCTGAGGCCGGAGAGTCAATCCGGCCGGTATGTTCTGGATTTTTAGTGGGCCGCAAGTTGCCCGGTCCAAATGATTTTTCCGAGGCCCTCATGTTTTGGGAAAGGCAAAGTTGATGGAGATTAAAAACGTTGGCGTCATCGGCGCGGGCACGATGGGTAATGGTATTGCCCACGCCTTTGCTCTCAGCGGTTATGACGTTACACTGGTTGACACGACCAAAGATGTGCTTGATCGGGCCACGGCTACGATTAGTAGGAATTTAGATCGGCAGATAAAGAAACAAAAAATAGACAAAGACAAAAAAGCCGATGTGCTGGCGCGCATCCATTGTTCAACCGATTTGGCGGCAGTGAAGAATTGCGAGTTGGTTGTTGAGGCGGTGTTTGAATCGTTGGAGGCCAAGCTGGCGCTATTCCCCCGGCTGGATAACCTCTGTCCGCCGGAGACCATCCTCGCTTCAAACACCTCGTCCCTGCCGATCACCCAGCTTGCGGCGGTCACGGAGCGACCGGAGAAAGTCATCGGGATGCATTTTATGAACCCGGTCCCGATGATGAAATTGGTCGAGATTATTCGCGGTCATGCTACGTCAGATGATACTTACCGGATCATTCACGATCTTTGTGTTCCGCTGGGAAAAACCGGTGTAGAGGTTAATGACTATCCGGGGTTTGTCGGCAACCGGTTACTCATGCCGATGATTAATGAAGCGATTTTTACGGTGTATGAGGGAGCGGCCACCCCGGAAGCCGTGGATACGGTAATGCGGTTAGGGATGGGGCACCCGATGGGGCCGTTGACACTGGCCGACTTTATCGGGCTGGATGTTTGTTTGGCGATTATGGAAGTCCTGTATGACGGGTTTGCCGATTCCAAGTACCGGCCGTGTCCGCTGTTGCGGAAGATGGTTTATGCCGGGCACCTGGGTCGGAAAACCGGCCGGGGATTTTATACATATGAGTAGCGGTTGCGAGATAAAGCGGGGAGGTCGCAGTGGATTTTGAGTTAAATGAAGATCAGGAAATGATGCGAGATGCAGCACGGGAGTTTGCGGAAAAACGTATTTTCCCGAATGCCGCCAAATACGACGAGGACGCGCGCCTTCCCGACGAACTTTTCGCCGAACTCGCCGAACTGGGTTATACCGGGATAGTTGCCCCCGAAAAATACGGGGGGATGGAACTCGACCTGATTTCTTATGCTTGTATAATCGAGGAATTTGCGAAGGCCTCGGCGGGATTGGCCATTGCAATATCAGTCCACAATTCTCTCGTCATCGGTGCAATAAATGCTTTTGGTTCCTAGGAGTTAAAGAAGGAATACCTGCCGCGTCTGGCCGGGGGGGATATTGGGTCGTATTGTCTGACTGAGCCGGGAGCGGGTTCGGATGCCGGTGCGATTCGCACCGCCGCGGTGGCTGACGGTGATGAGTATGTCATCAATGGCGAGAAGATATTTATCACCTCGGCCGATTATGCAAAAGTCTTCCTGGTGTTTTGTCTGACTGAACCGGAGTTGAAAAGTCACGGTATCTCGCTGTTTTTAATTGAGCGCGATACGCCGGGATTGGAAATCGGCGCTCCGGAGAAAAAACTGGGAATTAAATGTTCCGATACCCGCGCGGTTTCGTTTACCGACGTCCGGGTACCGGCAAAGAACATGATTGGTGAGAAAAACCAGGGGTTCAAAATCGCCCTAGCGCGATTGGATCATGGTCGCCTGGGTGTTTCGGCCCAGTCGATTGGGATCGCCGAGGCGGCTTTGACGGAGGCGGTAAAATACTCCAAAGAGCGGAAGCAATTCAATCGGCCGATCAGTGAGTTCCAGGCGATTGCTTTCAAACTTGCCGATATGAGAACCCGTCTCGATGCCGCCCGCTGGCTGACCTACCGCGCGTTCTCGTTGGCCGCGACCGGCAAAGATTTTGCCCGCGAAGCCGCCGAAGCCAAATTATTCGCCTCGGAAACCGCAAATTGGGTCGCCAACGAAGCGCTGCAGATTCATGGCGGCTACGGCTATATGAAAGAATATGCCGTTGAACGATATTTCCGTGATGCCCGCGTGACCGAAATTTACGAGGGGTCCTCGGAAGTCCAGCGAATCGTCATCTCACGTGCGGTATTGAGGGAGGGCGAATAGACATGTGGTGGGATCGCCAATACGAATCGTTTCGCGCGGAAATCCGCGAATTTGCCGAGTCGGAAATTGCGCCGATCGCCGATAAGATGGTCGGCAACTCCGCATTTGATAAATCCCTGTTGCCGCTGTTGCATAAACGCGGCTTGCTTTCGATGATCCTGCCAAAGAAATATGGCGGCGTTGAGTGGGATACCCTGCAGTACGCGATTGCGGTGGAAGAGGTCTCACGGGTTTGCGGTTCGACCGGCATAACGTTGGCGGCATGTAATTCGCTCGGGATCTATCCGCTATACGCTTTCGGCACCGAGGAGCAAAAGGAAAAGTATCTGCGGCCGGTCGGAGAGCGCGGGGCGTTGATTGCTTTCGGGTTGACCGAACCGGGGGCCGGCTCCGACGCCGGGGGAACCAAGACCACGGCAGTGCTCAAAGGCGACAAATGGATCCTTAATGGCTCAAAGTGTTTTATCACCAATCCGTCAATCGGTGATTTTGTCGTGGCTACTGCCCGTACCGATAATAACGGCGACTCGCACGATATCTCGTCTTTCATTGTCGAGAAATCGTTCCCCGGGTTCTCGGTGGGGAAAAAAGAAAACAAACTCGGCTTACGCGGCTCGGACACCGCAATGTTACATTTTGAGGATGCGGAAATTCCGAAAGAAAATTTGCTGGGGGAAATCGGTGAGGGGTTCAAACAGTTTATGATGACGCTTGATGGCGGCCGGATTTCTATCGGCGCCATGGGCCTTGGTCTCGGCCAGGGAGCGTTTGACATCTGTGCGGAGTATGCCGACACTCATCCGGTGGGCGGCAAACCGCTGGCCTATTCACAATCGATCGCGTTCAAACTTGCCGATATGGCGTTACGGCTCGAGGCGGCTCGCCACCTGGTGTATACTGCCGCCGTGCTAAAAGACAGGAACCAACCATTTGGCAAACAGTCGGCCATGGCCAAGCTCGACGCGTCGGAAGTCGGCCGGTTTTGCGCCCATGAGGCGATCGGCATCATGGGCTTTGATGCCGTCGATGAGGACAGCAAAATTGCCCGTATCTGGCGAGATGTCAAACTTTGCGAAATCGGGGAGGGGACCTCCGAGATTCAACGACTGGTTATTTCGCGAACGATGGCCAAAGAGCGACAAAAACGTCGTACGGCGGCGGGTTTGTGAAGCTTTCGCTGAGTTCCAATGACTTACCGGCCGCCTCAGGCGGCCTTTTTTGTGTATTCTCTTGTTGTCTGAGTGTGCTTTGCGAGGGTTTTGTCATTTCCGGATTGGATTTTTCGGTCTCGGCAACGTATTTTTCGGGTAATTGATTATTGGTGTTTTGTTCGAGTCGATATCGATGCTTTGTTGTTGCTAAAAGGAGTTCACGATGGCATTTCAGGAATGCGACAAAATATGGATGAGTGGAAAGCTGGTTGACTGGAAAGACGCCAAGGTCCATGTGCTCAGTCACGCACTGCACTACGGGTCGGCGATATTTGAGGGTCAGCGTTGTTACAATACAAAACATGGCCCGGCCTGTTTCCGTTTGTCGGACCATACCGACCGGTTGTTTAACTCGGCGAAGATTTATCGGATGAAGATTCCTTTTACCAAAGACGAGATCAATCAGGCGATTCTCGATTTGATCAGGGTGAACAATCTGGATTCGTGTTATATCCGGCCGTTGGTCTATCGCGGCTACAATCAACTGGGGGTCAACCCCGCCGGGTGTCCGATCGAGGTGGCGATTGCGGTCTGGTCCTGGGGCGCCTACCTCGGGCCGGAAGCCCTCGAGCAAGGCGTCGATGTTTGTGTGTCGTCCTGGAACCGGGCCGCGCCGAATACGTTCCCGGCCCTGGCGAAAGCCGGCGCGAACTACATGAGCAGTCAGTTGATCAAGATGGAAGCTATCGCCAACGGTTTTGTCGAGGGGATTGGTCTGGACACGAGAGGACATGTCTCGGAGGGTTCCGGCGAGAATATTTTCATCGTCCGCAATGGCGTGCTGGTAACGCCGTCTTTCGGCTCTTCGGTTCTTTCCGGTTTGACGCGCGACTCGGTGATTAACTTTGCCCACGAAATGGGAATCGAAGTGCTTGAGGAGGACATCCCGCGTGAAGCGCTCTATATCGCCGACGAAGTCTTCTTCACCGGTTCGGCGGCCGAAGTTACGCCGATCCGCTCAATCGACCGCATTCCGATCGGCTCGGGCAGCCGGGGACCGATTACCAAAAAACTGCAGGATCATTTCTTTAAGTACCTGGCCGGTGAAATCGAAGACAAATATGGCTGGATGACCTATGTGAAGAAAAAACAACCGGTGACGGCATAGGATGACCTTGCCAAGAGGTTGAGAAGTGATGAAGATCTATATCGGGGCGGACCATAAGGGCTTTTTGCTTAAAGAACATCTCGTTCAGATTCTGCGGGACGATGGTCATGAAGTGACCGACGTGGGGACCGACTCGGAGGAATCGACCGATTATCCCGATTTCGGGTTGGCGGTCGCGCGCGCGGTTGGCGAGGGGAGAGCCGACCGAGGGATTACAATTTGTTGGACCGGGAACGGGATGGCGATCACCGCCAATAAGGTTCACGACGTGCGTGCCGGGTTATGTTTGACTGCCGAGATGGCGCTGCTCACCCGGGCGCATAACGACGCGAATGTCTTGTCGCTGGCCTCGAAGTATATTCCGTTCGAGGAAGCCGAGAAGATAGTGCATGTTTTTTTGTCGACTGCTTTTGAGGGCGGGCGGCATGAACGTCGGGTGGCCAAAATCATGGACGCAGAGGGATAGTTTCTAATTCTGATTTGGAAATGGGGAGAGCCGAATGGCTCCTTTCCATGACCAGGGATGGTAACCGGCGGGCTTTTGGCTCGCCGGTTTTTATTGTGGGTGAATAGCCGATCAGATTTGTAGCGTGGGCACTGTATACATTGTGTAACGCGCTTGTAAACCCTGACCGCAGGGCTTTTGATAAAGCCCCTTGGTCAGGGCCACGCCTGCCTCTCCCGGCCAGAATCGGATATATTGGGTCATCAGATCGAGCTTAGAGTTTTGACGTGACGGAGATATGAGACGCGGGTGGGCATTGCATACATTGCGCAACGCGCTCGTAAACCCTGACCGCAGGGCTTTTGACAAAGCCCCTTGGTCAGGGCCACGCCTGCCTGTATTTTGGGATTTGGTAGAGACCTGAAAAGAGACCGGTTCACACTTGACTGGCAGCCATCATCCGATGGGGAAAGCCACGATTTAGAAAAACGCACCCGCCGGGTGCGGCACCAATGCAAAGGTGGGCCTGCCCAGGTCACCTGTCAGGTGCGGCACCAGTAGAAATTACGGGCGGCCGGTGGCCAGGCCACCAAAGAAAAAGGCAAATCCCAATACTTTATCGCAGTGCGGGCAAGAGTACATCACTTCCTTTTTGATTAGTCCGTCGACTTCTTTCTGAATTTCATCTCTGCTGTCTTTCGTTGTCGAGTCGAGGGTGATCGTCTCATTGCAATAGGGACATTTGGCCATGATTACTCCTGGAATTGGTTTTCCGTGACAGTTGACGTAAAACCGTCACACTACTTACTGAAACGCATACAAATCGTCGTCCACGACCTATAGCGTTTCTTCCGGCAGGTCCCTGGCGGTATCGCGGATGTAGGTCACGATCTCTTCGGTTGTCGCGCCGGGAGTGAAAATCCGGCCCACGCCGATTTCTTCAAGCTTGGCCGCATCCTGGTCGGGGACAATGCCGCCGCCAAAGAGATGGATGTTTTCCGCGCCCTTTTCTTTCAGCAGTTTCGCCACGGCGGGGAAGAGGGTCATGTGCGCGCCGGAAAGGATCGACATGCCGATAAATTGCGCATCTTCCTGGATGGCGGCGCTGACAATCTTATCGGGGGTTTGGCGCAGGCCGGTGTAGATGACTTCCATGCCGGCATCGCGCAATGCCGCGGCGATGACTTTGATTCCCCGATCGTGCCCGTCAAGTCCGGGCTTAGCCAGTAGTACTCGGATTTTGTCCATAGGCATTTGCAAAACCGGTGACGTGGGGTTATCCCACAAATTTGTTATGCCAAATGGTGGGCAATGCCCACCCTACATTCGTCAAAACATCGGGGGTTCCTGGTATTCCCCGAATACCTCGCGCATGACGTCGACCATCTCGCCGAGTGTCACATAGGCCTTCGAACACTCGACTAAGTACGGCATCAGGTTTTTCGATTCATCTTTGCAGGCGGCCTTAAGTTCGGCCAGCGTGCTGTCGACTTTTGCGTTGTCGCGGGCCTGCCGCAATTGCCTGAGCGCTTCGCACTGTTCGGTTTCGACACTATCGTCGATCTCCAGAAGCGGAATGTCAACCTTGTCGTCCATGACATATTTGTTCACGCCGACGACAATACGTTCCCCTTTTTCGACCTGTTTTTGATAGGCATAAGCCGACTTGGCAATTTCGCGCTGGAAATATCCTTTGTCGATACCGGCTAACACGCCGCCGAGTTGTTCGATTTCATTAAAAATTTTCTCGGTTTCTTCTTCCATTTGATCGGTCAGCGATTCGACAAAATACGACCCCGCCAGCGGGTCAATCGTATTGGTCACGCCCGATTCGAGAGCGACCAGTTGTTGGGTGCGTAAGGCAATCAATGCCGCTTTCTCCGAGGGAAGGGCCAGGGTTTCATCCATCGAGTTGGTATGCAGCGACTGCGTGCCGCCCAGCGCGGCGGCCATCGCCTGCCAGCCGACGCGGACGATGTTGTTCTCGGGCTGTTGGGCCGTCAACGAGACGCCCGCTGTCTGAGTATGAAACCGCATCAACCAGGAACGCGGGTTTTTGGCTTTATATTTTTCTTTCAAGCGTCGCGCCCAGATCCGACGGGCTGCGCGATACTTGGCGATTTCTTCGAAGAAATCCAGGTGTGAGTTGAAGAACAGCGATAATCGGGGGGCGAATTGATCGACATCCAGCCCGCGAGCCATCGCCGCTTCGATATACGCGAAACCGTTGGCCAGCGTGTAGGCCAGCTCCTGCACCGCGGTTGCCCCCGCCTCGCGGATATGATAACCAGAGATCGAAATCGTGTTCCACCGGGGCATGTGGTAGGTGCCGTATTCGATGGTGTCGACAATCAGCCGCATGTGAGGCAAGGGAGGGAAGACCCATTCTTTTTGCGCGATGAATTCCTTGAGAATATCATTTTGCAGTGTGCCGGTAAGTTGCTCGGACGGGACGCCTTTTTTCTCCCCGACGGCGATATACATCGCCAGAATGATCGCGGCGGGGGCGTTGATCGTCATCGAGGTCGAAATCTTGCCGAGATCGATACCGTCGAAGACAATTTCCATATCCTTAAGCGAGTCGACAGCCACGCCGCATTTGCCGACTTCCCCCTTGGCGAAGGCATGGTCGGAATCATAGCCCATCAAGGTCGGGAGATCGAAGGCGACCGAAAGGCCCATTTGTCCCTGGCTGAGTAAGAAATGGTATCGTTTGTTGGTCTGCCGGGCATTGCCCATGCCGGAGAAAAGCCGTTGGGTCCAGAGCCGCTTGCGGTACATGTCGGTATGCACGCCGCGAGTGTAGGGGTACTGTCCGGGAAACCCGACTTCTTCGACAAAATCCTTACCCGCGACGTCATCAGGGGTATAAAGGTCTTTGATCGGGAGGCCGGAGACGGTGATAAATTTCCGGCCGTCGAGTTCGTCGGCCCCATTACGTTGTTCTTCAAATTTGGCCCTGGCTTCTTCGTATTTTTTGCGGTCCGATTTGGAGAGCACCTGTTCGATACCCTTCTTTGCGGAATCCATTAAATCGGCCATGGTCTCACCTTCAATTCATCGGTCTCTTGTCCGCCGGTCAAATTACCGGCACACTTACTTCCCATAATTAATTGTACGAAGATTAGGGCCGCTGACACAAGTGTTGTGTGGTCAGGAAGTGAGGGCGGTCGAGAGTTCCGCCACCAATCGTTCCGCTGCCGAATAGGGATTAGTGCTTCCTGCCAGGATGTCGGCGACCACTTTTTCGAATGTCTCCGAATCGCGCAGAACCGACCGGAGACGGCGGTCGACCTTGCCCCGGACGATGGTCAGTAAGTCATTGGCGATCCGTTCTTTCTGACGATCTTCCGGCGACGTGTCACTCTGACAAAATTCGCGATGGTTCTTGATTGCCTGCCAGAGATCGTCGATCCCGATATTGTTAATCGCCTGTGTTTGAATGATCGGGTACTCCCAATTATTCGTCCGCTGACGCAGGCCGAGGACAGACTGTAATTCGAGGACCAGCCGTTCGGCCCCGTCCCGGTCGGCTTTATTCAGGCAATAAATGTCGGCGATTTCCATCAGGCCGGCTTTCATCGCCTGGACCGCGTCACCCGATTCCGGGACAAAGACGACAACCACTGAATCGCAGGCGCGGGCAATGTCCAATTCCACCTGCCCGACGCCAACTGTCTCGATCAGGACAAGATCGAAACCAAATGCATCCATTACCATCGTGGTGTCGCGCGTGGCCTCGGCCAGACCGCCGGTTGATCCACGTGTTGCCATACTGCGAATAAAGATATTCGGGTCCAGGGAAAGGTCCTGCATGCGGATGCGGTCGCCCAGGAGCGCGCCGCCGGTAAAGGGACTGGTGGGGTCGACGGCGATAATGCCAACCTTTTTCCCCGAGGCAGAGAGTAATTCTCCCAGCCGAAAGACCAAGCTTGATTTGCCGGCGCCGGGAGGGCCGGTCAGCCCGATGCGTTGCGCCCGGCCGGCGTGGGCATAAAGCCGGGCCAAAATGTCCTGATAACCGGTGCGGCGATTTTCGACCCGGCTGATAATCCGGGCCAGAGCAACTTGATCGCCGTTCTCAAATCGCTCCAGTAGCCCCATAGGTCCAATTGTTCCGACAGATAATAGTTATAAAGGACAAGACCGTCTCATCCATTAAGCTGAATATCCTTGATCCGCAATTGAAGTTGGCGGGAATCATTCCACCAGACCCGTTCGGCGACGTAAGCCATGTCAATCGACCCTCGATGGTTCGCCATTTGACGGGCCATATCGCCCATGTTGAAGCCGATACAATCATACACGTTTCGGCCGCGGCCGGCCCGGAATTTCAAGTGGTTGTGACCGACGACATAGGGTGAGCCGATCATCTCCACATTTCCGGTCATGAACACCGGACGCGTGTTCTGCGGGCCGAACGGCGCGAATTGTTCGAGTCGATCAATGAACTCTTCTGTCAGGTGCTCAATTTCGAGATAGCAGTCGATTGTCAGCGTCGGGATCAAATCTTCGGGCGTGAGCATCTCCTCGGCAACCCGCTTGAATCGACGGCGGAATTCCGGAATCTGATCCTGTGCGATGGATAGCCCGGCCGCGTACTTGTGCCCGCCAAAGCGCAGAAGAAGGTCTTCACACTCACGCATCGCGTTGTATAAGTGAAATGACGGGATCGAACGGGCCGAGCCCTTGCCTTCACCGTCTTCGATGGCAATCAGCACCGTCGGGACGTGATACCGTTCGACAATCCGCGACGCGACAATTCCGATGACACCCTGGTGCCACCCCTCGGAAGCAAGAACAATACCCCGGTCTTTTTCGAGGTCACACTCTTTTTTGACCAGTTCCAGGGCCTGCTTCAGCGTTGTTTCATCGAGTTTTTTACGCAACTTGTTTTCACGGTCGAGTTTGCGGGCGATCTGTGCCGCGGCAACATCGTCTTTAGTCGTCAATAACCGAATCGCCAATTCCGGATCGCCGAGACGGCCGACCGCGTTAATCCGTGGCGCAAGGATGAATACGACCTGGCCCGAGGTGATTTCCTTACCCATCAACCCGGAGACAAAGGCGAGTGATTTAAGCCCGGGTTTATTTGTGCGCGCAATCTGGCGGATACCATGTTTAGTCAGGATACGGTTTTCCCCGACCAGGGGTGCAATATCCGCGGTGGTGCCGAGGGCCACGAGGTCAAGATGTTCTTCGAGTTCGGAATCGTTTTGCCCCAGCATCCGGTATAATGCCTGCGCCAGTTTGAAGGCGACACCAACACCGGCCAGTTCTTGACCGGGTTGATTTTCCCCGACCTTTGGGTTGACAATCGACACCGCTTTGGGCAGGGAATTGCCGGGTTCGTGATGGTCGGTAATGATAACATCGATCCCGTTGTCTCTGGCGTATTCGACCTCCTCGATGGCCGTGACTCCACAGTCGACGGTAATAAT
The DNA here is from genome assembly GCA_024277855.1 of Candidatus Zixiibacteriota bacterium. GTDB lineage: Bacteria > Zixibacteria > MSB-5A5 > WJJR01 > JAJRUJ01 > JAJRUJ01. Next base: position 40,967 of record JAJRUJ010000011.1, read on the forward strand.
CAGGCCCGCCTTGCGGTCGATCGCATTCTGCATCCCTTTTTCGGAAAGCCCATACCCCTCAACCAAGCGGTTGGGCAGATAATACGAGACGTCCGCACCAAGTCGATTCAAAACGAGGAACATCAAGGAAGCCGAAGTGATGCCGTCGACATCGTAATCGCCGTAGACCATGATATGTTCCCGGTCTCGCAGAGCGAGGACAATTAGGTCGACCGCCTCGTTAACTCCATCGAGAGTGAACGGGTCGAACAGGTCGGACATATCCGGATTGACGAATTTGTCGATTTTATCGTGCTCGGTCAGGTCGCGGTTGATCAGGATACGAACGATCTCGGCGGGCAATTGGGCTTGGTCCATCAGCGTCCGGACCACATCGGGATCCGGAGCTTCGGCGAACACCCATTTGAGCTTGTGCACCTCGAATCTCCCGGGGGCACGACAAAAAAACCATACCGGCGGTCGATAAGCCGGGTTCTGTAATCCGCGAAGCGGACTGATGACCATTTATCTGGCATTGCCGTCGCCGGCAACGTCATGCAGCCTACCCGGGAGTAAAACGGGGCAAGCGACCCCTGTCTCCCTGCTTGGCCTTGCTCCGGGTGGGGTTTACACGGCCCGGTCGGTTACCCGTCCGGCCGGTGGTCTCTTACACCACCTTTTCACCCTTACCACCCGCTGACGCGTGTGGCGGTTATTTTCTGCTGCACTTTCCGTCGGATTGCTCCGCCCTCGTGTTACGAGGCACCCCGCTTTGTGGAGCCCGGACTTTCCTCACATCGAATATATTCCGATGCGCGGTCATCTGACCACCGGTGTGGTTTTTTCTCTTGCCTCCATTAAAGATACAACATCTATAACAAAACGAACAATTACGCTGTCAGGAGAGAGCATCGTCAAGTGACACCCACTCAAATTTATTATAACATAGATCAAGTTGCCGACCAAGACCATTTCTTATTTCTTTTGTCAAGCGACTCCCGGTCGTGGCGCGCCCGTAAGCGACAGAGCGATAGAAGCATCGGGGGAATGCGAAGGGCCGGCCGGTGGGGAGATTGTCGGTTTTTACGGTATCGGCAGAAGCCGAATCATGGCCGCCAGATGGTGGTCGTCGTGTTCAGCGACAAAGTACATCAGATCGACCGGCGCTTATTACATGACGCGGTAATTGGGAGCTTCCTTAGTCACGGCGACATCGTGTGGATGTGATTCACGCATACCGGCCGCGCTGATCCGGACGAAACTGGCGTTTTTGTGTAATTGCGTGATTGTCTTCGCTCCGGATATCCCCATCCCGGCGCTTAACCCGCCGATAATCTGATGGACAACATCACTCAAACTGCCCTTGTAGGGAACACGCCCTTCAATACCCTCGGGCACCAGCTTGGAGATATCGTTGTCATCCTGGTAATATCTGTCGGAGGACCCGGCTTTCATCGCCGAGACCGATCCCATCCCGCGATACACTTTGAATGAGCGGCCCTCGTAGAGGACGGTTTCACCGGGTGATTCGGTGACGCCGGCAAACAATGAGCCGACCATGACCGCCGTCGCCCCGGCGGCCAGCGCCTTGGCGATATCGCCGGAGAACCGCAAGCCACCGTCGGCGATAACGCTCACGCCTTTTTTGGACGCCTCCTCGGCACAATCGAGGATTGCGGTAATTTGGGGGACGCCGGCACCGGTGATTACCCGGGTGGTGCAAATCGAGCCGGGGCCAAGGCCGACTTTGACAATGTCGGCGCCGGCGGCGATTAAATCGTGAGTACCGTCAGCCGTGGCGACATTCCCGGCCATCAATGCAGTATCCGGAAAAGTGTTTTTTATCATTTCAATCGTTGCCATCACACTTTCGGTATGTCCGTGTGAGGCGTCGATACACAGACAGTCAACTCCGGCATCAACGAGCATCCGGGCGCGCTGCAGGTGATCTTTGCCGATGCCGATTGCCCCGCCGACACGCAACCGACCACGATCGTCTTTGCAGGCCAGGGGATACATCCGCTTTTTCATAATATCTTTGACCGTAATCATCCCGCGCAGATTGCCCTGGTCATCGACAATGAGCAATTTTTCAATTCGGTTTTTATGCAGGATGTCTTCGGCCTGTTCCAGCGTCGTGCCTTCCGGGACGGTAATCAACCGGTCTTTGGTCATAACCTCGCCGATGGTGATGCTCAGATCCCGTTGGAAACGGATGTCGCGATTGGTCAGAATGCCAACCAGTTTCTTCCCTTCGGTGATTGGAATGCCCGAGAAAGAGTAGCGCTTCATGACCTCGAGGGCGTCGGAAAGCTGTCGATCGGGCGACATAGTCACCGGATCGACGATCATCCCGGATTCCGACCGTTTGACCTTATCGATTTCGGCGGCCTGTTTTTCGGCGGAGAGATTGCGATGGACAATGCCGATCCCACCCTGCCGGGCAAGCGCAATGGCCAATTTTGCCTCGGTCACAGTATCCATTGCCGCCGAGACGATGGGGATGTTCAGGGCCAGATCGTCGGTCAAATTTACCCGAACATCAACTTCTTTGGGTAAGACGCCGGAGCGACGGGGTTGCAGCAGAACGTCATCAAAAGTCAGCGCCAGCTTTCCGATCTTTGGTTGATCCTCGATCAATCATCACCTTCCCAGTAAAGAATTCTTCCGCACGAATCGCAGGTAATCAGTCGTTCGCCCCGCCGAATTTCCTGGACGAGTTGCGGGGGAAGAGCCTTGAAACACCCTGAACAAGCCCGCTTCCGAACCGCCACAACCACCGAGCCCTTACCGCGTTTGATTCGTTCATAGGTGGAAACGACCAATGAGTCAAGCCGCACCAGGATATTTTTCCGTTCATTCTCTTTGATTTTGATCTTGGTGCCGACGGAGTCCATCTCCGACTGGATCGCCTTGAGTTGTTCGTCGTTGATCTTGGCGATTTCCTCAGATCGAGACTGGACATCCTCAATTTTGGCGTCGAGGTCTTCCAACTCGGCCATCACCGTCAGCAATTCATCTTCCATCTGTTGGATTTCTTGTTTCTTGTGGTCAATCTCGGTGCTGATCGCGTCGTATTCACGGTTGGTTTTAATCGTGGTCATCTGTGTTTTAAGTTTTTCCAGGGCCAAAGACGCCTGTGCGATCGAGCCTTCCAATTCGCTTTTGGCGAGGATGTCTTCATCCCGTTTCTGCTTGGTCTGCAGGAATTCTTCCTCAGCGTTACCGATCTCGGAGTTGAGGTTTTCGATCATATCGGGGAGATAGCCCTTTGACCTCTCCAGTTCTCCCAATTGGTAATCGATACCCTGCAATTGCAGGAGCAGTTCAGCGGTATTACTCATCGTGTGACAACTCCCTCAAGGTTCCACTCCGTCCCGCCAATGGGGCGGCAAATACTCCAAAAAAAAAGGCGCACGATTCGCGCGCACTGTTTCCTCTGACACCGGGCCGTAAACCATGACCTGTTCGCGACCCGGGCAACACCGAAAGATATGTGATTCAGAAAACTTTAAATAGGCCAAAACAAATTATGGTGGGCAATACAGGATTTGAACCTGTGGCCTTTCGGATGTGAACCGAACGCTCTAACCAACTGAGCTAATCGCCCACGCCTCCTCGTCTTTTCCGCTTCGCGCGTTTTTCTTTAAGTCGTCCATCTCCTGTGTCGGTCCTGATGTGGGCCCACCAGGACTCGAACCTGGGACCAACTGATTATGAGTCAGTTGCTCTAACCAACTGAGCTATGGGCCCCCGAATCTGTCGGTCACAGCATTGGGGGCTGAAAATCCCCGACCATCGCGAGAATTTCACCTCCAATGTAAACTTAAAGGTTACCCCCAGATTGTCCTTTTGTCAAGTATTTTTCCGACAACTCCCTGGTCAGCCGATTTGCCTCATCCTGGTTACCCTTATTTTCCGCCTCCCTAATTCTACGCTTCAAATCGGCAATTATTTCACGCTGTCGCTCCGTGGTCATATTTTTGACATACTTGTCAAGATTCTCACCTGTTACCTCGGGCCCAAACTCGAAAAAGGCAATTTGTCTCCACAGTGATTTTTGCTCGGGTGTTTCGCCTAAATCGCCCGGATTGATTTCCTTCGGTGGGGGGGCGAGCGCAAGCAACTCGGCATAAAGCCCGGCAAGGCGTTTATCACGGAAATCCTCGGCCCGGACATCGATTTTCACCCTGGTAATCTGTGAGGGATCGTCCAGAAGCAGCCGGAGAAACTCAGCTTCGAGACGGTTTTGCGGTCGCTGCGCCGCTCCGGATGAGGGCGGAGATGTCCGGCGACCGGTATCCCCGGCAGGAGCCATCTGGGCCAGGAGATCATTTTCGCCGATGCCGGTTGCTTCGGCTATCTGGCGAACTAATAACGTCCGGCGAATCCGGTCGGAAACGGCACTTGCCGTCTCCAGCAGTTCCTTGATGACCGATTCGCGATCCAGTAGTCCACCTGAGCGCAGGGTGTCACGAGACTGATCGACCCGGAACTGAACATATCCTTTGGCACCCCGGATGGCATCCTTGACACAGTCCACACCATTTCCCCGGATCGCGGTGTCCGGATCGGAACCGGCCGGGAGGGTGGCGATTTTGACTTCTAATCCTTCACGAAACAACGTCTCGACTCCGCGCAACGCGGCTTTCTGCCCGGCGGGATCGGCATCAAACAGCAACATGACATTTTTGGAGAATCTGGCGAGAAGGCGGGCCTGCTCGGCGGTAAAAGCCGTTCCGGAGGAGGCCACGACATTGGTAATCCCGGCCTGACAAAGGGCGATCCAGTCAGTGTATCCTTCGGTTACCACCGTATAATCGGCGCGGCGGATGGCCTCGCGCGCCTTGTCCAAGCCATAGAGAATATGCGATTTACGGTAAAGCGGGGTCTCCGGTGAGTTGATATATTTTGCCCGTTCATCTTTGCCCAGCGCGCGCGCGCCGAAGCCGACTACGCGGCCGGACAGGTTGGAAATTGCAAACGTGAGGCGATTGCGAAACCGGTCGTAGGCCGAGTCAGACCCTTCGCGTTCGACGACCAACCCGGCGTCGGCTAACTCTTTTTCACTAATATCGCGCCGACGGCAATACTTGATCAACCCATCCCAGCGGTCGGGAGCATAGCCGATTCCCCACTGTTTCAATTTTGACTTATCAACTCCCCGGCCGGTAATGTATTTCAGCGCGTATTCGCCCTCCGGTTGGGCAATCATCTCGGCAAAGAAATGAGCCGCCGCGGCATTAGCCGCTAACAGCCGCGAGTAGCGATCGGCCTCGTCCGGGGCGCGACGGCGGGGAAGAGGAATACCCGCCTTCTGGGCCAGGTATTTCAGCGTTTCAGGGAAAGACCAACCTTCGTGTTCCATCAGGAAGGTGAAAACGTCGCCGCCCTTGCCACAGCCGAAGCAATGAAAAAACTGGCGGTCGGGATGAACGGTAAATGAGGGGGTTTTTTCGGTATGGAAAGGACAAAGCCCGGTGATGTTTTTACCGCGTTTTTTTAGCGTTACATACTGTCCGATTATCGCCACAATATCGGAGGCCTCTCGGACACGCTCTTTAAATCCGTCATTGTCGTACATCGAAATAGAATTCCGAACCTGCCCTCCGGTACAATGTATACGACACCGGTCCGCCGTTAACCATCATATTTATCCAGGCGAAGGCCAAATCGTTCAATTCGGGCGATCAGGCCGTCCAGGGAGTAACCGATGACTATCGCCCGCCCGACGATATTGCTACGAGATATCGCTCCCCATAAACGGGAATCTTCGGCCATGTCGCGGTTGTCCCCCAGTAAAAAGTACTCACCGGCGGCCACCGTTATGGGGCCGAGATTGTCGCGCACCGACTCACCCGCGGAAATGATGCGGGTCGGATCGGCAAAAACTGCCGTCGACGGAGTGCCAGCGCGCCGATGATTAATATATACGATTTTGTTTTGTAATAGGAGGGTATCTCCGGGCAACGCCGCCACCCGTAAGATCAGGTCTTCATCCCTGGTATCCCGGGGCTTGGTGCAAACGACGAGATCTCCTCGGTGGGGCGGGTGATCGGCATATGCGCGGAGATCGACCAAGACAAAATCTCCCGGCAGAATGGTGTTTTCCATCGCACCCGCTTTCGACGCGACAATACCAATACTCATGATCGATTTTGCCGTTTGGTTGACGAAAAACAGAGCGGCCAGCCAGATAACCAACACCGCGACATATGCTTTGCCGGTATTGGATGATCGCGGGTAATACTGGTTCCGTCGCGCCAACGCAAAAAATACCGGGATGGCAGAGTAGACCAGACCAACCAAGAGCAGGGTGGCCAACGCATACAATCGAACCCAAAAATCCGTCGCCAGACTGCCCCCAATCCATACGGCCAACCCGGTAAATCCGGCGGTCGACCAAACGGGGTTTCCAGTGTAGAGGAAGGCGACAGGGGGAGCGATCGAGGCCCACAACCCGGCAATCCACCATTTTCGAGGTCGATTGGAAGATTGGCCGACGGTGTTTTCCATGTCAATCCTTGACCAGGCGGGCAATGGTTACACCCAGACCGCCCTCGTTCCATTCACCGAGATGGAATGAATTTACTCGCTTGTCGGATTTAAGCATCTCGGTGATTACCCGTCGCAGGATTCCCTCACCTTTCCCGTGAATAATCCGGACTTCCTCCCACCCGGTCAAACGGGCCTCGTCCAGATAGCGGTCCAACGCCTCGAGGGCTTCCTCACCGGTGAGTCCTCGCAGAGAGATTTCGGGTTTGATGTCGGTGGTAACATTGAGGTTAATCGGCGATGGGTGTACTTCCGGATTCGCCGGTTCTTCGGCGGCGATCCTGCGGCAGTGGGCCAGATCGACAGTATAATACATATTGCCCAGACGCAATTTTACTTTTCCCCGGTCGGCAAAGATATCCACAACTTCGCCCTCTTTGCCAAAGATGGCGACCCAGACCCGGTCACCCGGTTCGATTTCACCTTCAATTTGTCGTGGCGGCGGCGGAGGATCATCGCGCAAGGCTTCCTTTTTTTGCCGGGTTTCCGCCGCACGCTTCTTAAGTCTATGATGTGTCTCCCGGACAAGTTTCTTCTCTGCCTGAGATTCACGGATTTCCCGCACCAACCGTTCCATCTCACGCTTGGTCTCGGCGATAATTTTTTCCGATTCGGCCAGCGCTTTGGCCGCAAACTCTTTTTCGAGTTCACGCATTTTTTTCGTTTTTGATTGGAGCAAATCTTCCAAATCGGCGGTGATCTTTTGGCGGCGTTTGAGTTCCGCCTCCTGTTGCCGTGTGTTGCGTAAAGTACTTTCCAACTCCGCAAGCAGACCGGTCAGGTTGACTTCCTGCGTACCCATTAGTTCGGTAGCCCGTTCGGTAATTTCTTCCGGCATGCCCAATCGCCGGGCGATGTCGATCGCGTATGATGATCCGGGAACCCCGAGGTTAAGCCGATAGGTCGGGTTCAAAGTTTCGGCGTCAAATTCCACTGCCGCATTTTCGATGCGGGGATCGTTTTGCGAAAGCGTTTTCAAGGCAGTGTAATGAGTGGTACACATCACCCGCACATTCCGCTGCACCAGGGACATGATGATCGCTTCGCCCAGCGCCGCGCCTTCCTTCGGATCGGTCCCGGCACCGAGTTCATCGAGCAACACCAACGAATTTTCATCTGCCTGTTCGACCGCGTGTCGGATTTGTCGAACATGAGAAGAAAAAGTCGACAGGGAAGACTCGATTGACTGTTCGTCACCGATATCGGCAAATAGCGAAGTGAATACCCCGATGGCGGTTCCCTCACCGACGGGGACCGGCAAGCCGGCCTGGACCATCGAGATGAGCAACCCGGTTGTTTTTAACGAAACGGTTTTGCCGCCGGTGTTTGGTCCGGTAACCACCAGGGCGATAAATGATTCACCCAATTTTAATGTGATCGGTACCACCGACTCGGCGGGGTCCTGTCCATCCTCGACCGCCTTGAGCACCAGGAGTGGATGACGACCGTCGACCAGCGAGATCATTGGCCGGTCGACAAGATCGGGCATCCGCGAATCGGTTTTCTTCGCCCAGTTTGCCCGGGCGTGAAGGGAGTCGAGCACGCCGAGGACCCGGACATTTTCGGTTAATTCCACCGATTCGCTGCGCACCATCCGGGTGATCGAGCGGAGGATTTTTTCGACCTCCCGGCGTTCTTCGATCATGACCTGGCGCAATCGGTTGTTCAGTTCAATGACTTTGAACGGCTCGACGAACAACGTCTGCCCGGTGGATGAGCGGTCCTGAATGACGCCCTCACGGGGGCTGACATCGCCGGTACGCACCGGGATGACAAAACGGTCGTTGCGCAGAGTAATGATATCTTCCTGCCAGGCGGGGTCGGGGTCTTTTCCGGCAAGGATTTTTTTCAGGCGTTCGATAATTGTCGTCCGCACATTGCGCATCTCGCCGCGCAGTTTTTTTAATTCGGAAGAGGCGTTGTCCCGCACTTCGCCGTCATCGTCGATCGCCGTCCGAATCCGCTTGACGATTGCGAACCCGGAGACAAGGTGGGAGAGGTGTTCCTCGGTCAAGGGGTATTTGTCCGCCGAGACCTTGGAGAATTTCATCAAGTCCTGACACACTTCCAGAAAATCCGCGATCGCCAGCAGTTCTTTTGGGTCGAGGAAGATTTCCTCAACAGAGGTACGTAGAATCGAAGGTCGAATGTCCGCGACGCGAGAGAGGGGGAAATCGCCTTCGTGGGCGAGAATGGCGATCATCTCTCGTAACTGGTCCGCCGCCTCGGTGACACGGCGGTATTCCGTATCCGGTCGCCGGGCAGCCAGCATTTCTGCGCCGACTGCGGTCAGACAAAATCCGGAAATAGATTCGATGATTTTACCGAATTCCAGTATTTCCAACGTGTGTCGATCCATCGCTAACCTCGCGCCAAAACATACGAAAAATCTTGACGGCATTCCACCGCTGCGGAGGCAAAAAAAAACGCCCGCAGGCGGGCGTTCTAAATTTTCACACTCGACTGCCTCATTGCTGATCGGAGAATAAATACCGCTCTACTCGGTCCAGAAAGTCGTTGATCCGCGCGCGTTCCAGGTTGTTCAACGGCCGACGTTTGATATGCTTTCCCGGTTCCGGTTCGACCGAGGACGGGACTCCGGTCAATGAATCCTCCAGTTTGAGCACAAATGACCGCTCCGAAGGATGAAGTTTGCCGGTCGCCTCATACATAAAGGGCACCGAGGAAGCCATCCGCATCGTCAGCGTCGAATCTTCCAATTTCTGTTCGAGCGCATAAGGGAGAGGGACATACAACAGCATGAACATCGCAAAGCCCGCCAGGATCCAGCCGTGCATGACTCCGGCGATTGCCCCGCCGACTTTGTCGGCGCGTCCCAATTTCTGGATTTCGGCCACCCGATAAAATATTTTCGCCGCAAACTTGAACCCGGCATACAATAACCCACCGGAAAGAAGAAATGCCACAAACGAGGCCCAAAGCGGCGATGCCTTAAGCCAGTATTCGGCCTGGACGGTGAGATAGTCGTTGTAGTGAACCGCCAGCACGATGGCGCCGGCCAGGGCGATCACGCCGGTGACTTCGCGCACAAACCCTACTTTGCTGCCATAAATCGCCCCGGAAACCAAGACGGACAACAGAACCAGATCGATGATATTCATGGTCCCTCTCCGGTTTACCCTGCGTTACCGATGAGGGCCGAGAAAACGGCCAGTAATCTGTATTTTCGACCGTGCCGCCTGAACTGTCCGGTGGCCCCTGCCCCTTACCGATCGAATCAAATGCCCGAATCCTCGCACTCACGCCTTTACTGAGAACGAGGATGTCCTACTTTTTCAAACGTACATTTACTATCGCGGCAATTCGCTTGCCGTCAGCTCGTCCACCGGCCTTAGCGACCGTGGCTTTCATTACCTTGCCAAAATCCTGTGGGGTGGAGGCAGCCAACTCATCAATAACCTCAGTGACGAGGTTATCAAGCTCATCGTCGGACAACTCCGCCGGGAGGAATTCTTTGATAATCAGCAATTCCGCCGCTTCGGTCTCGGCCCGGTCGGAGCGTCCCCCCTTTTTAAACGCATCGATTGAATCTTTGCGTTTCTTGGCCGCTGATTGCAACACGGCCAGACAATCGTCGTCGGTTAAGTCTTTCCCGAGTTCGATCTCTTTATATTTCAAGTCGGATTTCAAGCCGCGAAGAACACTCGTACGTAGTTCTTCCCTTGCTTTCATCGCCGAGGTTAACTCGGTGACGATCCGATTCCATAACGCCGCACTCATCTTCTATTCCGCTGTTGTTTCTTGCGGTTGCGGCGGATTGCCTGATTCATTTTGCGCTTACGACGATCAGATGGCTTCTCAAAATGCTGATGCTTTTTGATGTCGGACATAATGCCGGACTTTTCGCAAGCCTTGTTAAACCGTCTCAACGCTCTTTCAAATGTTTCTTCGTCACGAACACGAACTCCTGCCATTTAGTGGGCCAAACCCCCTCTCATCGCGGCCTCCAACCTTTGTTTCGGGGAAAAACCGCATCTGCAAAATTGTCCGGGTTTGGAGTCCGGGACCTGCCCGGATACACTACACCCCATACCTCTAAGAGTATAAAAAGTAAGACTTTGGCAGATTGTCAATCAAAATCGGTCATTCAGGAGAGATTGCTTTCCAGTCGGCGGTTATCTATATAGCAATCATGGAAGCCGAATCAAACATCCGGGGCGTTATTTTCGATATGGATGGGGTGTTGATCGACTCAGAAATCCTGCATTATAAATCCACAATAATGTATCTAAACGATGAATTGGGATTGTCTTACGATGAAGAAGAAAACCGGGAATTCCTTGGTCGTTCCGATTTTTACATGTTTGAAATCCTTAAAGCACGCTACAATCTTGAATTATCCATCCAGCAAATGATCGAGCGGCGCCGTGACATTTATCTGAATTTATTGGCTGGGAATGTCCAACTCATTGACGGTGTGGCAGATTTTGTCCGCTTTCTCGAGGATTCCGGCTACAAACTCGGATTGGCCTCATCCTCACTGGAGAAAATCATCAACATGGTTGTCCTGGAGGGCGGGATTGGGGCCTGTTTCAAACATATCCAATCAGGTGAAAACCTGGCCAACAGCAAGCCCGACCCGGAGATTTTCCTGGTGACTGCCGAGAAGTTGGGCGTGCGACCGGATGGATGCGCCGTGATCGAGGATACGACAGTCGGTATTCAGGCGGCCAAGGCCGCCGGGATGTACGCCATCGGTTTCGCTGTTCCGGGGGCGCCGGAACAGGATTTTGGTGAGGCGGATGTGGTTGTCGACTCATTTGAGACGTTGAAGCATCGGCGCATACTGCCGGTAATCGAGTAGTTTGTCAGCCCTCAATTGCGCCGACTATCCGTGCGGTAAAGACAATTGCCGCTGTCTCGGTACGTAATCGTCGGGGGCCGAGGTTGACCGAATATGCGCCATTTGTCCGCAGTTGAAAAATCTCCGTCGCACTCAAGCCACCCTCCGGGCCGACAATCAGGAGAATCTTACGGGCTGGTGAGACTAACTCGGTTGCCTGATCGAACGTAATTGACCCACGAGTTGGATCGGCAACAAGTATTCGGTGGTAATTATCAAATGTCCCGGCCAGGTCGACCAAAGAACGGATGGGGCCGACTTCCGGCCAGACCGAGCGTAAAGACTGCTTCATTGCCGCCAGCGTAACCCGGTGATAGCGATTTATTTTGCGTTTAGCAGCGGCAGGGTCATCGGTTTTGACTGCCGATTTTTCGGAGATGAAGGGGATAATTCGGCTGACACCCAGTTCGGTTGCTTTTTCGCAGGTGAGGTCAAATTTCCCTGCTTTGGATAAACCAGCGGCAAGGGTTACCCTAACCGGTGGTTCGCCCCAATGTTTGACCGTCTTGAATACCCGGCAGACGAACTTGCGCGGGGAAGCCGAAATGACCTCGCACATATGGGCCAAGCCCTGTCCATCCACGACGGTAATCGGCATGCCCTCGGCAAGCCGGCAGACAGTTGCGGCATGTTTGGCTTCGGCCGGATCGAGCACAATTGTCCCATCCGCCCCGAGTGGCGGCGGAGCATAAAACGTCGTAATCTCGCCTCGCCGACGAGCGGGTTTATTTCCGGAATCTGCCATCTGCCCAACCAAAACGATCACGTTTCAAAATACAATTGCATCTCATAGGGGTGCGGCCGGTTGCGCACCGCCAGGTACTCGTGCTCATATTTATATTTTGCGTACGCTTTGACCATGTTTTCCGGGAAAACGTCGTTTTCGGTGAGATAATGATGGTCATCCTTGAGCGCCAGCAAAGCCCGACCAAGACTGTCCGGGAGTCTCCTGATTTTTTCACGCTGTTCGCGGTTCCAGTGAAACACATCTTCGTCGATCGGCCCAAGACCCATTGAAGTCGGGTCAAGCTCCTGTTTCATTCCGTCCAGCCCTGCCAGCAGTTGTGCGGCAATGGCCAGGTAGATATTACAGGTTGCATCCGGGGGACGGAATTCCATCCGTTTGTCTTTGGGCGCGGTAGCATATTTGGGAATGCGGATGGCGGCGGAACGATTGGCCAGCGAGAAGAAACAATTTACCGGCGCTTCGTATCCGGGAATAAGCCGCTTATAGGAGTTCGTCGACGGGTTGGTCCAGGCCAGCAGGCCATCGGCATGATGAAGGATACCGGCGATATATGACTGTCCCTGTTTAGAAAGGCCGGCATATCCCTTTTTGTCGTAGAACAACGGCTTTTTACCCTTGAATAAATGCTGATGAAAGTGCATGCCCGAGCCGGCCTCTTCAAAAAGCGGTTTGGGCATGAACGTCGCCACCTGGTCGTTGCGGCTGGCAACCATTTTGACGATATACTTGGCCCACATCGTGCGGTCGGCGACGACCAGCGGTTCGTCGAGTTTCATCTCGATTTCCAATTGGCCGGGTCCGCCGACTTCATGATGGTGGTAATGGACCGGAATACCGATCTCTTCCATCCGCTGGACCATCAATGAGCGCAGATTGTACAATTTGTCGCGGGGGGGGATTTCGTGGTAGCCGCCTTTTTGCGGGATCCAATAACCAAGATTTTGGTCTGAAGCTTCACCGGTATTCCAGAATGCCTCGACGGCGTCGATTTCGTAAAAAGACCGGTTGACCGAGGTGCCGTAGCGAACGTCGGAAAAAACATAAAACTCGAATTCCGGACCCCAGAGCGAGCGGTCGGCGAGTTTTGATTTTTTCATATACTCATCGGCTTTTTTGAGGATACGCCGTGGATCCCGCTCATACGGTTCACGCGTATCGGCTTCGGCCAGGTCACAGATAAATGACATGGTCGGTCGATCCCAAAACGGGTCGATAACACCGGTTGACAAGTCCGGGATACAGACCATATCACCGGCTTCAAGCGTCTTAAAGCCGGGGATCGATGAACCATCGAAACCGATGCCTTCGGTCATGATCTTCGGTGAAAGTGTAGAAGCCGGGATCGTGATATGCTGCCAGCCGCCGAAGAGGTTGCAAAATTTCAGATCGATTTGCACGATCTTGTTTTTCTTAATGAACGATTGCCATTCGCTCAGTGATTTCATCTGCCGGGCCTCCGAAAATTGCTGATCGCTATCGTCATGAGAATATAGGCGATTTGGTCCAACTCTGCCCCTGAATTTTGCGCTGATGCTGGCAAAACAAGAGACTTCCGGCGCGACTCAGTAATGGCCCTCCGATACCGGCAATGATCCCGCTGATGCTGGATAATTGAAAATCTGCCCCGGCCTTCTTTACACCAACCTGTCTGTATGCTATATTGTTGGTGGCAATCATGGATTTCCTGGCTCGCTGAGATGATCGCGGACGACAACGGGGTCATGTTATGAGGCATACTGCCTCTTTACACACTCATTTGTTGTATCTGATTTTTTCTGTTGTCGCAACGGTGGTATGCCTGGTCACCTCTGCCTCAGCGCAACAAATCTGGATCCGCGCTTATGAAACGCAGGAGGATCTTTGGGAATCCTATCAGGAAGGCGAAATTACCCTCGAACAATATCGCGACCTTCTGGCCCTGTTTCGCGCGGGCGCAGATTCGGTATTCCAGCCACTTGATGACATTGAGCAACTGCCGGGGTTTTCTCCACTCGACTCGATGCCGCGCCTGGCTCCACCGACCTTGCTCTTTCAGGCCAAGTCAAATACAAGAAGGCGAGTTGCCGGGTCAACTGAAATTCGTTGGGGATATACGCTCCCGGTGCGGGAGGAAACCGAGGAAGAAGGATACCTCATTAGTCGCTGGCGGTCGGAGAATGTGCGTCTCGTGCTCGATGGGCGGGCTGAGAATGGTCAATTGGCCGGTTTTCGCACCCGGGGTCTGGTGATCGGACGGGCGGATTCCGGCGTTCGTCTGACTTTGGGTAATTTCGAACCTCGCTACGGCCTGGGGCTGATCGTCGGTCGACGAGACCGGATTTTGGGTCGCACGGAAACAACACGTTTAACCGGATCATTCTGGCAGCCGACTTATTCGCGGTTTAATGGCGTGCAGTTCCAATCACGTACGGTGGCCGGGCAAGTGGAGTCTTTTGTCTCTCGGTTGGAATCGGAAGACTTTCGTGAAGATTGCTATGCCGCCCATTTATCGGTTCAGCTCAATTCGGCAACGGCTTTCGGCCTTGCCTCGGTGATGACAGATCTGTCCCATCGCCAGGCAGGGCAAAGAGCAAGGCGAGTGGGAGTCGGTCCGTCACTATCGTACAACGGAGCAGGGATCGAATCCTCGGCTGAAATCGGGATGCTGGACGGCGGCGATTATGCCGCAGCGTTGAAAATAATCCGCCGAAGTGCGAAGACTCGTGTGGCAATGACCCTGTGGTCATATGATCCTGAATATACACTCCCATCCTCCGGCGGGCCGGGACATCCCGGGCGCAATCGGATTCAGCTTTTTGCCGATGAGTTGGATTACTATTCCCGTACGGCGGGCGAGCAGGGGTGTTTGCTGAATGTGCGCGCACCCTGCGGCCTGATCGGTCGAGTCGAGAGCGACCTCCAAATTTACAAAGACCGTCTCACCGGGACAAAGAATCTTGCCGGTAAGTTGGCCTGCAAATTTGCACCCGGCGGGGGGAACCGGATAACGGCCTATCTTCGCGGCCGTGATCGCAAAGGCGCCGGTCTTGACCAACAGCAGATGTATTATGGCCTAATCGGCCGTCGGCCGATTTTTGGCCGCAGCAAAGCCGGAATCCGGGTTGAGTATGGACGTACTAATTCTGCCGATGACCGGTTACGTGAATCACTGCGTTTAGAGTTGCGCGCCGGGATACCGCTTAACCGCCGGTTGCAGATCACCCCGCGTTGGCGGTACGTCGATCCCGATTTGTCGGCGGCAGGCGACGGGTATTATTATCTCTATATCACCGAGTCAGTCAATCCCGGCCAGTCGATCACTCTCCAATTTATTGCCACGGTTAAAGGGTATGAAAAAAGTGAAAATGAAACCTACGCGGATATTCGTTTGCGGATGCGGTGGCGACTATAGGTCGGGGTGGGTGGTATGATGAGTAAATTTCAGCGAAGACACAGAGCGGCGATTGTCCTGATGGCTGCTATATTTCCTTTCCTGCTTATGGCCGTTGCACAGGCGGCATCGCCGGTGGTGATCAATGAAGTTCTGGCGAATGAACCGGGTTCAGCGGTGGTGCTGGAATGGGTGGAATTGCATAATCGAACAGACTCCTCCATTACCCTGGCAAACTTTGTTTTCGTCGATGGGAATGATACGACTGCTCTTGCGGAGATGACCCTTTCCCCGGGGGGATACGGTATTCTGGCCCGGCGGTTGACCGCCGGCCCCGGCGAGAACTCGTTTGAGTCAACATGGGGTGATGGTTCGGGCATCTGGGGTGACGATGCTACTGAGCAGTATCCCGCGCTGGCGGCGACGATGAGTCTGCGTAACACGGCGGATACGGTGGCGTTGTACCACGGGCATGAATCATCGCGGCTATTCTGGTCAAACAGTGCGGACGACGGTATCTCACTCGAACGGATTCTACCGGAAAGCCCGGATGAATCGGAGTCATTTGTTTATTCCGCCGACCCCGATGGCTCGACACCGGGACGAATCAATTCAGCCACCCCGAGACCCAACGACCTTGCTTTCGATACGACCGGTATCACAATTACGCCATATCCACCCCGCGAATATGAACCGTTGACCTTCTCGTTTACGGTCGTCAATATTGGGTTGGATATTTCCACCGCCAATTATGTGCGGATCGCCGACGATTTCAATTTCGACTGCCTGTTGACTGAGAATGAAATTCTGGATTCTCTCGGAATTCCCGCGCTGCAACCCGGACAAGCGTACCCGGTTTCGTCTGAGGGGTCATTTGCCGGTGGGTTTCACCAGGTGGTTGTCGAAATCGGTCAGGATGACGATACGACGGACAACCACTTTGTCCGGCAGTTTAAGGTCGCCTACGGTCAACCGGAGATAGTGATTAATGAGTATCTCCCGGACCCTCTTCCCGGCAAGTCGGAAGAATGGATTGAGCTTTACAATCGGAGTGAAACTCCGGTTGACCTGGCCGGTTGGCAAATAGGCGATTCTGTTGCGCAGAGTTTTATCACAGAGGATGTACTGGTCTTGCCGCCGGGAGAGTTTTTGGTGGTTTGCGAACAACTCGATGCATTCACGCTGGTCTATCCGGAGACCGCACCTGCCCGGGTAGTCGAAGTCAATGGCTGGCGGACGTTAAACAATACCGGTGATCGGATCGTCCTGGTGGACGATTTTGGTTATGTCGTCGATTCGTTGCGCTACGCCGAAATGTATGGGGGCGAACGTTCGATTGAGCGAATTGATCCGGACGGCCCGTCGGGTAATCCGGCAAATTGGTGGGGATCGGTCGATCCTGCCGGGGCCACTCCGGGGGCGGAAAATTCCACCGCCGTGGACTATACCGACGATTTACAGGTCTCGATTTCACCTAACCCGTTTGTCCGGGGTTCCATGGTTGAAATTCATTATGGTGTGCCGTTGTTAACGATGATGAGCGCGGCGATATATGATCTCAACGGGCGAATGGTGAAATCACTATTGGAGGATGAACCGGTGGTCTCGGGCATGCTCGTCTGGGAGGGAGCCGATGGTCATGGCCTGGCGTTGCCTCCGGGAATCTATGTGGCCTTTTTTGAAACTGAGGCGGGTGCACGGCGGAAAATACCCATTGCCGTGCGCCCGGAGTAGAAAATGAGTCGCATGATCGACAGTATTTACAGTTGTCCGGTTTCACTGTTTGCGGTTCTTATCACTCTGCTCTTGACGCCGCAATCTTTACCGGCGCAATCGGGAGCGTTTGGCGGGGTTTTCGACGCAGGAGCGCTTGTCGCGGTCGGCAATAGTGACGCCGCCCGTCCGGGCCAGGCGGTCGCAATTTTAAATAATCCTGCCCAGGTGGTCATCGGCGGGAAATGGTCGGCGGCGGCTGGATACCACCGACTATATGAACTCGAATATCTGCAACGTTCCTGGGGAGCCGCCAAATTTCGCGGAGACCGCTGGGGTGTAGGATTATCCGTGTCACGATTCGGCAAGGAGGAGTTTTATACCGAGACAGAAACCGCAATGGCGATCGGGGTGCGACCATGCGACAGATTCGCCTTCGGCGTCGAGGTCAAAAATTTAAGGTTGGCTTATACTCCTGATGCGCCGAATTATGTGGACTGGTCGGCCGGGATTGGTGTGGTTGGCCGGCCACTCTCGGCGGTGACGGTAACGGGCACGGTTGGTGGTATTGGCCTCGGGAATTTCCTGCCCGGATACGATCTCCCCCGGGAGTACCGACTTTCGGCGGCGGCCGATTTGGCCGGCGACATCCGTTTGTGTGGTTCCTGGACACAACAGGAGGATGATCGAGATATCCTCGCCCTTGGGCAGCGAATCGGCCTGTCGGATAGTTTTGCCTTCACCTCGGCGGTTTATTTTGAGCCGGCCCGCTATGCCCTCGGCGGGGAGTTTATTTTAAGCGGGCAGACAATTTATTATACCTATCTCTCACATTCAGAGTTGGGCGGGTCGCATTACCTGGAATTTGAGGTGAACAGATGAGCGGTATCCAGTTCAAAAGCGTGTGCGATGTCGGTCTTTGTTGTCTTTTTGCTGACGATGATCGGAGACATCAAAGCGGTGCAGCGGGCAATAATTAAGGGTATCCGCCGGATCGAGAAAGACCTCGGGGTAAGTATCGATACAAAAATCAGTGGCAATATATCCTGTTTCGCGACAGACCTCTTTTTCATACACACCATCCGGTATTTCGAATGCCAGTTCCGGGAGTGAGTCGTGGGCGGCGATCATAAACTTAGTCCAGATCGGTAACGCGGTTGCCGCCCCGGTGCCGGTATGATACCCGCCGATCGGCGTTTTCAAATCATATCCGACCCAGACCCCCGCCGTGATTTGCGGGGTGAATCCCATGAACCAGTTGTCCATGTAGGAGTCGGTTGTCCCGGTTTTGCCGCCGGCCGGACGAGTAAATCCCCGCCAGCGCATGCCCTTACCTGTGCCCTCACGGGCAACGCTTTCCAGGACACTCGTAACGATATAGGCGGTTTTGGCCGACAGGGCTTCCTGTTTCTGAGCCACCGCGTTAATTTCCAGCGGATTGCCATAGCGATCGAGGATCTTCTTGATAAGCCGGGGAGTTGTGTGAATGCCGCCATTGGGAAAACAGGCATAGGCCTCGACCATCTCGGAAAGATAAACTTCCGACGCACCGATCGCCAGCGTCGGCACGGGCAGCAGGTCACTTCGGATTCCCATCTGGTGAGCATAGAAAATCGCCCGTTTTGGATCAATTTGTTGCAGGAGTTTTATCGAGATTAAATTGCGTGAATCGGCGATCCCCGCCCGCAAGGTCATCTTGCCTTTGAATTTCAAATCGAAATTGTGGGGCCGCCATTCCGGTGTGCCGGGAATGGACAGCACTATCGGCGAATCGTACAGCGTATCCGAGGGCATGAATCCCGCTTCAATTGCCGCGGTGACCACAAATGGTTTGAACGATGAGCCGGGCTGACGGTGTGCCTGGGTGGCGCGATTCCACTGACTTTCGGCGAAACTCCGACCGCCGACGATCACCAGAACATCGCCGGTCTTATTGTCCAGCGCATACAACGCGGCCTGAAGTTTTTTGTGGACAAAAGTGGTATCGCCCGTTTCCGGGTCGATTTTGGTTAAATAGTATTCCGGGTTTTTCTCGGGGGTATGCTTTGCCTCGGCACTGGCCCGCAGTGAATCGATACTTTGCCGGATGAAACGCTCCGCGGCTTCCTGCAATCCAAAATCCATCGTGGTGTAAATTTCCAGGCCGTCGGAATAGAGACCGCTGACGCCGTAATTTTTCTCGATATATCGCCGGATTTCCTCCGAAAAATACTCGCCGACGCCATACTCTACGGTTGCCGGTTTTATCCGCAATGGCAGGACACGCAAACTGTCAAATTGTTCTTGAGTAATCTTGCCGAAGTCGCGCATTGAGGCCAACACGACATTTCGCCGGCGATAGGCCCGGGTGGGATTTCGCAACGGCGCATAGCGATTTGGGGCCTTGAATGTGGCGGCAAGAACCGCGCAATCGAGAATATCCAACTCATTGATATCTTTGGAAAAATATGTCTGGGCGGCAGATTTGACACCATACGCGCCGCTGCCGAAATTATAGAGATTGAGATACATCTCCAGGATTTCATTTTTTGAGTAGGTGCGTTCGATCTTGATTGCCGTCAGCAGTTCTTTGATTTTGCGGGTGAGCGTCCGTTCCGGGGTCAAAAACAGCATGCGGGCCAATTGCTGAGTGACGGTGGACCCGCCCTGGGTGATCCCGCCCCGACGGATATTAACCACAATCGCCCGGGCAAGTCCGGTCCAATCGAAACCCCAATGATCGTAAAACTTGCGGTCCTCAGTGGCCAACAGAGCATCAATGAGCGGTTGCGGCAGCTCGTCGTAGCGGGCCAACATCCGTCGCTCCCGATAGAATTGCTTGAACAATCGCCCGTTCCGATCATAGACTTTTGCTGGAAGAATCGGCGTGATATTATAAATCTGTTCGATCGAGGGGAGATCTTCCTGGTAGGTCTTGATCGTGCGTACGGCGACAAATGCCAACATGATTGCCACGAGGACCGCGCCCGCCAGCCAGAAGCGAGGATGGAAGAGAAATCGTCCTTTCGCGGGTGTCCGTCCCTTTTTCCCCCTGATTATTCCCATATGGCTGTCCTGTCGGTCTGTCTCGATCCCATCCTTCTCAATAAGCAGGAGTCGGGGAGACCAGTGGTCAAGCAAAAAGCACTTGCCATTCGATTTTTCGGTCGATAATTATAACATACTGGCGCCGGTAGGTTCCGGCGCCGGTTTTGATTATGCAAAATGTCGCCGAACAAATACGGATCATTTCCTCGGGCACAGTGGAAATCCTGCCTGAGGGGGGGTTGGAACAACGGCTGACCGCAGCGGTCAAGACCGGCCGACCCCTGCGGGTGAAACAGGGGTTTGATCCGACCGCGCCGGATATCCACCTCGGCCATACCGTCGGGTTGCGCAAGCTCAAACAGTTCCAGGACCTCGGCCACACAATTGTGTTGATCGTCGGGGATTATACCGGCATGGTCGGCGATCCTTCCGGTCGCTCGGCCACCCGGCCCCGACTGACCGAGGAGCAGGTCGAAGAGAATGCGCAGACTTATCTGAGGCAGTGTTTTAAGGTTCTGGACGAGTCGAAGACTGAGGTACATAAAAACGGTGAGTGGTTTAGCAAGATGCCGTTCGCCGAGATCATGTTCCTTGCCTCGCAGATCACCGTTTCGCGGATGCTCGAACGGGATGATTTTGACAAGCGGTTCAAGGCCGAGGCGCCGATCTCGATCCACGAGATGTTTTATCCGCTGATGCAGGCCTATGATTCGGTGGCGATAAAAGCGGATATCGAAATCGGCGGAACCGACCAGAAATTCAACTTGTTGGCCGGTCGGCAGATTCAGGAGGCCTATAAACAGCCGCCACAAATCGTGCTGACCCTGCCGATCCTGGTGGGCACCGATGGGGTCCAGCGGATGAGTAAGTCGCTGGGGAATTATATCGGCGTAGACGATCCGCCCAACCAGATTTTCGGCAAAACCATGTCGATTCCCGACGATGCCATCGTCCAGTATTTCCAATTGGCGACTGATCTTGACCCGGCCGAAGTCGAGAAAATCCAGCGGGAACTCGAAGCGGGGTCGGTTAACCCGATGGAACGTAAAAAAGACCTGGCCGAAACGCTGGTGCGGATGTATTACGACGAAGCAACCGGAAGCCGGGAACGCGATAATTTTACGCAGACATTTTCACAGAAGAAACGGCCGGAAAAAGTCGACGAAGTCATCCGGGAGAAGCCGGGGCAGAGAGTCAGTGTCCTCACTTTGGCGATGGACAGTGGATTCCCGAAATCCAAAGGCGAAGCACGCAGGATGATCGCCCAGGGCGGGTTTTATGTCGATGATGACCGTCAGAGTGACCCCTTCGCCGAGTTATCGACAGCCAGTCCTTTATTTGTAAAATATGGTAAGAAAAAATTCGTTATTGTTGTATATAAGTAAACCCCCGACATTACTTTCCGGGTCGGGTTGGATGATCAACAGGTGAGCGATGGATATTTCGGCAACGATAAAAACCAACTCCGAGAGACTACAATCTCTTCGGGGGTTTCTTTGACCTGGAAGGCCGCCGGGCCGTCATTGCCAAGTTGGAAAAAGCCACCTCCGCCGACAATTTCTGGACCGACCAACGCAAGGCCCAAAAAGTCCTCAAAGAGATTGCCCTTCATAAATCGTGGATTTCCGGCTGGGAATATCTCCAGGCCCGACTTGATGATGTGACAGTTCTGCAGGAACTGGGTGAAGAGGAGAACGATGCCTCATCGCTGGCGGAAGCTGAATCATTACTCGAGGGTCTTGCTGCCGATATCGAATTGTTCTCTTTGAGGACATTCCTTTCCGGTCCGGACGATCCCAATGACTGCATTATGACGATCCATTCCGGCGCGGGGGGGACCGAGTCGTGCGATTGGGCCCAAATGTTGATGCGCATGTACACCCGTTGGATCGAGCGGCGAGGGTTTTCTTACGAAACTCTCGATATACAGGCGGGGGAAGAGGTGGGGATCAAGTCGGTCACGCTGGAGATCAAGGGTGAGTATGCCTTCGGCTATCTCCGCGCCGAACTGGGTGTCCACCGACTGGTGCGTATCTCGCCGTTTGATGCGAACAAGCGCCGGCATACGTCGTTTGCCTCGGTATTTGTCATTCCGGAAGTCGACAACGATATTGAGATCAATATCCGCGATGAGGACCTGCGGGTCGACACCTATCGCGCGTCGGGGGCCGGCGGTCAGCATGTGAATAAAACATCCTCGGCCGTTCGGCTGACCCATCTCCCGAGCGGGATAGTCGTACAGTGTCAGTCCGAGCGTTCACAACACAAGAACCGCGAGTCGGCGATGAAAGTCCTGCGGGCACGACTTTATCAACTGGAAAAAGAAAAAGAAGACGAGAAGAAGAAGGACCTCGAAAAATCGAAGAAGAAAATCGAATGGGGTTCACAGATCCGCTCGTATGTCTTCCAGCCCTACCAGATGGTCAAAGATGTGCGGACAAATTATGAAACGTCGAATATTCAGGCCGTAATGGACGGCGACCTCGATGGGTTCATCAATGCGTTTCTCAGTTCGAACAAGAACGAAACATGATCTCGCCGGATAGAATATAATCGATCCCCCATGCGTGATTTGCCGGCAAAAAAGATGCAATTTGCCTCGGATAATCTCGTTGAACAAATTATCCGGGGAGAGAAAACCGCCAGTGTGGCGCGGCTCGACGAAATCGCTGTCGACGAAGATGAGTACAATCATGCGCTGGTTGTCGGTGAATATTACACTGTCTACAATAGCGCGTTGAAACCACGATGCACAATCCGCATCACCGGGATGGAGCTTTGCCGGTGGGGCGATATCCCCGAACAGCTTTGGCGGGGAGAAACCAATGACAACGCCGACGGGTTCAGGGATGACCATTGGGATTGGTTCGATTGTCCGGCCGATAATTTCGAGTTTGTGGCTTATTACTTCAGGTTGATTGATCGCTTGTAATTGATCCTCAAGTTGTTTTTGTGGCCAGTTGGCCGCAGGCGGCGGCGATATCCTCGCCAAATGATTTCCTGATTGTCACCGCCGGGGCGCGGGGATAGAGGTAGTCGCGGAAAGCGAGGACTTTCTCCTCGTCAGGTTTCTCGAACGGCGAGCCGTCATGCGGATGGAAACGGATCAGGTTGATTTTGCAGGGAATACCGTGGATGAATGAAACAAGTTTCCGGGCATGAGCAATCGAATCATTAATGTCTTTCATCAGGATGATCTCAAAAGTCACCCGGCGTCCGCGCTTGGCAGTAAAAGCCAGGGCGGCGTCCCGAATCTCGGCGAGTGAGTATTTCCGATCGATGGGCATCAATTCTCGACGGATTTCCTCATCGGCGGTAATCAGCGAGATTGCCAGATTCACTTTCAGCCCGGATTCGGCAAGTTGCCTGATCCTCGGCGCCAGTCCGACAGTTGAGATAGTCATCTTCCGTTGGGAAATCATCGGGCCGACCGAGGAACAAATGATCCGAACCGCCGTGACAATATTCTCAAAATTCAGCAATGCTTCGCCCATGCCCATAAAGACGATATTGGTGATCCCGTCGCCGGGATCAATGAGGTCGTTGGCGGCCAACACCTGGCCGACAATTTCGGAAACTGACAGGTTGCGGGTATAGCCCATCGTGCCGGTGGCGCAAAACTTGCAGCCGAGGGCACAGCCGATCTGGGAGGAGATACACAGTGTCCGGCGGGGAATGTCAAAGAGAATGACACTCTCGAAAGCCCCATCCTCGACACGAAACAGCATCTTTTTAGTCCCATCGGCAGAATTGACAACCTGCTCGGGTGCGATGCGGTCGACGATGAAATTGGCCGACAGCCGATCCCGCAATCCGGTGGGGAGATTGCTCATCACCTGAAAATCGGTCTCGCGCTGGAGGTAGATCCAGCGGGACAACTGCCGTCCCCGGAAACGGGGCTGGCCGTTGCGTTCGAGAACGTCGGACAGCTCATCCTCGTTGAGCCCGAACAGGTTAGGTTTTTCGTCGTTGACTATCATCGTGATCATTCCCCGTGATCAATTACTTAGGATGGTACGCAGAATCCTTTCAAACTAAAAGGGATGATCAAGAGGATTGACAGGATTGGGAAACGACAAAAAAACCGCCTCGGTATTCCCGAGGCGGTTACGGGTCAGGGTCTGTCGGTTACCAGCCCTTCCTGGGAGGATGTCTTGCATCTTCTCTTACGCCGGGCCGGCAGGTAAAGTTTCACGGCTAATGAAAATTCCCGCAAAATTCGGTCACTAAATGTATCACGCTCCCTGCCCGACTACTTCCAGTCGGTCAGCAACTGGATTAACAGCCGCACGCCATAGCCGGTGCAGCCTTTCGGGATATACGGTTTTCCTTTGGTCTCCCAATCCATTGCGGCGATATCCAGATGTGCCCATTTGTTCTCGCCGACATATTTGCGCAAGAACCACGCGGCGGTGATTGTGCCGCCCAGCCGCCCGCCGGAATTTTTCATGTCGGCAACATCGGATTTGATCTGCTCGGCATACTCCTCAAACATCGGCAGTTCCCAGACCCGTTCAGCCGTGGCCTCCGCCGCATGCTTGAATTTCTTTACCAACCCGGGATCGTTACTCAACAGGGCGGCAGTTTGGTCGCCCAGAGCGATTTCGGCGGCACCGGTCAGTGTCGCGACATCGATCAGCGCCTTGGGCTGGTACCGGTCGGCGTAAGTCAGTCCGTCGGCCAGGATCAGCCGGCCTTCGGCGTCAGTGGAGATGATCTCCACAGTCTGGCCGGACATAGTGGTGACGATGTCCCCCGGCCGGTAGGCGGCGCCGGAGGGCATGTTCTCCACCGTGGGGACGATGGTGACCAGATTGATCGGAAGTTTCAATCGCGCGACACCGATTGTGGCGGCGATCACGGTAGCCGACCCCATCATATCACCGATCATCTCGGTCATGCGCGCATTGGGTTTGATCGAGATGCCACCGGTGTCGAACGTTACTCCTTTACCGACCAGGCAGACATCAATGCCTTTTTTCCGTCGGTTGCCCCGGTACTCCATGATGATAAACCGAGGCGGGCGGGAGGAACCTTTGCCCACGCTCCAGACCCCGCCCATTTTGAGCTTTTTGATCTGGTCCGGGTTTAGAACGGTGGTTTTAACGCCGC
The DNA here is from genome assembly GCA_024277855.1 of Candidatus Zixiibacteriota bacterium. Taxonomy (GTDB): domain Bacteria; phylum Zixibacteria; class MSB-5A5; order WJJR01; family JAJRUJ01; genus JAJRUJ01. The sequence continues at coordinate 66,335 of JAJRUJ010000011.1, forward strand.
ACGTTTTGGCCAATTTGACTGTCTCTTTTGCCAGGGTCTCCGGGTAGAGATCATTACCGGGAGTCATGACCAGCCACCGCGAAGTGTTAACGACTTCGGCGACAGTCCGGCCGCGCTCGACACCTTTTTCCACGCGGCGCGACTTCGAACGATCGGAAACGGCAATGGTCAATCCCTTGACGTGGAAACGAATCTCATCTTCGTTTGTCAGAAAATCGGCATATTGAAAATCGCCGAGAATCGCACCCTCGGCCGCGGCCTGGGCAAATGTCCCGGCGTCGACTCTTCCCGCAGTTACCGGTGATACGGTGAGACCGCCGATCTTTTTCTTTGCCGCAATCTGGACGGCGGTACCCAGTGTGCGGCGCACAGTATCCATCGTGTATTTCCGTCGCTCACCGAGGCCGACCAGCAGAACACGGGGATATGGTGATTCGCCGGGGACATAAACCAACTGAGTTTGACCGACCTTGCCGGTAAAATCACCGGACGCAAAAACCGTTTCTGTGGCATCGATCAATGTTTTCGGCAAATTGCGATACGTTGAGGACAGTCGTCGGGGATTTTCAAAGACCGGGATCAACAAGGCCGAGTCGGTTAATTTTTCTACAGCTTTTGTGACTACGGATATCTTCATGTGTCTTACTCCCTTCTCGGGAACGATGCACCATGTTTCGACGATCTGGTTGCCGTCGATGTATCCGGTTGGACGGCAATGGTCGGAAGATGACCGGTTTTACACTAAGTTGCAACGAAAAACCTTTAGCGGGGTGTTTGATCGGGATGGAGGTAGTCGATTTCGGGGATAAGGGTGGACATTATATTTTGTCTGACTGAAGCGAGTTTTGTCTCAGGTGGTTGAATCTACATTCGTCGATTCGATCTCTGCTTTGCCGACAGCGTCGGAGTCCGCCGAGACACGGCGACGCTGATGGTCGAAAATCAGCGATGCACCCCAGGCAATCAGCCCGGCGATAAGCAGTTTAGAGCCGAGTCCACCATAATAGATGTCCCATCGATCCAGTAGAATCATCCCACCAAGCAATATCAGAAAAAATCCCCAGAACATTTGTCCTCCCCGTTGGTTACTTTATTTATTGTACGACCTGAATCTAAATTTGTTGCAATGGGGAGAGATAGGCGTCCGGCCAACAACCAGATTTTTCGTTTTCTTCAATCGGGTCACTTATGGATGGCGATAGGCCGAAAGTCCGGCCAATCGTCAACCTGGTTCAAGAGTAATTAATGATTACGTGTGTCCCTGAATCGGTGGCTGGGGCCAGACCAGATCAGCTATTGTTTTTAACCAGTAGTTCACATAATTGAACATACTGCCGGCCCAGGATTGACCACTCGAGGTTTTCCAGGGCGTACCGGCGGCCTCGTGCGCCGATTTCCTCCCGATCTTCCTTCTTCATTGCCGCGAACTCGCGTAATGCCTGGTCCAGTTGATGAGGGTTATAAGGCTCGACTGAGATACCAGCTCGTGCTTCCTTGACGGGATCATTAGCCGCCCGGACAGCATGGACTATCGGTTTTCCGGCCATAAAATAGTCGCCAATCTTATTCGGGCTGATCCCATATTGGTAGACTTCGGCAGGATGCCAGCCAATGAAACAAATATCTGATTGGCGCAAAGCCGCGCGTACCCGGCTTTTTTTCATCCGAGGAAGGAAGGTGACGAAATCTATGTTTTCGTCTTGCGTTCGTTGTTGCAGGGCTGACTTCTGCACTCCATTCCCGATGAGGATGAAGTGATACGGCCGTTGATTCCCACCGAGTCGTTGAAGGTCCAGAATCTGGTCTAAGGCGTTCGGCAGGCCGTGGGCGCCGGCATAAACAACAATTAGTTTTCCGGCCGCTTTACTCCGATCAAAGACTACCTGATGTTCGGGCGGCAAAGGATCAGGTGTAGTATCCCATTCCGGCCGTGACACTCCATTCGGGATATGATGGAATTTCCGCGGGTCGAGGCCTTTCCGACTCATATAATCGAGAGTGTTGGGAAGCAGGGAGACCACGGCCTGAGCGGTGCGAAAGGCACCTTTCTCGATGTGGGACATCCAAATGATCATGGGGTGCAGCGTGCTCATCCGCAGGGTCTCGACCAGGGACTCCGGCCACAAATCCCGGACTTCATAGATGAGTACCGCCTTAAAGCGTCGCGCCAATTTGGATGCTCGGGGGTAAGCGAAAGGGTGGGGGCATGACGAGATCATCACATCGGGTTTCGGGAGCCGCCCTGCAGAGACCGCCCGCGCCAAACGTGAAATCCCGTGTGCATAATCGACCATATTGCGAAAACGGGTTAGTCCTTTTCCCTGATAGTTCCGAGCGGGCACGCAATAGTAATTGACCCCTTCGTGTTCGCTGAGCTGGTTGATATTTGTGTTCTCGACCGGATGATCGGTAAGGTGATGATAGGATGCCCGAATCGTGATCGCGTCATGACCGTGATCGACAAATGAACGACACAAATAATATGGCCGACCGGGGAAACCGGATTCCGGAAATGAAGCATAATGATTAAGATACCAGACAATCATTTCCCACCCATGGTGTTGAGAATGTCGACGGTTATAAGGGGACGACGTTCTCAATTCAGGACGAGAATGAAGAGGCAATCGGGGTGAAAGTCAACCCATATCCGGAGGCCGAGGTCTGGCCCGGCCGGTAATTTTGCACAACAAAGTCGGCAATCATTCCCGTTAAAGTCTGTCATCGACAAGCCGATTGCACGAGTTATCTGCTGGCGTAGGGCCGGGGTGTGAGCAATATTGTCGACCATGTGTCATACGAACCACAAAAAACCGCGAATTTTAATCGCCTATACCGGTACTTCGTCAGTGTTCCCGGATCGCGATGCGGTGTTGCTGGATGGCCCGTACCATGCCGATACGTTCGGTCTGACGAAATTTTCGCAAAGGCGGAATCTCCGCGCCCTGGCGAATGCCGCTGATCTTACGGTTTTCTGGTTCGTCGGTCGAGCGGCGTTTTGGGGGATGTTCCCCCGGAAACCGAAGTCGAAAATTGTCATGATAATTGGCGGGTATGAGGCCTCACGTCGGTCCGATCTTGGCTATGGCGGAGCATTATCGCCATTTCGCCGCTGGGCGGTACGTTGGTGTCTCCAGAGGAGTGATCGTATCCTGGCCGTTTCTGAATTTTCGAAAAAGGAAATAATCGACAATCTCAACATTGAACCGGGCAAGATTACTTTACTCAATAATGCCGTGGACACACAGTATTTTATCCCGGATACCGGCGTCCGCGAATCCAATCGAATTCTGACGGTGGCCCGACTCAAGCGGTTACAGATTAAAGTAAAAGGGATCAAACTGCTTTGTGCGGTTGCGCGGCTTCTCCCGCAGATGCGATTTACCATCGCCGGAGGGATCGACGACTCCGCGGCTGACAAGCTGGTGAAGAATGCGCCTGAGAATATCGAGTTTACCGGGCAGCTATCGATTGACGAACTTCGACGACAGTATCAAAAGTCGTCGGTCTACTTTCAGCCCTCACGGCATGAAAGTTTCGGCGTTTCTGTCGTTGAGGCCATGTCCTGTGGTTGTGTACCGGTTGTCTCACGGTATGGCGCATTGCCCGAGGTGGTGGGGAAGGCCGGATATTATCTGGATCGCCTGGAGCCGGAACCTGCGGCTAAAATCCTTCACCAAGCGTTGGCGGCACCGGAAGCCGCCCGCCGCCGGGCACGGCAGAGAGTAATCGATAATTTCGACATCAAAATCCGCGCAAAAAAGCTGTACGAACTGTGTGATACATTACTTGCCGAATGACGACCTCATCGTACTTTTGGTTCTCATTCCGGTGAACGGCTGATTTATCAGAGTTTCGGCCGGGAATCGGGAGATTCCCGACTGCGGCGCGGGGAGGCGTAACTCGCTGCCTACCCGCTTGTTACCCCTGCTGGTTCGCCAAGCCCCTTGCGAAAATATGAAAATCCATTATCTTTATCTGCAGTACCTGTTGTTTTACATATCGGGTTGATCAAACGATTTACCGTTCGGAGTGAAAAAATGTCGCAAGCCACCAGGATTTGTCTGGGTTACATTCTCTTGACGATCGTCTCGGTTACCCTGGCGGTTTCTGCGCCCACCGGGCAACAACGAGGCGATCTTAATAGCGATGGTATTATTAATCCAACCGATGTTGTTTTGTTGATTGACTATTTTTTCCATCAGGGGCCGGCTCCCGATCCGGTGTGGGTTGTCGATTGTAATTGCGATAACCGAGACAACGTATCAGATTTGGCCGCATTAATCAGGTTGGTATATCGCTCCGGGCCGGCTCTTTGCGATGCTCGATTTGCGTTGGCCTTCGACGGCACCAATGATCTGGTGGAAATCCCATTCCAGGCGGCGTTCAACACCCCGGTTTTTACACTGGAGGCCTGGATAAAAATTGACGAGCCGCAGGTCGATTATCTATCAAGCATCCTCGATCGCTGGGGATTCTACACTTCCGGCCAGGTGTGGGCGATGTGGATTAATCAGGATGACACATATTCGTTGTGGTCGGCTTCAGGCGGTGTCGGGGTGCCCGGATTGCTGACAGCCGGAGAATTTGCCGTTGATCGCTGGTATCATATCGCGTATACGCGGGACATTGACGGTATGGAACGTCTGTTTATTGACGGTGTTAAGGTGGGTGAAGTGAATTTTCCGGGTGATGTTCGCGCGGCGTCGACGCCCCTGCGGATCGGTCACTCCAATGGCGGGCCGCTGCGGGCGTTTTATGGGTGTATCGACGAGGTCCGTATTTGGAACATTGCCCGTTCTGCTGAAGAAATTACTGCGACCAAAAATATTAAGTTGACCGGGAACGAGCCGGGGTTGATCGGCTACTGGGATTTTGACGAAGGAGCCGGGGATCTTGCCGGCGATCTATCCCCCAGCAATGCCAGCGGTCGTCTGGGCCGGGAAGTTGGGGTAGATGATAATGACCCGGTTTGGGTCGCCTCCGCCGCCCCGGTTCATTGAGATATGAAACAACCGGACTGGCCCCGTCGATCTCGGCGGGGCTTTTTTGTGTTTGTTTTTGACGGCAGGTTAACCGTTTTGACAGGGATATATAACCGTCCGCCCGGCGACACATTTTTCACTTGCTCGGCAGCCATTTGGCGTATACTTATAGCTCACACGATGCCCCCGTGGTGTAACGGATAACGCGCTGGCCTCCGGAGCCAGTAATACAGGTTCGATTCCTGTCGGGGGTATTTTTCTTTGGGGTCGGTCCCGGTCTGAAAAACGGATCGTTTTACCATAAAAAAACAGGCCAAGAAAGCAACGGGGGTGGCGGTCCCTGAGGATTTCTGCGGATACCTCGAAGGCAAATCCTTGTCCGCAGGATAGTCAGAGCACGACCTATACTAATTGGGCCGGGAGCCCCCGCGCTCGGTTGTACGGAAAATCGGTCAATGTACTATCGACCAGCAACTTTCCCGCCGCTTTGAGGATTGCGGAACCGCCGGTGTTCCCTGCGGTAAACGTGCCCCCTCGTTGACTTTCCAAGCCTGTTGCGGTCGATCGCTCGACCGCTTGGTTTTTTCTCTTCAACTATTTTACGTATTACTCGCCCGTCCGGTTAACATTAAAAAAGAGAATGACAAAATAAGACGGACAAAATGGCTCCTATTTATCCGGAATTGGGCTCTTATTTCTGAGCGACGCACATATGAAAAAGGCCTTTGCCGTATTTGCCGACCCTTGCCTTGGCCTAAGCCATGGACCGAGTACCTCGGCAATCCCCTGGTATTGACAATCAACCTAACGACATTAATATACTCTTGTTTGACGGATATGCAAGTATTTATCCGAAAAATTATTTTTAATGCGGGATTTGAATGTCACCGAATATGAACTCACCGTATTAATCAATACCGGCGATATTTGGTCATCGTCCCGGTTCGTGGTCAATTGTTGACATGGCCTGAATACCAGCCGCGCGATTTCCCTTTTATTGCCGGAGGATTTTTACTTACCTACGGACAAGATCGGTTTACAAGATGAGGGAGTGTCCATGGGACATCTGCGCGGCTTCAAACGATTTGTGAATGACATCCAGGGGTTGACATTCTTTTGCCTGAAGATGTTCCGTTACAGCGTCGGCCGGCCGTTTTATTTTGCCGAATTTATGGATCAGATGTACTTTCTCGGTGTTGGTTCGTTGTTTCTTGTTGTCTTGACCGGGATGTTTGCCGGGCAGGCGATTGCCCTCCAATTTTCGATTGAGTTGGCGGATTTTGGCTCAAAGAATTACCTGGGGCGAGTGATGGCAATCGCCATTCTCCGGGAACTGGGACCGGTCCTGACTGCTCTGATGGTTGCCGCTCGCGTATCCTCAGGAATCACCGCCGAAATCGGCTCGATGAAATCCTCCGAGCAGCTTGATGCCATGCGTGCTTTCGGCGTGGAGCCGATCCGCAAACTGGCCGTTCCCCGGTTTTGGGCGCTGATGATCATGTTGCCGGTATTGACGATCATCTGCGATTTTGTGGCAATTGTCGGTGGTTATATCGTCGCGGTGTTCATTGCCCATATTTCGCCGACTGCCTACTGGTCGAATTTTATCGACAAGGTATCGTTGGGGAATATTATCATTGGGACAGTCAAGCCGTTTTTGTTTGCCATGATCATTGCCAGTGTATCCTGTTACCTGGGATTCTCGACCAGTGGGGGAACCAAAGGCGTGGGGAGATCGACGACCGATTCGGTGGTTGCTTCCTCGATTAACATCCTCTTTATCAATTTTGCCTTTACCCGGCTGGTCGTACCACACCTGAGGGGATTGATGTGATTCGCCTGGAAAATATTAATTTCGCCTATCGCGACGAACCAGTCCTGCAGGATGTTTCTTTTTCGGTTGGGCCGGGGGAGACCAAAGTCATCCTCGGTTCGTCAGGCTCGGGCAAAAGCACGATTCTCAAGATCATTCTCGGGCTGGTGCGACCGCAGTCCGGCCGGGTGTTTATCGCCGGAAAAGATGTAACCAATGCTCGTGAGGGGCAATTGCAAAAGGTCCGCCGGAAGATGGGCATGGTATTTCAAGGGGGAGCATTATTCGACTCGATGACCGTCGGCGAAAATATCGGGTATTATCTTTTGGAACACACCAATCGCTCACTGGCGGGAATTGAACAGGCCGCGCGAGAGATTCTTGACTATCTGGGTTTGTCGCAGGGTCTCCTCGATGTTCTGCCGGATGAGCTTTCCGGCGGTATGCAGCGGCGGGTGGCGATCGGGCGGGCGGTGGCGGCCGAGAATCCGCAAATTATGTTATACGATGAGCCGACTACCGGCTTGGATCCGATCTCGACGTTGACAATTACCAAATTGATCAATAAACTTCGGGTGGAAAAAGGGGTTTCGACCATCGTGGTCACCCATCAAATCACCGAAGCGTTTGAAATGGCCGATCAATTTATCGTATTGCATGATGGCCGGATCGTCTTCGACGGTGATACCGATGGACTGTTACGTTGCCGGCAGGAATATGTGCGGGAATTTTTGCAGCCGTATCTGGCTTCGGTCAAATCGATTCCGGTAGGACCGACTGAGTAGACGCGGGGCAAAACAGGAGCGCAGTGAATATGCCGTGTAAATCGGCTCTTCTCGGTGAGGAAGCCCGGGAATATATCCGGGAGTTGACCGAAGTGTTGGCTACTCAGGACCTCCGACAGCTGCGAGAGTTTTACGCACACTGGGAAAAGCCGATGGGGCTGCCGTCGATGCCGGACGATGAACGATTGGAAATTGATATGCACATGATGATCCTGGAGTTGCCCGGACTTCAGCACCTGCACGCGACTTCGCAGGAGTGGTTGTTGGCGCGTGGACTTGCGGTCGATATTCGACAGGTTAATTGCGGGAAGACAGGCGACACAGACTCATCAAATGATTGTGGTTCGCAGATCGGTGGCGCCGGCTGCGGGAAAGAGCCGCCTGCCGCTAATAAAAAGGCGAGATAGATCGGGGAAGCTGTATGAAACGGAGTGGCCGAGTCAATTGGAGTGAACTGCGGGTAGGGATGGTGGTGTTATTTGCCTTTGCTGTCCTTCTTTGGGCCTCTTTTACCGGGAGTGGGTTCTCCGTTTTTCGGAAAACCGAGTCTTTGACTGCCTATTTCCCCGAAGTCGGCGGCCTGGTGGCGGGGGCGCCGGTTTGGATGGCGGGGATGGAAGTCGGCCATGTCGAGCGAGTTATTTTTGTCGAAGTTGACGGGTTGGTGCGCGTCCGGGTCGATTTCAGGATCATGACCAAGCATTTTTCGATGCTCAACACTGATGCGAAAGCCGCCATCGGCACGATGGGATTGATGGGCGACAGATTTCTCGATATTCGTCTGGGTGGCCCAGGTTTTCCCGCGGTGAAACCCGGCGATATCCTCGAAGCCGCCCTGGCTCCCGATCTGACTGCGGCGTTTGCCGGTGCGCCGGGGATGATGGATCAATTAGGAGAGACACTTGATGAATTGACCGAAATGATGTCTCGGATCAATCGGGGGGAGGGATTCCTCGGCGCCTTGACGACTAACTCTAAAACTTCGGCCAATTTGGATTCGTTAATGGTCTCGGCCGACGAACTGATGTCCGGTTTGAATACATCACAAAAAAAACTCCTCGCATCTTTGACCGAGACGTCGGATAGATTGAATGTCCTCCTGGCGAAAATGGATTCAGGCGACGGCTCGCTGGCGCGTCTGGTAAATGATACGACCCTCTATCATAATCTGTCTGCGATGAGCCGGCGCGCCGATAATCTGTTCAAAAAACTCGACGAGGGGGAAGGATCGGCCGGACGGTTCCTGGCGGAAGACCAAGTGTATAATGACGTGCGAGGATTACTCTCCGAAGTTCAGGACTTGATTGCGGACATTAAAGCGCACCCGAAGAAATACTTCAAGGTCAGTGTGTTCTAAACCGGTGGTCAGTCGGTTTCCTGCAATTCGATTAGTGTCCCGAAGGCCGATTTGGGGTGAATAAAGGCAATTCGCCGACCTTCAGCCCCGATCCGTGGTTTCTTGTCCACCATCGTAATGCCGTCAGCAGTGAGTTTGGCGAGGGCCGCGTCAATATCGTCAACTTCCAGGCAAATATGGTGCAGACCGGTGCCCCGCCGCGCAATGGATTTTGCCAGCGGACTTCCCTCGTTCAGTGGGGCGAGTAATTCCAACACCGAGCCGTCGGCCAGTTCAACAAAGGCAATTTCCACACCCTGGTCCTCGACTTTTTTGCGTTCGGTAATCGTCAATTGAAGGGTATCGCGGTAAAACGCGATCGCTTCATCCAGATTTTTGACGGCGATACCGATATGGGCAACATGTTTAAACATCAGCGCATCTCTACGGCATTAGAAAATGACGGTTTCCTGGTATTCACCCCAACTGTCGCGAAAAATATCGGCAATTTCGCCGAGCGTACACAGGTTCTCTACACATTCGAGAATGCGTGGCATGAGAGCAACGTCGCCGTCGGCGGCCTCTTTTAGTCTCGTGAGGCTTTGTCGGACGTCGTCCGAATTGCGGGACGCCTTTGCCTTGTGCAGGCGGTCGATTTGCGCGATTGCGGCGTTCTCATCCACCTGCAATAAACCATGGCCGGGGTCGCTATCTTTCTTGACAAACTTGTTAACCCCGACAATTTTCCGTGCTCCGCTTTCCACTTCCTTTTGCCAGCGATAGGCGGCGGCCTGAATTTCCCGCTGGTAAAAACCTTTTTCCACCGCCTGCACCGCCCCGCCGAGATCGTCAATTTGGTCAAGATATCCCTGCGCACGGACTTCCAATTCGTTCGTCAGATTTTCGATAAAATATGAACCGGCCAACGGATCAACAGTATTGGTTACCCCGGACTCGCAG
>JAJRUJ010000012.1 GCA_024277855.1 Candidatus Zixiibacteriota bacterium
CAGGTCATGCCGCATCGCATCATTTGTCGGGTTGAGACTGACCGCTCGGACATAATAGACCAGCGCCGAATCGGGCATTCGCAGTCCGTCAAAAGCCGCCGCCACGCTGTAGGCGCCGATTGCCCAGGTTGGATCAAGTTCGTATGCCTTGCGGGCAGTCAGATAGGCGTTGCTTACATCGCCAAGCAAAAGGTAGGCGCTCGACATATTCGCCCAATACCGCCGGTGGGGACCATGTTTTAACGCGGCCTGCCAGTGACGGATTTCATCGATCGTCTGACCCCGTTGATGATAAACAGCGGCGATAATTTCATGTCCATAACCGCCCCGGGCCGTGTCGAGCGCCAGCAATCGCTCAAAACGAGCCAACGCCGCCGGTGTGTGGGCATTGATGCCGGCAAACATGACCAGGACCGAAAGTGAGGCAAATATCGGTCCCGCGAGCAGCCCGCGCGGCAGTGCCGGTTTCAGGTTGGTCAAACGAATCGCCGCCCAGACGGCCACCGGGGCCAGGCCCAGGGCGAATAGGTCCCAATCGCGGGACATTCCCAGTTTGGGATCCAAGAACAAAGGGATACAAAGGGGAACGCCAATTGCGGTCGCCCAAAATAACGTTCGTTCTCTTCTTTTTCCTGCCTGCCGGCGGCCGGATAACAGGATCGGGAGAGTAATGACGACCCCCGGGATGACCAGGAGAAACAAATTGATGATATCCAGCAAGTGAGCCGGTGAGACCAAGCCATAGTATAACGGCGCCCGCGGCAGTACGGTGACCAGCAACGATCCGGCCGGGGCTTCTTGCGCAAAAAAATCGCCATAGAGGACATACCAGCCCCAGATAGACGACAGCAGGCCGACAAAACCGACTGGTACCAGGCGCACAATCCGAGCCGACTTTTTCTCCCAGGCCAAAATCACCAGGGCCGGGAAAAGCACAATCGATGCGATATGTGCGACTATTGCAAAGAGAAACAGAACAACCGGGACGGCGAACGATATCCGGTCACGACGAAACGCCTCCGCCGCCAGGCAAAAGCCAACAATACCCAGGCAGGGTAGGGCATACGATTCGATATACCCGCAAAACAGCGCGGTCAATCCCGTCAGGCCGATCAGCATTCGCGCCAGATTTCGGTCGGGGGGATCCGACCAAATCCGCCGCGTGAAATACCAAACCACCCACACAAACAAACCGCCGGCCATTATTGACAGGATACCCCAGGCCTCTTGTCCGGTGATCCCGGCCACTGAATGCAAGAGCCGGTAGACGACCGACGAGAGATATGAACCGAGCAATTCGACCGGCCGCAAAATACCCAGTTGAGCTTCCCGTCCGCGCAAACGGCCATCCCCCAGCAACGCCGTCGACACCCGCAGCAACACAAAAGCGATGGGCAACAGGAGCAACCAGAGGGACTGTCGGGAGATCAGGGCGAGAGGTCCCGGGGACTTTTTGCCGGGCCACGGGAGTCGTCCCATCGAAACCAGCAACGCCACTAAGCCGCCACCAAAAAAAAGTATCTGTCCCCAGAGGGGCAGGAAAGCCGGTAAATGCAGACCCCAGACCCGCCACCCGGGAAATACCGTCCCCAGGATATTGGCTGCCAACCAACAAATCAGGAGAATGCGTGTACCGCGCACTGCGGCCGACGATGGCTTGCTCATTTTCTGAAGATAATTAATTTTGGCGTGATACCACCAGGTAATCGCGCATATTTACGGACAAGGACAACTCAACGATCGATCTCAGACGTTGAAACGGAAGAGAATATAGTCGCCGTCGGCGACCTGGTATTCTTTACCCTCCAGCCGGGCTTTGGCCGCTTTTCGGCAGGCGGCCATGCCGCCCAGTTCCACCAATGTCTCGACCGGAACCACCTCGGCGCGGATGAATCCGCGCTTGATGTCCTGATGGATTTCACCGGCGGCGTTGACCGCTACGGTCCCGCGTCTTATTGGCCAGGCATGCGAATCTATTTCGGCGCCGGTAAAGAAAGTAATCAGGTCCAGACGCTCATACGACAGCCGGATAAGTTTGGTGGTTGCCGCTTCGTCGATGCCGAAATCGGCCAAAAAGGCCTCACGATCGCTTTTATCCAAATCGGCGAGTTCCATCTCGATATTTCCGCATAAGGAAGTGACCGGCGTGTCTGCGCCGATGGTTGGATCAATGGTGATCTCAGTAACCTGGGCGGTCACTGCCTCGCTTCCCTCGGCGGTGTTAAGCACGACCAGCAGCGGTTTGAAAGACAGAAAAGCAAATCCTCGCAACTGGAGTTTTTCCGCCTCCGAAAAATCGGCGGTGCGCAACGGCTTTTCCGCTTCCAGCAGATCCACCACTTTTTTGACCGCCTGGTATTCGGCCACGTTGCCTTTCAGGCCCCGGGCCTGGTCTTTTTCCAGCCGGACTCGTCGTTTATCGGCAATGATCAAGTCCGAGAGTAACATCTCACCCTGCAGGTCTTTCAATCGTTCGAGCGGTGACCTGGAGATTAACGGATCAAAACAATTAAGCACCGCGACGATCCCCTCACACTCGCGCAGTGCCGGCGGAAAGACATTCTCACTGCCCCGGTCGGTTTTTAAGGGCGGCGGGAAATCAAGATATTCTATCTCGGCATGGACGAGTTTTTTTGACTTCATAAACTCACCGAGTATCGCGAGACGATGGTCGGGGATTTTCACGATTGCTCGATGGATTTCACCCGGCTGGCCAAATCCACCCACCGTCGCGCGGGCGCCGGCAACGGCATTAAACACAGTTGTCTTACCCGCTTGGGGAAGACCGATAATTCCAAGTCGCATAAATACCGTCGATTCCGGGACAGGTGATTATTTGCCGGCGTATTCGACGCCGTAGAGTTTGCATTGACGCTGGATGATCCCATATTTGTCCAGCCCCAGTTCCACACAGCGGCGAAGGATCCGTTTGATCTGTATGTTGAGGTTGCCCATCTTGTAGCGGACTTTGATTGTCAGCAGTTGCTGGATTTCCGGATCTTCATGCAGGCCGGTCGGAATTTCTTTGGTCGAAAATCCCATCTGTTTTTGCGAGGTGGCCGTGGCCTGCTCGAATTCCCCGATCATTTTGGTCAATTTCAATTTTTTGGCCGCGACGATTCCCAATTCTTCGAGGGTAGCCAGTTGTTCTTCGGTCAGCTTGGCGATTTCATCGTCGGTCAGCGGTAAACCCGGCATGATTTCTCCTTGGTCATGTGCGCCCACATTAAAGACTTTTCGCGCCGCCGTGTCAAGCGGCGGCGTGCCGTTTCCCGGAATCCCGGGGCAATATTATCCGCTGAGATCACCTGCGTCCGGAACGGTGACGGTTGCTCGGAGGCGGTCCGCGACGTACATTGTGCGGGCGATGATATGAACGTGAGATGAGACTATGAATACCCCGGACAGCCGATATGTCGACTTGGCCTTTGATCTGCCCCTGCGGCAGAATTTTACGTATGAAGTACCTCCGGAGTTATCCTCCCGCATACAACCGGGTGTGCGGGCGCGCGCCGAGCTTGGCACATCCCTGAAAACCGGAATTATCCTTGGCCCGGCGGCGTTGCCCCCGGAGGGTGTGGTCAAACCCGTGCTCGATATTATCGATAAAGCCCCGGTCGTCTCGACCGACGTCCTGGCTCTCTGCCGTTGGCTTGCCGAATATTATTACTGTTCCCTGGGTGAAACTCTGCGCGCCGCTTCCGGCGCGCTCTGGTTAAACGTTCCCCGCACACAGGTGTTTCCGGCCGACGAGTGCTGGCATAAATCGGCCGCCGAATTGAAGCGACTGCCGAAAACCGCCCGCGAGATCCTCGCGGCGCTTTCGGCCAAAGGAGGAACGCCCCAGGCGCGGCTCCTTGAAACCGGTGGCCAACGGCGGACATTGGCGGTTTTGGCCCGGCTGGAGCGGGATGGTTGGATCGAACGCCGTCAGGTCGCCCGGTTGGTGCCGATCCCGGCCGATGCCCGTATTTTTGGAATTGTACCCGGACATCCTGAAGACTTTTCCGAGGAGCAGCTTGCGGCAACGGCGAATATTGGAGTCGAGGGTGTTTCTCGGAAAGAATTTTCCCGTCTGATCGGCATCCCTGCGCGCAAGTTGGCCGAGTTGATGCGCTCCGCTGTCGTTCGCTGGCGACCGGCCTCGGCCTCGGGCGTCGAGATCGACCGCAACGGGCTGACTGCGCCGCTGACCGATGAACAGCAGGCCGCCGTGTCAACAATCGCCGGACTGCGGGACGGGCAACATCCAAAACCCGCCTTGCTCTTCGGGATTACCGGCTCGGGCAAGACTCGTGTTTATCTTGAATTGGCTCGTCGGGTCATCGATTCGGGCCGGCGGGTATTGGTCCTGGTGCCGGAAATCGCCCTGGCCCGCAGTGGAGCAGTGCTATGGGAGGCGGTTTTTCCCGGCAAAGTCGCTCTCTGGCATTCGGCGATGAAATCCTCGGACCGGTACTGGGTCCAGCGCAAGGTCGCCGCCGGTGAGTACGATATTGTTTTGGGAGCGCGTTCGGCAATTTTTGCGCCGTTGGATAATCTCGGGCTGATTGTCGTCGATGAGGAGCACGCCGAGGCATATAAGCAATCGGAACCCGATCCACGCTATCATGCGCGCGATGCCGCCGTGGTCCGCGCCCGGCAGTGTGGCTGCCTCTGTGTTCTTGGATCGGCGACGCCGTCGGTCGAGTCGTTCCAGAACACACAAGAGGGGAAATATCTCCGTGTCGATCTCAAATACCGTGTTCCCGGGCGTAATCTGCCGGTGGTACATCTGGTCGACCTGGCCGGTCCGCGCGCGACAGTCGAATCGAAGACCGATGCGGTCTTTACCGACCTTTTGCTTGACCGTCTGACCGAGACAATTAACGGTGGACGCCAGGCAATCTTGTTTCTCAACCGGCGCGGACATTCGACAATGGTCACTTGTGCCAGCTGTGGCTGGCGACTGGAGTGCCCGCACTGCGGGATTACCCTGACCTATCATCTGGCTGATCGCAGCTTCCGCTGCCACCTTTGTCAATTCAGAAAAGATGCGAAAACAACCTGCCCAAACTGCGGCAACCAAAAGTTCGGCTTTCGCGGGGTCGGTACCCAAAAAATCGTCGAACAACTCGGCGAACTTCACCCGGAGTGGAGAGTTGACCGGCTGGACACCGACACTGTGGCCGGGGGGAGCGATCCCGTCGAGGTTTTTGGCCGATTCGGCCGCGGAGAAACCGACATTCTGGTCGGCACGCAAATGGTCGCCAAGGGTTTGGATTTTGCCCGTGTCGGTCTGGTCGGCGTGGTCTGGGCCGATCGCAACCTCTCGTTTCCCGATTTTCGGGCGGAGGAGCGAACTTTTCAACTGGTCACGCAGGTGGCGGGACGGTCGGGTCGCGGCAAGCGCGACGGGACAGTCGTCGTGCAGACGTTCAATCCCGAGCATCAGCTAATCGAGCTGGCCGCCGCACAGGATTATCCGGGATTTTTTGCCCGGGAGATCGTCAGTCGGCGAGAACTGCACTACCCGCCGTTCACGCGCCTGGTGCGGCTGGAGTTTTCCTCGACCGCTGAAGAAGAGGCCTATCAGGCGGCGCGGAATGCCGTTAGTGTATTGAATTCGCGTCTCAAAGAGATCCCGGTTCGCACCAGATTGCTTGGCCCGGCGCCAGCACCCATCATGCGCGTGCGTCGGCGCTATCGTTGGCGATTATTGCTGAAAACGAAATCGGTCACCTCACTATTGAAACACCTGACACCGCAACTGGAACAATTCGAACTGCTTTGTCGCAAGAAAAAGGATCTCCGGCTTGTGGTTGATGTCGATCCGCTGGATTTTCTCTGAGCCAATTTTACTTTCAAGCGGTTTTTCGTCTTTCCTGTGTTTCACGGTAAAGCTGGCCGATTTCGGCGGCAATGATAAAGACCAGTGAAGTATAATAAATCCAGAGCGCAATCACGATAAACAGGGTAAAAGCGCCATACACGCGTTTCAAAGTAGCGGTGTGTGAGATATAGAAGCCAAATCCTTCCTGCGCGAAACCCCAGAGAACCATCGCCGCCAACGCGCTGACCGCGATGACCTTTTTGGGCAGTTTGGCTTGCGGGATGAAAAAATAGAGGGCAAAAAAAGCAACATAGATTATCGCAAACGAAAATGTTGCCAGCGCCAGGTCTTCCAAAAAACCCAGACGGTACGCTTCTAATATTTTTACTTTCTGCGCCAGGTCGGTGGCGATACCGAGGGTCGGCAGGATCGTGGTCGAAAGCAAAAAATACGTTAACACCAGCAGGACCAGACCCAGGTCGCGGAGCTTGCCGATATAAATCGGGTTGCCGGTATGAGCGCGGAAAACCGTATTCAGCACGGTGCGCATGCTGGAGAACAGGCCGCTTGAGGCGAACAACAGCCCGATAAACCCGATGATGCCGGCCAGTTGTTTTTTTCCGCTGAATTCCTCGACCCGGGAGAACAAGAAATCTTTTGCTTTCTGGGCATATTCAGGATAGGGGATTACTCGGTCGACCAGCGAGTTGATTTCGGTGGTAATCGCCGGTCCTTCAAAGATACTGCCCAGTGCCGCAAAGATGATGAAAAGCATCGGGACAATACAGGCGAACAACGAGAAGGCCAGACCACCGGAGAGTAGAAAAACATGATGACGCCCGATCCGGTGAAATAGTCCGACAATGTAATGCCGGGAAAATGCCCTCGCCCGGATCCGGAATCCGCTCTGTCTTTGCTTCGCTGAGATAATCACTCTCCCTGGGCAGTTGTATTTTTCTCAACCCCGCCGATGAAAAATAGGCCAAAGTATCGTTTGGCGGAAGAATTCTTTGAAAATGGCGTAACTTCAACATGGCAATAGTATTAGGCCGGCAGCCCGTGATTGTCCGTTAGTCCGGAGAGTGAGCTTACATTATATATAATGTAAACAACCCGGCCTTACAGTTTTATTCTATTATGTCTCAATGCCTTATCGTGGCTGTCCATTTCCCTTGCCCGGAAAGTCCTGTAATCAGGCACATGAAAAGCCCGTTATAAGGCAACCGGAATTCCGAGATCCGGCAAATCGAATCGCTGATCGCCGCTTTTTCTGACAACGGTCCGGCTAATCTGCCGCCCGGCTGATCGGTTATTGACAAATGCCCCGTCGCATCACTAATAGTACATCCCCGGATGTATGTTCGTATCCGGCAGGGATAAGCAAAGAAGAGGGATGGCAAGGTGGTCGGGAAAACCCGGACAAAAGCAGCCCCACCGCCCAAAAGGTCGGCTATTGAAGTCACCGAGGCGGATATCAAGACCAATAAGGAATTGATGGCATTGGTTTTGAAGTCCGACTCGGCCCTCGAAGCAATTGGCTATACCGAACATGGGCGTCGTCATACCGGGTTGGCTGCTCAGCGGGCACGTGATACCCTCCTGCAGATCGGCGCCGATCCGCGCCGTGCGGAACTTGCCGCCATCGCGGCCATTGTCCACGATGTAGGCAATTTGATTAATCGCAATTATCATGCGCAAACCGCCGCTGTGTTGGTCTATCCACACCTGGTCAAAATGGGTATGCCGATAGATGAGGTCTGTGATATTATCACCGCCATTGGCAACCATGACGAACACGACGGCCTCCCGGTCAACGATCTCTGTGCGGCAGTAATTCTGGCGGACAAATCCGACGTGCATCGCTCGCGGGTGCGGACCACCGAGTTTCTGCGGCAGGACATCCATGATCGGGTAAATTTCGCGGCGACAAAATCCCGGTTGACTGTCGATGCCGCCCGTAAGAAAATTATCCTTTCACTGACCATCGACACCAAGATTTCGTCGGTGATGGAATATTTCGAGATTTTTCTTTCACGGATGGTGGTTTGCCGCCGGGCTGCGGAATTTTTCGACTATCTGTTCGAACTGGAGATCAACGACCAACGACTCTCGTAGGGCGCCGATCGATTGAAAGCAGGGCAAAATGCCAACAAATATTGATTATGAGGCCGCCGGTGTTTCTATTTCCGCCGGCGATGAAGTGGTCAAGCGGATCGGAGCTCTGGCGGCCAGGACATATAGTGGCAGCGTACTGGCCGGCGTCGGACCATTTTCCGGATTGTTGGCCCTCGACACCGCCGGGCTGAGCGAACCGGTTCTCGTCCACTCGGCCGACGGCGTCGGCACCAAGTTGAAACTGGCCTTTATGACCGGCCGCCATGCGACAATCGGTATCGATCTGGTCAACCATTGTGTCGATGATATCATCACCTGCGGGGCAAAACCTCTCGCCTTTTTGGATTATCTCTCGATGGGCAGACTCGAACCCGAGGTTGCCGAGGAAATCGTCGGCGGATTAGCCACGGCCTGTCGGGAGAACAAGATGTCGCTGATCGGCGGGGAAACCGCCGAAATGCCGGGATTCTATGCCGAGGGCGAATACGACCTGGCCGGTTTTATCACCGGGATTGTCGACAAATCCGAAATCATCGACGGCTCGCAGATACAACCGGGTGACATGCTCGTCGGGCTGGCCTCGTCGGGTCCGCATACCAACGGATATTCGTTAATCCGCAAAATAGTTTTTGATGTCGCCAAGGCATCGCCGGACGATGTTCCCGATGAACTCGGCTGCTCCATTGCCGATGCCCTGCTTGTCCCGCACAAATCGTATTTGAGTGACTTGGTGCGCGCGCATAATACTTTTGAAATCCAGGGAGTGGCGCATATTACCGGGGGCGGTATTGGCGGGAATCTCTCGCGGATCCTGCCCGATGGCTGTCAGGCGCTGATCGATACGACCCGATGGGAATTTCCGCCGGTATTTCGCTGGCTGCAGACGCTGGGCGGCGTGACCAACGAGGAGATGTTTAAAGTATTTAATATGGGTATCGGATTTGTTTTGATCGTGCGCAAGGACGACGGCCCGCAATTGGTTGAGTTCCTTCGCGAGAAAGGTGCCGATGCCTGTTTGATGGGCCATATCGCCGATGGTCCCCGCCGGGTCCGGCTGGTGATGCCGGGCTGATCTCCGGGTCAACGACCGGACTGACCGGGCCGATGGCCTGATTCGACCGCGTCGACTGCCTGCGTATCCTGGGATGTTCTCTTTCTTTTTCATATTTAACCGGCCGATTGTTCGCCTCGCCACCTTGGCGGCGCTCCTGGTTTTTGCCTATCCGCCGTTTCCGTTCGGATTTTTGGCCTGGGTCATCCCGGCTTTCGTATTGCTTACCCTTGACGGCCGTTCGGTGCGCGAGACATTTCGTCTGAGTTGGTGGTTCGGGTTTTGTCTGCATGTCGGATTGCTCTATTGGACCGGTTATGTGACGATTCCGGGGATGCTCGGCGCGGCGGCGATCCTGGGTGTCTACTGCGCCCTGGTTTTCTCCGCCTGGGCTTTTCTCCGGCGGTATTTGGGTCGTGCCGCGATTTGGCTTTGGCCGGTTTTGTGGGTGGCGCAGGAGTATCTGCGCGGTGTTGGTGTCTTGGGATTCCCCTGGACAAACCTCTCTTACTCACAAACGCATTATATCCATCTCATCCAATTCGCCTCGATCACCGGCGACTTGGGCGTCAGTCTCTGGGTTGGCTATCTGAACGTGATCTGGTTTGCCATCCGGCGTAACCCGGGCCGCACACATCGTCAACTGACCTTTGCCGGCGTGGGATTGTTGCTGCTTATTCTGCCGATCCTCCACGGCAAGGGGGAAGTCACTCGCCTGGATGCTGAGACAACACCGCTGTTGACCGCCACCGTGTTACAGGGAGACATTGATTCCTGGCATAAATGGGATTCGTTATACACCTCTTTTAGTTATTCTACATATTACGGCTTGGCCTATCTGGCCAAAGCCCAATCGCCCGAATTGATCGTCTGGCCGGAAACCGCCGCGCCCGGCTATCTCCGTGCCGACATACGCCGGTTGCGGCAGGTCCAGGCGCTTTCCCGCCGAGTCTCGACACCGATGTTGATCGGCACCCTGGAATATCGCGTGGTTGCGCCGGGCCAGTATATCTACTACAACGCGGCCCACCAATTGCGGGAGGGGCGGCTCGGACCAAAGTACCATGCTAAACTCCAACTGGTACCGATGGGTGAGTGGATTCCTTTTTCCGACCGGGTGAAAATCCTGAAAGATATTCATGTTGGCCAGGCGGATTTTACCGCCGGCAGTGAATATGTCCTGTTCGATCACCCAAAGGGTCCTTATGCGGCTTTGATCTGTTTTGAATCGGTCTTTCCCGATTTGGTGCGCAAATTTGTCCTCAAAGGCGCCACGTTTCTGGTCAATATCACCAATGACGGCTGGTATGGTTTTACTCCCGGCGCCTATCAACACGCGGGAATGTGTGTCATGCGGGCCATCGAAAACCGCGTCCCGGTCATCCGGTCAGCCAACAGCGGGATTTCGATGTTTGTCGATCGCGCCGGACGGATTATTGACGACTCTAACCTCTATTTTACCGACCTGCGGACGGCGACAGTGGCCGTAGGCAAAGGGACCACTTTCTTCGTCCGCCACGGGATGTGGCTCGGTCAATTTTGTACGTTGCTGACAGGGTTGTTGCTTTCCGGGGTGATGATTCTAATATTGTCCCGGCGGCTGGTCCGTGTTTTTCGGATTAAAATCGAAGATAACCGGAAGCATTGACCGCCCTGATCGTAGAAGTGATATGAATCATCCGCACAAAAACAGACCGGCGGTCTCTGGCCGCCGATTATTCGTGGCCCTGTGCTGGCTTCTGTTGTTTCCCGGCGCTCTGCCGGTTTCCGCCGCCGAATGGCGCAATCATACCAATGTCAATCTGGCGCGCGACTTGTATCCGGTCGGTGATGTTGTATGGGCGGCCACCAGCGGCGGCTTGACCATGTTTGATCGGGGAGCGGTCCGCACCTATACCAACGCCGATGGCCTGGGGGCCAACGATGTGCGTTTTGTCACCGTTGCGCCCGATGGCCGGGTCTGGTCGGGTGGTCCCACGGGACGGTTGTCGTATTTTAATCCGGATTCAGGAGAGTGGCGCACCTACGAGTTCGTTGACCGTGACAGTCGCCTGTTGAGTCTGACCGGGGCCGCGCCGGACGGAAAGATCCTCTGGGTCTCTTCGGCCGTCGGCCTGCATAAATTCGATACCGAACGCTACGGTGGTGAAATCAGGGAAACCTATCGCCGCTTCGGCGATCTTCCCTCGGATGAACCCGCTTCGGCGGTGCTCTTAGTCGGGGATGATCTCTGGGTGGCAACCGGCTCGGGGTGTGCCGTGGCTGATCGGGCCGACATCAATTTGCAGGATTATTCACGCTGGCGTTCTTTTTCGCGTTACAATTCCGGGCTGACCGATGACGATATTGCGGCCCTGGCTGTATTTGACGGGATCGTTTTTGCCGCGACCTCCACCGGGCTGTATATCTTTACGATAACCGACAGTGATTCGACCTGGAGCCGTGTCCCCGGTGAGGAAATCGAATTCCGTGACTTGTTTTCTTCAGCATCCGGGCTGCTTGCCGCGACCTCAAACGGGATCTACGATTGCTCCCGCGAGGGATATACACTCATACCCACGACCGGTATGGTCGAACGATCGTCGCGTGCCGTCTGTCGAACAACTGACGGAACAATTTGGGCCTCGACCAATTCCGGCCGGGGCTTCTCGCTCTATGACCAATCGTCCTGGTCCGATTCGAATGTCGCGGGGATTTCCTCAAATTTTGTCGACGATCTCGCGGTGACCGCCGGGTCGGTGATCTGGGCGGTCCACCCCGACGGTAAACCCCTCTCGATGTTTCGTGAGGGAAGCTGGCGGCCGATCAACTCATTTGTCGGTGGACCGACTGTTAATGTATTGGCAGTCGATCATGATGGCTATCTCTGGCTGGGTGGACACGGGAAAAATGTGGTGCGGATGAATCCCGCCGACCCGGAAAACGATTTTGAAATTTTCGATGAAACCAATTCACCGTTGCGCGGCACCAGTCCGCCGCCGGATGACTGGTATATTGTCACCTGGGATATCGCCGTCGACGACGACGGGCGCGTTTGGATTGCCAATACTTTCGATTATGCCGATCGCGTTCTGGTTTTCTACGATCATGGTTGTTGGGGGTATTTCGGCACCGGTGACGGTTTTCCGGAGTATGAACCGATCTCCCTGTTCGCTCTCAATGACGAGGTCCTGGTCGGTTTTGCCGACAACGGTCTCGCCGATTTTGAAATCGACTCCCTGACTGGGTTGTGTTCCGGTGGAGCGCAGATACCACAAGTGCCGACGATCAGGTTTTTTGATGATTCCGACGGCTTGCCGACTCGGCAGGTGCGTTGTTCTTTGGTCGATATCGCCGGTAAAATCTGGGTTGGCACCTCCGGCGGTCTGGCATACTGGGACGGGATTCTCGGGCGTTTTCGTGTCCAGACCCTGGGCAATGTTGCGGCCCCCGCAGTGAATGCATTACTTGCCGACGGCGGAAACAATCTCTGGGTTGGGACCGACGCAGGACTCTTCGTCGTCGAACCATCGGGCGAAGTCATTCATTACACACCGGAAAATTCGGGGCTGGTCCATTCGATTGTCACCGCGCTGGTGCTTGATAAAAACGCCAACACCCTCTGGATTGGGACGGCGAGCGGGGGGATTTCTGAATTCGTCGGCGGCCCGAAGGCTGCCACTCCGGTCGAGGAAATTCTGGCTTATCCAAATCCGTACATTATCTCTCGTGGCGATGAGGTGTTACGTTTTGACGCCGCCTTTGGCACGTCGATCCGGATTTTTACCGCCGCCGGAGAACTGGTCGCCAACCTGGGGACTGCGACCGAATGGGACGGCCGCAATGAAGCGGGAAACCATGTTGCCAGCGGGGTCTACCTGATTATCGCGGCAGACGCCGAGGGGAATTACGGCCGGGGCAAAGTTGTCGTCATGCGGAAATGACCGGGCCATTGCCTGATGCAGACTCTTTATTACGACTTGCAGACACTGCCGCAGGATCGCTGGCAAGCGCTGTGTGCCGTCGATCCGCAGGCCACAATTTTCCATTCAACTGATTGGTCACGACTATGGGAAAAGTCGCGGCCGCGGGCACGCGCCGAATGGCTGGTTGTCGCCGATGACGATGACAATTGGCAGGGCGGCCTCCCGTTGGTCCGCTTCTCGCGAATCGGCATAGACCAAATATATTCTCAGCCCCTCGGCTCCTACGGCGGTTGGCTTGGTCCTCAAATAGCGGAAATTTCCGCAGATATCGCTCAGTTGTTCGACGGCCTGAAAAAGGTCAACCTTGCCGAAATGGTGTTCACGCCGCTATACGACACCTTGCCGGATTTATATCCCGGCCGTCGGGTTGAGCGTCGGCGATTCGTTCTCGATTTCGCCAAAATCCCCGCCGGGCAGTCGTGGCGGGACGGACTTCGAGACGATATCGGCCGTAATCTGCACACTGCCGAGCGACACGAGTGGACAATTATCCCGGTCAATGACCAGAAAACTTCCGAGCAAACTTATCCCCTTTGGCAACAAACCGCAATTCGGCATAAAAGACTATTCGACGACGCGCGGTGGGCGTTTTATCTCGGCTTACCTGAATGTCTCACACCGGAAAAGCAATTGTTTTGGTGGACTGTGGCCGACACGCATGGCCCGGCGGCGACGATGATCTGCTTTTATTCGGGCGACCGCATGTTCTATTATGACGGGGCGATGGATCTCACCCGCAAGAATGCTCGGCCGACTTACGCCTTGTTTGCCACGGCACTCGATGCGGCGGCGCGCCTCGGCTGTCGTTATTTCGACTTCGGTTCCGGTCCGACTGCAGCACAGGGACTTGAACGTTTTAAGAAGGGTTGGGGCGGCGTTCCTGAGACGTATGCCGAGTATCATTTCCGGCGGTTCTGGTTTCCCCGCCGGCTTCGTTAGGACGATCAACCAATTATCCTGTTCTGTTTTGTGCTCAGGCAATATCTTAAGGTATGGAATCGCCAATGACCGGAGGACCATGTCTCGCTCGGATTCGTTTGTTGTTTCTCGCCGATGCCGGGGCGGTGCATGCGCAGCGCTGGATCGAGTATTTTCGTCGGCGCGGTTATCAAACCCGTTGGCTTTCCCTGGAAGAAATCCCGCCTGGCGTGGAGGCGGTCAAATTACCGCGGAAATTTTCCGCCAGGGTTGCCTCACTGGTCTTCTCGATTCCGCGCATCAAACGGGAAATCGAACAATTTCAACCACACCTGGTCAACGGGCTATTTATCCCCAATTATGGCTGGATCGGTGCGTTGAGCGGCTTCCATCCTCTGGTGATTTCGGCTTGGGGTTCGGATGTGCTCATCTCGCCGCAAAAATCCAGGTTACACCGTCGACGGGTCTCCTGGTCGATTCGCCGGGCCGATCTCTTATTTTCCGATGCGCAGATTATTACCGACCGGATGATCGAACTGGGCGCCGATGGTGGAAAAATCATCACTGTCCCTTTAGGAATTGATCCCGTATTGCTGGAAGGCCGGCGAGATCGTCCGACATCTTCGAAGATCTGCACGATCATCTCGACCCGTAAATTTGAACCGCTCTACCGTAATGAAATACTGATCCGGGCGGCGGGAATCCTGTTTAAGAAAAAAATCCCCGGGTTGCGGTTTGAACTCATCGGTGAGGGGAGCGCCAAAAAATCGCTGATCGAACAGATCAAATGGATGGATCTGACTGATAAAATCACTTTACGGCCTTTTTTGCCCGCCGATCAAATGTATGACCGGCTGTCCCGGGCCGATATCTATGTCTCATGTTCAGAATCCGACGGCACCTCTGTTTCCCTCCTCGAGGCGATGGCGCTGGGACTGTATCCGATCGTTTCGGATATTCCGGCTAATCGCGAGTGGATCGAGGATGGGGTCAATGGCCGCTTGTTCGGTGTTGGCGATCCCGACCAGCTTGCGGAGTTGATTGCCGAAACTGTCAACTCACGCGAGGTGTGGCTCGCGGCCCGGGAGCGCAATCGCGAAATCATCCGGTCCCGCGCCCTCTGGCCGGACAATATGGCCAAGGTTGAACAGGCAATGCTCAAACTTTTGCGGTAAGCTCGACTTGCCGCGTCGCGCGGACGAGCGTATACTCCAAATTATGAAGATTTTGCTTGTTTGCTATTATTTCCCACCGACCGGAATGGGTGGAGTACAGCGCCCGGCCAAGTTTGCCAAATACCTTTCCCGCTTCGGGCACGACCTCACCGTCATTGCCGCGCAACCGGTTCCCGGGGAGATCACCGATGATACCCTGCTCGGCGATATTCCCGACCATGTCCGGGTCATCCGGCTCAAACCTCGCTCGGCGCGGAGTGTGTTGCGGGCGCTTTCCGGACGCGGGGGAGAGGCCGGTGGCTCCTCCCGGCAGTCGGGCCGCTGGGCCAGGCATTTGAGGGCCTGGTCGCGTGTCCCGGACGACAAGATCGGCTATGTTCCCTCGGCGATCAGGGCCGCCAAAATCGCGTTTCGAAACTCGCCGCCCGATATTATCCTCACGACTGCGCCGCCGCCATCGATCCAGATGATCGGGCGGCATTTGCAAAAAACGTGGCAGGTGCCTTGGGTGGCCGATTTCCGCGATCCCTGGTTTTTGGCCTCTGATGATAAACTGCCGACACCGATTCACCGGGCGATTAAAACCAAAGTCCTGCGCACCACGCTCGAATATGCCGATGCCGTCACTGCCGTCTCACCGGGGATTGTCGATGATTTCAAATCGTGGGGCGCTTTGCGTGACGATATTCCGATCATCACCAACGGCTACGACGAGGATGATTTCGCTACCGGTGGTCAGACCTACGACACCCTTGAACCGAACCGCCTCCGCTTTCATCTTTATGGCACGATTTCGGCCAACGCCCCGCCCGAGCCGTTTTTGACTGCGCTTTCCGCCTGGAGAAAGTCCAATCCGGAAGCGGCGGGCAAAGTCGAGTTGAGCCATCGCGGTGCAATTGTCGACTATGATCTCGATTCACTCATCGAAAAGTACGACCTGCCCAAACGGTTTGCCTCGCTGGGTTACGCGCCCCATTGGTTTGCAGTCAAGGAATTGGCCAACGCCCACGCGCTGATCCTTTCGGTTGCCGACCGCCCGGGTTTGCATTCAAACATCCCCGGCCGGGTCTATGAATGCCTGCGTTCGCGCCGACCGATTCTCGCCTTTGTCCCGCCCGACGGCGCGGCGGCGGACATCCTCCGGCAATTCGACGGTGTCCGGATTATCAAACCTAACGACACCAACGCCGCGATTTCCGCGATTTCCGATTTGTACACCCACTGGCAATCATCCCCGAATCCGCAAATCTTCCCCCGTGAGAACATCACCCGCTACTCCCGTGAAAGCTTGACCAGACAGCTTGTCGACGAGTTTGATAGACTTACTCGGAAAGGCAATCAGTGACCTCGGAGAAAAACGATATCCGGTCTACAATCACCATTGTGATTGCCACTTTCAATTCGGTGGCGGATATTGGCGCCTGTCTGGCCGGGATTCGGGGAAGTGTCGGCGATGTGGAGATCAAAACTGTCATCGTCGATAATGCCTCAACTGATGAGACAGTGAATAGTATTACGTGCGAAATAACAAGTCGCCCTGCCGATATCCAGCTTCTCAAGAATGATCGTAATCTCTATTATGCTGTTGCCTGCAACCAGGGGGCTGAGGCCGCGAATGGGGATTTCCTCCTGCTGTTGAATCCCGACGTTCAACTCGCGGCAACATCGATTGAGGAAATGATAAAGTATCTCGAAGCAAATCCCCGGGTGGCCGCCGTCGCGCCGCGATTGGTATACCCCAATGGACGAATCCAGCAGTCAGTACGGCGTTTTCCGACCTATGCGACCCTTTGGGCCGAGTTGATTGGTTTGAGCCGGATATTCCGTGGCAACCCGCGTTTCGACCGCTGGCGTGTAAACCTCGATCTGGTCGATACGCCGGTCGAGGTCGATCAGCCGATGGCCTCGTGTTTGCTGATCCGTCGCGAAACCTGGGATGCTCTCGGCGGCTTTGATGAGTCGTTCCCGATGTTTTTCAACGATGTCGATTTTTGTTATCGCCTCCGCAAAGCCGGCGGGATGATTGTCTACCTCCCGCAGACAGTTTGCGCGCATCGGAGTGGTGGCTCGGTACGCCCGGCGATGGGCCGGATGGTCTGGTTTTCGCATCTGGGCTTTCTGCGTTATCTCCGCAAACACTACTATTTACCGCTCGATCAACTCTGGTATCTGCTGGCCTGGCCGCCGACAATCATCGCCGCCGCGATTCGTTCGCTTTACTGGACATTGCGCAACGTAAAACGATAAAAAACGCGCCCGGTAACCCGGGCGCGCTCATCGGTAGCGGGAAAGTCGGTGCGGCGACGTTCCCGTGTATCGGCCATTGCGGCCGGCGGTACTGTGTAGGTATCATCGTAACAAGACCATTTTCTTCATTTGATTGTGCGTGCCGGTTTGCAAACGGTAGAAATACACGCCGGAGGCCAATGCCGCGCCGTTCCGGTCTTCCGCGGAGAAGAATATCTCATGAGTTCCGGCCGCCAGATATTCATTAAGCAAAGTATTCACCCGGCGGCCAAGGATATCATACACCTCGACTGTTGCGTGCCCCGCCGCCGGTAAGACAAACTCGATGGTGGTTGTCGGGTTGAACGGATTGGGATGGTTCTGTTGCAACACGGGGGCGGCCAACCCCGCCTGGTCTTTCTCGTCGGTGATTCCAGAGGTGATCGGCGTCACCAAACTGCCGATGACCGGCATAAATCCCGGTTTTGAAATTGTAATCGTATAACCGCCCAGCCGATCCGGTCCGGTTGACCAGACAGTCGAACCGTCGGCGTCTGTCCGGCCGACAAAGAAAATCGTGTCGTTATATGTCGCAGACACGGTGACCCCGGAAACCGGATTTCCTCCGGTGAAGACTTTAAACGATACCGCTCCGGAACGGGCCGCTACTTGTGCCGGAAAATCGGCTTCCAACATTTGGGGCAGGTTTCGCCAGTGCGGCATTGCCGGGTCGCCCAGCAGATTCAGGCCAAAATTCTGGTCGCGATAATACGGGAAACTCGTTTTGGCCAGGGCAAATGATACCCCGATTTGTGGCTCGATTTCCGGATCGAAAGCATACTCCGCGAATTTTTCGAATATGCGATAGGAGGACGACACCCAGCCCCAGCGCGAAAAGGCGATCATCGCCACCGCGCCGCCGTTTGGTTTCTGCAGAAGCTGTTCGGCGATATTCGGTCCGTAAAAACCGTTGAACAACGGGCCGTCCATATCAAATCCGCCCAGGTCGCAGGATACCGAGAGAAAAATCCCCGGCGGCCCGTCGTCCAGCAAATTAAGATGACCATGCCCGTCACCGTCGCTGCCGCTGCTCCAGATATATGATTTCGGCCACTGGTTCAGTCCGGCCGATCGCAGGACGAAGCCGTCGGTTCGGCCATGGTTGATCACCGTCGTCCAGCCCCAGCCGTCACTGAGGTCGTCGACAAACGCCACACCCTCCGGAGCCAACGGTGCGGGTTCCGAACCCGACGGGTTTTCCGACTGGTTGAGCATATCGAGGGTGAATGAGCCGGGGAAATTTGCGGCGATAATCTCATGCTGTCCCTGGCCGCCGTTCCAATCGCGCATCTGGTCGGCGCAGGAAAAAAGGCCGCGCGTCACGTATGATGGATCGCCATTGCCGGGATTTTTTTCATATGTAATAATTTTCAGGGCAAGCGCTGTCGCCTGGTCGGCGCTTGCCACCGGCAGACGGCCGAGGTATATCTCCGGGTAGACATCGGGATTGTCCTGCAGGTATTCTCCATAGATCCCGTCGCCGTCGGTGTCCCAGTCACCAGTGAAGTCCGAGTAATACAGGTCGCATATTTGCAAAAACTCATATGACGGCATCACGTCCGCGTAAGAATGATAGGCATAGCGGATCGGCACGATTGTCTCATCGCCGCCCAGCACACAAAATTGCAGACCCTGATTATAGGCGGCGCGCAAGTATTCACGGATTTTTGCTTGTGTATCCTCGCCGGGATAGGCGGCGGTAATTTCATCAACGGTGGCAATCCCCACGCGGTAGCCGAGCTGCTGGCGCCATTTGGCCAATGGCCGAAAGGCGTCAACAAGATCGGCCGAGGTGACGATCACATAATCGATACCCAGCGGTACGCCAACTGCAATTGTCTGGATTTCCTCAGACGTTGACTCCGTCGGGGATTGGGGTGATAATTCTCCCTGCCCGATAACATCGCGAAGTTCCCCGGCTCCTCGCGCTCGGGCGATTCCGGCCGCCAGGCAATCATTATTGACGCTGCCTTTGGAGCGGATTTCACCGCGCCGGATGACGACTAATATCCCGTCTTCCGGGTGGTAGATAAACGGGCACCAGGAGAGAGATTGTATGGCCTGACCTTTCCATGCGCCGGGGGCACCGAGAATGAGATTTGTCGGTGGGTAGAGTACTGCCGGATAGGCCGGAACTCCGGGCACATTTTGGATATTCCCAGAGATTTCACCTCGTGTCTGAATCGGTTCCAAAATGTCCGAAATCGGACTGGATAAGCGGATAGTGTCGGTTTCCAGCGCGATCAGTTGAAGGTCTGATGCCGTCCCGGCGAAATTGTCGGCAAGGTAGAGTTGTTTCCACGGGAGGGCCGGTTCGCCGGGAAGGGCAGTGATATGCCCTTCTGGTACAATTAATTGGGAGGACAACCCGCTATCCTCCACTCTATATTCATCGAGCGTTACCGGTAGACAGAGCGAATACTCGGAATCCTGAGCGACGGCAGTATTGCCAAAGCAGGAAATCACCCCAAAAGCCAGTAATAACACCCGTCGCCGCATCGCGAATCTCCGCACAATAGTGAGTAGCACACACTTCGGCGGTTATCACTGCAATGAGGATGCCGTACGGCATCAGGTAAAGTCGAATATCAAGGAGGTCGTTTATCTTATTGTAAGATAAAATGTTTGCAATCTATCAAAATTTGTTCTTTTCATGAGTCTCATCGATGGATAAATCGAGGAGGCAAAACCTATTGGAATTTTCCCATATACACGTGTGACGACACGATAATATTTACCTCAATAAAAAAATGATATTTTCTAAGTTTCTGCTTGACAGTGAGCTATGAATAATGTTCTCTATGTGGAGTGAAATGGAGGAGAGTGGGTAGTTGGGCCTTGTTTTTCCTGTTTTTGTGGTCAATCATGGAGGATTTGGGGTGTTTGCTATTCAGTAACCTGCTTTTCATGAATACATTATCGGCCTCGTCTCATGTGTACCATGAAGATTTGGTCGATCAAGGCGTAATATGCCAGGACTAATCGGAAAATACAAAGCCACGCTCGATACCAAGGGCCGACTCATTCTCCCTGCTCGCCTGCGCAAGTCCAGATCGGTGACCCTGGACTCTTTTGTGCTGACATTGGGGTTCAATAATTGCCTCTTTCTGTTCCCGATGCCCGAGTGGGAAAAGATCGAACAACGGCTCGAAAACTACGCATTTACTCATCAGGATGCAAACTTTTTTCTGCGGATGCTGATGTCACATGCCTCGGAGGTAAGTCTCGACCGGCAACATCGGCTGACGGTTCCGCCCGACCTGCAAAGCGAGGCCGCAATCGACCGCGAAGTCCTGATCCTCGGCGCAGGGCGCCGGGTCGAAATCTGGTCACCCACTGCGTTCGACGAATACATCAAGGGATTTGATAAATCCTATGAGCAGGTGGCACAGCAATTGATGGTTTAGAAAACGGCACGTGGGGCCATCGGCCGGTAATGGCCGAGCGAGTGCTCCACTACTTGATAGGCAAGCAGGAGGGTCTTTTTGTGGATGCCTGTCTGGGTGCGGGGGGTCATGCCGTTCGTATCCTGGAAAAAACTCCGGCGCACTGTCGTCTCCTCGGCATCGACCGTGACCCGGCGGCGTTGGATATCGCCGCCAAGCGGCTCGCGCCCTATGGTGATCGGGTGACGATGGTCCGTGCCGATTTCCGGCAACTGGCCGATATTCTCGCGCAAGTCGGGACCGACCGCATTTCCGGTGTGCTTTTTGACCCGGGTCTCTCGTCGATGCAACTGGATGATGTTGAGCGCGGTTTTGCGTATGCCACCGACGGTCCGCTCGACATGCGGGCCGATCCGACGCAGGAGTTGACTGCCGAGACGATTGTTAACACCTATCCCGCCAAGACCCTTGCCGACATCTTCTACAATTACGGTGAGGAACGCCGCTCGCGACAGGCCGCGGCCCGGATACTCGAACTTCGTGAACAAAAGCGTATCACGACAACCGCGCAACTTGCCAAGCTGTTGCGGCCGGTCCTCTCGGCCAAACACTATCACCGCTCATTGGCCCGGATCTGGATGGCCTTGCGGATTGCGGTCAACGATGAACTCGGCGCACTGTCTGAGGGATTGGCCGCCGGCGTGTCATCGCTTGACGTCGGCGGGCGTATCGTTGTTTTGGCTTACCACAGTTTGGAAGACCGGATTGTCAAACGCGCGTTTCGTGAATGGTCACGCGAGTGTGGCTGTTCACCGGCCCTGGGTGACTGTGTCTGCGGGGCGAATCCGAAGATTACCCTGCTGACGAAGCGGCCTGAATTGCCGTCACCAGAAGAAATTACCGAAAATTCCCGCGCGGCCTCGGCTAAATTGCGAGCCGCGGAGAAGACGGTACCGGGAAGTGTTATGTCAATACCCAGCGGCCCGGCGGGAGCAATCTGATGCTTCGAAACCCTCTGCCCGTATTTGTCAAAGTCCCCTTGTTGATCGGGGTTTTGTTGACCCTCTGGGTGTGGCAGCGGATCACCGTGGTCAAGACTATCCACGCCAACGACAAGTTGAAAACCGAAGTGGCCTACCGACAGGAGATGTCACGAAAATTGTCGGGGGAAATCGCCAAATTAAAACAACGTTCGCGAATCGCCGTGATCGCCACCGAGCACCTCGGCCTCGTCCCCAGCCGTCCTGCTCAGCGGCAGTATATCCCGGAATACCGGCAGGACGAACCCACAGACAATGATGATAACTGGAACCGTCTGAACAATTCATTGCGTCGACTCTCGGCAGTCACTGCCGCCGACAGTCGATAAACCACCTGATTATGGCCCGCATGTCCGACAAATCTCATGGCCTGAACCGTTCCGGAAAACGGCGAAACGGGAATCTGCCACGTGCCCGGTTTGAAAATCCGGAATTCGGCCGGTTGGTCCTGCGGCGACTGAAATTCGCGCTTCTGGCCGTCATGTTGTTCTGGACTGTCCTTGCCGTGCGGACAGTTTTCATCCAGGTTGTCTGGGCTGATCGCTATTCCCGGCGTGCACAGGGCCAAAATGAACAGACGATGACGATCCCGGCGCCTCGCGGCGAGGTTTTGGACCGTAATGGCAGTAAATTGGCGGTTAATTGGCACAACCAATCGTTTTATGCCTATCCCGATACACAAAACATTGCCCGGTTGACCAGCTGTTTTGCGAATATCCTCGATCTTCCGGCCAAAGAACTTCGCCGGGATCTCTACCGCCAACGGGGGAAATTTACCTGGATGTTGCGGCAGGCCGATGACCGGACTGCCGAAAAAATCCGGGAGTATAATGTGCCCGGGCTGAAAACAATGCCTGAGGTCACCCGCGCCTATACCACCGGCGGTGCCGCACAAGGGGTATTGGGATTTGTCGACACTGACAACCGGGGTCTGGGGGGGATCGAGTATTCCTGCCAGCAATGGCTGACCGGTACCGACGGCAAAGCCGTCATCTGGCGTGACGGTCTCGGCAGGAAATATACCATCGACCCGGTGCGGGTTTCCGAGCCAATCCCCGGTTGCCAGGTCGAACTGACAATCGACATCGGTTGGCAGACGTTGTTGGAAGACGAACTGGCGCGCGGAGTTTCGGAGTACAATGCAAAGTCCGGCATGGCGGTGTTGCTGGACTGCCGGACCGGGGAAATAATCGCGTTGGCCGATGCTCTCACGGCCGACGAAACCGCCGCCGGGCGCACCAAGTGCCGTACGGTCTCCGATGTTTTCGAACCCGGCTCTTCATTCAAGCTGGTTACTTTTGCCGCGGCCCTTGCCGAAGGGCAGATCTCCCCGGCCGATAGTTTCGATGCTGAAATGGGCAAGGCGAGATTCTCCCGCCGCTGGATTCGTGACGATAAAAAACACGGCTATCTCACTGTTGCCGATGCGTTCCGGGTGTCGTCCAATATCGTTACCGGGCGGATAGCCAATATTATCGGCGGCGATGTCGTGCGCCGCTGGGCGATGCGTTTTGGCTTCGGTGCGCGAACCGGCATCATGCTCCCCGCCGAACAGCGCGGCTCCGTGCCCGATCGTCGCTGGTCGGAATATGTCACCGCCGCATTCTCAATCGGCCACGGCGTGTCGGTCAATACGCTCCAGTTGGCTAACGCCTACGCCAGTCTGGCCAACGGCGGTCTGCTTATGCAGCCATATCTTGTCTCGCGCGTTATTGATCCCGACGGTAAGACAGTTTACGAGCGGACACCGCGCGTGAGACATCGGGTCATGTCACCACAGGTTGCGGCTCGCCTTATGGAGATGGCGCGGACGGTCGTGACCAACGGCACCGCTTCGCTGATTAATGACCCGGAATTTCCGATCGCCGGCAAGACCGGAACCGCCGAAAAACCCGATTTGGAAACCGGTCGGATGATCAAGAATAAATATATGGCCAGTTTTGCCGGTTTTTGGCCGGCGGACAAGCCGCAACTGGTCGGTGTGGTTGTCCTCGATGAGCCGGAGCCGATCCACTATGGCGGCTGGACGGCCGCGCCGATTTTGCTGAATGTTTTCCGTCGTGGATCGTTTGCCGATGACCCCGCGGGCGACCCGGCGCCACGATTGATTGCCTACGCCGAAGCGGCAGAAATGCCAACTGATTTCACCTCGGCAACCGGGAGCCCGGCGGCGGTTGAATCATTCTGGCAGGGCCGCCGTTCCCGGACCAAGGCGCTCAACCGTTGGCCGACCGAAGAAATCCCCGATCTGGTCGGGCTGACCGCCCGTGAAGCGGTCGCCCTCCTGCAGGCACGGGGGCTGCAGGCCGCCGTAAACGGTACCGGCCGGGTCGTAAAACAAAAACCCGCCCCCGGCCAAAATTACCGGCCGGGTCAATTATGCCAACTGAGTTTGCGCTAACCAGACCGAATGGAATCAGGGCATGGATGCCGGTGTGATCACAGAGCAAAAAAAAATTGTGAAACCCCTTGGCCAGTTAATCTCAACACCGCTGGATAAAACCGAAAGCGGCTGGCCGGAGTTGACGGTTACCGGGATCGCCACCGATTCACGCCGGGTCCAGCCGGGTGATCTGTTCATTGCCGTCACGGGTCTTGCCGCCGATGGACATCGCTTTCTGGCGCAGGCGCGGGAAGCCGGTGCGGTTGCCGCCCTGGTTGAGCATATCACCGACGACCCACTGCCGCAAATTAAAATCGAGAACACGCGGCGGGCGATGGCTGAGGTTGCCCATCGGTTTTACGACCATCCCGCCGCGAAATTGAAATTGTTCGGCATTACCGGGACCAACGGCAAGACAACCATTGCCGCCGCGATCGAGGCCATTGCCCGCGCCGGGGGATTGCAAATTGGCGTCATCGGGACTGCCGGACATCGCGTAGGCGACCGCGAAATCCCCGCCGCCAACACCACACCTGAAGCCCCAACCACCGACCGGTTATTTATCGAAATGCTCGAAAATGGAATCACCGATTGCGCGATGGAAGTTTCATCCCACGCAATCAAACTCGAACGGATTCAGGGGCTGAAATTTTTCGGTGCGGTATTTACTAATTTGACGAGAGATCATCTTGATTTTCATCGCGATCTGGACGATTATCGCGAGACCAAATTCCGTCTGTTTACCGAGCATCTGACCGGCGGCGGATTCGCCATTGTCAATATCGACGACCCGGCTGGTGAGTTGTTGATTGATCGCTTGTCGGGCGTGACTGTCTGGCGCTATTCCCTCTCCGACAAAAAAGCCGAACTGCGGTTCCGGCTGATGGATGAATCTCTCTCCGGTTCGGTCGGGGTGATTTTTACTCCCGTCGGTGTACACAATATCAAGACTCCGCTGTGGGGCGATTTCAATTTTTCCAACCTGACCGCCGCCGTGGGCGTCGCCCTGGCCCTCGGGTATCCGCCCGAGGCAATTGTCGGTGGTATTGCCGACTTCACCGGCGTCCCCGGCCGGGTTCAGCCGTTGCGGGGTAATTTTCCTTTCAACGTTTTTATTGATTTTGCCCATACGCCCGATGCGTTGCGACGGGTTCTGGCCGCGGCGCGACCGCTGGTTAGGGGCAAAATGCGTGTACTGTTTGGTTGCGGTGGTGATCGTGACCAGGGAAAACGGCCGCTGATGGCGGAGGCCGTCGCCGAATATGCCGACGAGATCTACCTGACCTCGGACAACCCCCGTTCCGAGGACCCAGTGAAAATAATAGCCGATGTGTTGGAGGGTTTTGCCGACCCGGACCGCGTGATTGTTGAACCGGACCGGGCCAAAGCCATTGAACGGATCATCAACGATTGCAAGCCTCCGGATAGCGCCTTTTTATGCGGAAAAGGCCATGAAACCGTGCAGTTGATCGGTGAGGACGCGATCGAATTCGATGATCGTCTTGTCGCGAATAGATGTTTGACCAGACGGGGGTACTCAGTCGACGCGACAGGTAAGTTCGACCGTCGGTAATTACAGGTCTTTGGTGGGTCCGGGGGGGACCCATCAAAGACTGCTGAAAACAAATAGTGCCGGATATAGATTAATGACACTCGGAAAATTGACTGAACTGGCAAAAGTAACGGGAGGAACCTGGGGGCGTGGGATAGCTGCGCCCGTCGGTTCGTTTTCCGGTATTTCCAACAACACCCGTACACTGGGCAAGGGCGACGTATTCTTTTGTCTTAAAGGTGAGGCAGCCGATGGTCATACGTTCGCTCACAAGGCCGCGGCCCGGGGTGCGGCGGCGATTGTCGCCCGCCGCGGGCGGCCGGGATTTGCCGGGTCAATTAGTGGTGTGCCGGTGTTGCGCGTGGATGATCCACTCGAAGCGATGTGTGCCTGGGCCGAAGCCCACCGCCGCAAGTTTGACCTTCCCTTTGTCGCGGTGACCGGCTCGGTGGGCAAAACCTCGACCAAAGAGATGATCGCATCGGTCCTGGCCTGCAAATACACCACGTTCAAATCGCCGGGGAACTATAACAATCGGATCGGCCTGCCGTTGGCGGTGCAGAGACTCACCCCTCGTTTCCGCATGGGTGTGGTCGAGATGGGTATGTCCTCTCCCGGCGAAATCGCCCGGCTGACCAAAATGATCCAACCGGAAATCGGGGTGATCACCTGGATTGGCCCGGCCCACCTGGAATTTTTTAAGGATATCCGTGAAATCGCCCGGGCCAAGCGGGAGCTTTTCGATCAGATGGCCCCGCCGGGAATCGGCGTTGTCAATCTCGATAACCCGATCCTGGCGCGGTGGTATAAAGGGGCCAAACGCAAAATGGTCGGTTATTCGATCAAGAAAGAGGCCGACATCTTTGCCACCAATATCCGCCATCTGCCGCAGGGAACGAGTTTTCGGCTTAACGGCAAGACCCTGATCAAACTGCGGGCCATTGGCGATCATGTTGTTTCCAACGCTTTAGCCGCCTGTGCCGTGGGCCAAATCCTCGGCATCGGTGTAGAAAAGATACGAGATGGCCTTTGGCGGACACCGTTGCCCGAGGGTCGTCTGACGATAAAAAAAGCGCGTTCGATCACCATTTTGGACGATACGTACAATTCCAATCCGATATCGGCAAAAGCGGCGTTGGCCGCGCTCTGTGCCTTACGGCCGTCCGGCAAGACGATTGCATGTCTCGGTGCGATGCGAGAATTGGGTGTTTCGGCACGACAACTCCACAAGGAAGTGGGCCGGACGGCCGTAGCGCAGGGAGTCGACGGGCTTTTCGGTGTCGGGTACTGGGGATATTTCATTATTGCCGGGGCCAATGAAAACCCCGGCAACACGGTCACGATGGGTTTGCGTAATCTCGCTGATGCCGCAGAATGGCTCATCGAGTATACCCAACCCGGCGATGCGGTGTTGTTCAAGGCCTCGCGCGCGGTGGGGTTTGACCGGTTGGTCAGCACGTTTATCGCCGGCAAAGTAGTTTCGAACAATTAGAGGACCGGGGCGATGTTCTATCATTTGCTGTATCCATTGCGAGAACAGATTTCAGCGTTCAATCTGTTTCGCTATATCACCTTCCGGTCGGCCTACGCCGTAGTCACGGCGTTGGTAATTACGATGATTTTCGGTCCGATGATCATCGCCTGGTTAAAAAAGCGACATGTCGGTCAGGTTATTCGTCGGGAGGGACCGGAGTCCCATTATGCCAAGGAAGGCACCCCGACGATGGGTGGTCTGATCATTCTGCTGGCCATCATTGTCCCCACACTTCTGTGGGCCGACCTGACCAACCGGTTTATTCAACTGACCTTGTTGGTTACCGTCTGGCTGGGGGCGATTGGTTTCATGGATGATTATTTCAAGATCATCCGTGGCCAGTCAGCAGGTCTGGTTGCCCGCAAGAAATTTTTGGCCCAGGCGGTTTTGGGGATTATCTTCGGCGTGATTATCACTCTCTGGCCGCCCACGCCGGATTTTACCGCCGCAACCGATATTCCGTTTTTTAAGAATTTCTACCTCCCGCTGGGAGTCGCATTTATTCCGTTTGTCACCATCGTGATTGCCGGGTCCTCCAATGCGGTGAACTTAACCGACGGGCTGGATGGGCTGGCCGCCGGTTTGACCGGGATCAGTTTCATGACCTTTGCCGGGATGTGTTATCTCACCGGCCGCGCCGATTTTTCGCGCTATTTGACAATTACCTATCTGCCCGGCGCCGGCGAGTTAACTGTTTTCTGCGGTGCGGCGATGGGGGCGGCGATCGGTTTCCTCTGGTTTAATTCTCATCCGGCGGAAGTTTTCATGGGCGACACCGGCTCTTTGTCGCTCGGCGGCGCCCTGGGAGCGGTTGCCATCCTGATCAAAAAAGAGCTATTGCTGGTTGTCGTGGGCGGAGTGTTTGTCGCCGAAGTTCTTTCCGTGATGTTGCAGGTGGGATCATTCAAGTTGCGGGGCAAGCGGATTTTTAAAATGTCTCCGTTACACCATCATTTTGAATTGTCCGGCTGGCCCGAATCGAAAGTGGTTGTCCGGTTTTGGATTATTGGCGCGATTTGTGCGCTGCTCACTTTAAGTACACTGAAAATCAGATGAACACACTGGTCATGCCGTCATCGGAAAAGCAAAACAGGCCGGTTCTGCTGGTTGACAAACAGGTCGCTGTGGTAGGACTGGCCCGGGCCGGG
>JAJRUJ010000013.1 GCA_024277855.1 Candidatus Zixiibacteriota bacterium
ACCGAAAAACTTGCTCTCTTGCGGCGGGCATTTGCCAAATTCAAATCGAAAGAAGCGATGGAAAAACTGCTCGAACTGATCAGGAAATACCCGACTAACGAACAGTTGCTCGACAATATCCCGACGCGCTGAATTATCGGTGTGGCCCGGTGGACGTGAGCTCGGTCATGCCTTATTTAAAAGGCAAACGGCTGGTGTGGCCCTGACCAAAGGACCTCTTGCAAAGCTCCTGCGGTCAGGGTCACACTTCCCAACCTGCTAAAAATCTTTTTTCGTTGTGATCACCGCCAGCAGTTTGGTCAAGGTCGCCACACCTTCCACGTCGGTCGCACTGCCGGATGTATTAAACGTAATCCGCAAAGCATACTGCGCTTTGGCCGAAGTCAGCAACCCCAGGAGTTCCGGTGAGCTGGGGATTTCTTCGTTGACGGTCGTGATCTTACCGGGTTCGACCGTAACCGGGATCGAGGCGACCGGTTCACCGGCAAACGGATCGACCGTGCCGGCCGGGTTGACAAAGGCCTGGAACCGGGCCGTCGCCGCTCCGGTGGCGTTGACAAATTCCGCCTCGATGATGATTTTCGCCGATTCGACCTCGGTGGCATCGTCGAGACCGTCCAGCAAGTTAATTTCTTCGGTAATCAAATTTGTCGTGGCCTGCGGCATCCCCGACGGAAATGGACCGTAGGGATTGACGATCAACTGGGGATCGACAAAACTCAGCAGGTCGACAGTCAAAATCAGTGCTTTGTCGCCGCAGTGGAGAATGAGAAACAGCGGCAACAGGGCGACCAGAATAGACAAACGTCTCATAATACCCCCCTAATACATTGAAAACGAGAGCGCCAGTTCCGCCCCCCGTTCAAGCATAATATTCCGACTATGTGTGGCGATGGCAAGGTCAATTCCCGACCGCCCAAACCGAAAACCGACGCCGCCGGTATACTGCCAGATGCCGTTATAATCACGATACATCCCGCCGCGCAAGGCAAAATCGCCCAACCAGGTTTCCGTACCGAGGTGTAAAGTCGTGCTTATCTCGGTATCCACCAGGTGTACCGCAACAACGGTTCGCTCGAAACGCTTGGCGGCGTTGATCGTTGTGGTCACCGGGATACGGGCGGTGTAGGCCGCGCCATGAGATGTCTCGCGGGTAATAAACGAGTCGGTGTTATCGTCATACTCGTGTTGTTCCACTGTCGGAACCCAGCGGATTTGGGCGGCGACGTCGTTCAGCCCGACGCCGAATTCGAAATTGCGCCAATAAAATACCGCCCCGAAATCGGCGCCAAAACCCGATCCGATACCGCCGGCGGCGCCGACTGTGGCATAGCGGGTTTCGGCAAGCATCTCAAAGCCCAGCGGGTCGAGCGTGCCGAACAGGGTGTCGGTGGTGGTGATCCCGCCATCGGCGGACAGGTCGCGAAAGGCCAGTCCCACGAGGTATTTTGGGCCTGCGCCTACATACAAGGCGGTCGATCCGTCATGGCGTGGATCACTGCGGGCCGGGTCGTCGGCAAGTTGAGTCGTACGCAGGGCGCAAAACGCAACATCGGTCTGCAAGGCAAGCGCCGCCTGCCCGCGGGCATTGGCCTGCAAACCATAATAGGAATTGGGCGCGAGTGAAACGGCATCGCGCAGCGCTTCGCGTAGTTTATCCGCCATCTCCAGGGTACCGCGTGCATGGACCAGGGGATAAGCATTTAGAGAAAACGGACCAAAATCCCGGCCGATGCCCGGCAAATGCCACACACCGCCGCCGACAATCGATTCCTCCGGAATCGCCCGCCGCGCATCACCCAGGTATATCTGCAAAGAATCCTGGGACAGGTAGATCGAGATATCGCTGGAGATTTCCGGTGGACTGCTCAACGCATAATTCAGTGGCGGATTAAGCGCCAGGTTGACCAGCTCAAAAACATTAAAGTCGGGTTGTTCGGGGTCAAACTCCGGTATATTGCCGGCGAAATCAATCAGTCCCAGGGGCAACGGGATATTGCCGATTGTCTTCCCCGCCGGCACGGCGCGAAAAGCAACATTGGACGATTTGAATCCGCCGTTATCACTGGTGACCACGCCGCCCATCGCCAGTCGACGGCCATTAAGAATTTGTGCCTGGATCAGTGCCGGGATCAGTAACGCCGTCAGAAGCAGCAGGGCGGCAAACGGCAGACGGCAACACGTCCAACCGGCGCAACTGTCCCGCCGGTCAGTTGAAAAACCGCAGTTTCCCACAAGACCTGTCATCGGCCTGTCCCCCTGTCTGAAGGTACCATTTTTGTTTTTATTAAACAGCAAAATATCGAGGTTCTCTGACCGATGAATCCGGGTGAAACGGGGCAGAGGGTCAAGTTTGTATATGGTCCGGCAGGGTGGTAGCCACAATAGGCTGTGCAAATCAACATACGGCTGTTACCCGACCGAAAAATAATTCTTCTCTCCCGACCCCGTTTCGTATTAGTTTGTTGACCGAGGGAAAATATAATGAGTGATTTAAAAAACATCAACGATCTGGCCGACAGGCCACTGACCAGTTTCGCCACGCTCGG
Source organism: Candidatus Zixiibacteriota bacterium (assembly GCA_024277855.1). Taxonomy (GTDB): domain Bacteria; phylum Zixibacteria; class MSB-5A5; order WJJR01; family JAJRUJ01; genus JAJRUJ01. Next base: position 2,550 of record JAJRUJ010000013.1, read on the forward strand.
CGGGTGAGCGGGAAAACTGGGCCCGGTGGGCCTTGAGGCGCTGGTAAAAAATCTGGACTTCGGCAGCTCGCCCGAAGTGGTTGTCGGGGTGGATACCGCCGACGATGCGGGGGTCTATCGGTTGCTGCCCGATGTGAATATAATCTTCACTGCCGATTTTATCACGCCGGTGACCGACGATCCCTATTGGTTCGGTCGGGTGGCCGGGGCCAATTCACTCTCCGATATTTTCGCGATGGGCGGGCAGCCGAAAGTTGCGCTGAATCTCTGTGGTTTCCCCACGAAAGGTGTCGCCCCCGAAACACTTGCTGAGATTCTGCGCGGCGGGTTGGAAGCCGCCCAATTCGCCGGGTGCCAGATTGTCGGCGGCCATACGGTCAAAGACACCGAAATCAAATTCGGCCTCTCGGTGGTTGGTTTGGCCAAAGACTCAGAGATTAAGACCAACGCCGCGGCCAAAGCGGGTGATTTGTTGATCCTGACCAAACCGATCGGCAGCGGGCTGATCATCGCCGGCTGCAAACAGAAAAAAATCCCGCCGGAAACGTTATTACCGGTCGTACAGAAAATGGCCACACTTAACGACAAGGCCGCGCGGGCGATGGTCGAGTTTAACTGTTCGTCGGCGACCGATATCACCGGTTTCGGCTTGGCCGGCCATGCCTGGGAAATGGCCTCGGCGTCGGGTGTTGAGATAAAAATCAAAGTCGACCGAGTTCCGTTCTACCCTGCGGCGGTCGAGGCCTATACTGCCGGTGTTCGCTCGGCGGTCAAACTCTGCGGCGAAGAAGACGATCTGAAAGCCGAGTTCGCCCCCGAGGTGGACCAAACAAAGCAGGCCTTAATGCTCGATCCACAGACCTCGGGCGGCCTGTTGATCGCTATCGGCGCCGACCGCGCGGAGAAACTCCTCCGGCGGCTGCATGACGACGGCGTCGAGGATGCCGTCATCTGCGGCGAAATAGTCTCAACCGATACGCCGCTGGTCTCCTTCTCATGAGTAATTCGATCTACGACAATACCGACATTTATCAGGACTATGATCGATCCCGGGTGTTGTCACCGGAGGTTTATGATCTCTGGTCCGCCGCTTTGACTCGCAATCTCCCCGCCGGCGAGATTCGGACGATTGTCGATCTCGGCTGCGGTACCGGCCGGTTTACCACCGAATTGGCCGAGTGTTTTTCGGCAAAAGTGTACGGGGTCGAATTGTCGCAGAAGATGCTTACGCAGGCGGTACAAAACGTCGATCATCCGGGCATCAGTTGGTTGCGCGGCGACGGGCAGAATCTGCCGTTGAGTGACGGCAGTGTCGACCTGGTTTTCCTCTCGATGGCCTACCACCATTTCACCAATCCGGGCCGGGCGCTGGGCGAAATTTCCCGTATCCTGCACCCCGGGGGTTATTTTTGTTTGCGTACCTCGACGATTGAAAATATGGGATCATACCTCTGGCCAACATTTTTCCCGACCGCCCGCAAAATGGAACTCGACCGTCTGCCGAACCGTCAAACCCTGCTGACGATAGTCCCGAAATACGGGTTTTCGCCGCAGGTATCTGAATCGGTCCGTCAGCCGTTTGCCGTCAACCTTGCCGAATATTGCGACAAAATAAGTTTACGCGGGCTTTCCAGTCTTAAAGCAATTTCCGACGATGAATTTTCGGATGGCCGGGATGCGTTGTTGCGCTATTGTTTCCAGGAAGAAAACGACGGCCCGGTGTTCGAGGAGATCGATTTGTTTGTTTTTTGCCGCGACGAGTAAGCGTTCCACCTCTAATCTCCGGTTGCGAAAACATTCTGCGGCTGTTATCTTTATTACAGAATACTAATCCAGTTCATTCAGGGGGAACCGGTGAAGACATTGACCCGGGTGGCGATCTGTATCGCGATTTTCACCTGCTCGACGGTGTGGCGTGTGGCGAGGGTATTGGCGGTCGTATCACCCTGATCCCGCAATTAGGCGGGCTGTTCCCGTTCGGAAAACTCGCGGAAAAAGATATGACTCCATTGTTGACCTATGGCCCGAGAATCGATTATGGCGCGGCCAGTACCGGCGCTCGATTCGGCCTGGCACTGGAGTTTCGGTTGGCGGAGAATTTCTCAATCGGCGGGGTGGTCGATTATGGATATCTGCCGATCGGACAGGAGGACATCAATCCTCTTTATTCTATTGAGGATTGCAATTACTACGTCGTCACCGGACACTATTCACTCGTCGGTTATGGTTTTTACATCAGACAGCAAATGGGTAAAATTGGGCCATTCCAGAGTCATTTTAGGGTGGAAATCGCCGGCGTCCAGCCGTCGATGTCATATAAGGTCGAATACCTGCGCCAGTACCCATCCAACCTTGAGGATTTCAACACTGATGCTAATCTCGAGACAATCGTGCGTGCGCGCCTCGCTTTGGGTGTCACCGGCTCGGCCTCGAACACCACCGGTTACTTTTTTGAGTGGGGATTCACTCGCCTGTTCGCGCGCGACAGGCCGCTCTTCGCAATCGATGCTCCCCAGGCAGAATCGATAGGCTTCAACTTCGATGCCAATATGATTGAAGTCCTGGCCGGAGTAACTTTCAATCTGGGGACCCGTTGACCACTCACCCCCTGCCGGCGGACCGTCCTGTCATTTCTCCATTGCGCCTGTGCGACCGAACCGATATGTTTTCTGCCGGAGACAATTCGAGAGTTGTCAACCTGGGGGTGGTATGAGAGTCGCGCGATACGGGGGAATGTGCCTGCTTCTATTTGCTGTTTTTGTCTCGCCGGTGATCGCCGCTGATGACGCCGGGCGTTTCGTCCTTTCACCGTCGGGCGGGGTGACGATACCGCTGGGCGATTTCGCCTCGACTACCGAACCGGCGGTCATCGACGAAAGCCGACTTACCGTCGGTTTCGCCCAAAACGGCTATACTTTCGGCGGTACTCTCGAATATTATCTCCTGAACAACGTCAGCGCAGGTATCGGCGCAAATTACCATCGGTTGGGGCTTGAATCCGACGCCCTGGCCAATGCTCTGCCCAAACTTGAGATCGACGCGCATTACCGGCTCATCGAATACAGTCTTTTTATCCGTTATCTTCCGTTTCAACTCGGCTCGACCAGTCCGTATGTCAAAGCCGGAGTCATGCATGTTCGTTTTGATGCCGCCGCCGATATTTATGACGGTACCGCGAATTTCGGTATTGTTTCGGCAACTGATCCCAGCTTCGGCGTGCAATTCACTTTCGGAATCAACCAACGGGCATCGAAAAATGTTGCTTATTTCGTCGAGGGGGATTTCTCCCGGATATTCTCCGACGGTGCGGCGATTGAAGCGGCGTTTTTGGGTTATGACGAGCAGGCAAACATTGCCTATGACGGACAGTGGATTTCAATTAAAGCGGGCCTGAGCTATTATTTTGGCGGCGATTGACCCCAATCACAAACGGTCGCCGGTCGTCTTGTTGAAAAGATAACATTTCTCCGCCGGGATGGTAAATGACAATCGCTCGCCCGGTTGGACCGGTGTCAGCCGCGCGGAAAAACCCTTCAACCCCATTTCACCCCAGCGCAGTTCGACCCAGCTTCCCGAGCCGACAAACTCAACGGTCTGGACCTCGCCGGTGAGGTGACCGTCGGCGGTCGAGATTACCACATCCTCGGGCCGGATACCCAGGACGACCTCACCCGACGCAGGTTGACTATTGGTCGGAATTGTGATCGACTGGTCGTTGACCACGACCTCTGCTTGATTTTTCCGGTCTATTTTCCCCGGCAGGAAATTCATGGGTGGACTGCCGAGAAATCCGGCGACAAAACGATTTTTCGGTCGGGCATACACCTCGTCGGGTGTCCCGCACTGCTGGACCACCCCGTCGTGCAGTACGGCAATCCGCTCGGAAAGGCCCATTGCTTCGGACTGATCGTGCGTGACGTAGATCGTCGTAATTTTTAACTGCCGATGGAGACGTTTGAGTTCGGCGCGCATTTCGATCCGCAGTTTGGCGTCGAGATTCGACAGCGGTTCGTCCATTAAGAAGACACGCGGCCGCCGGATAATCGCCCGTGCCAGGGCGACTCGTTGTCGTTGCCCGCCGGAGAGTTCCCGGGGTCGGCGCTGGAGATAATCGCCCAGTCCGAGCGACTCAGCGGTTTTGGCGACTTCGGTTTTGATTTGGTCTTTCGGAATTTTTTTCATCTTCAGCGGAAAGCCGATATTATCCGCCACACTTAGATGGGGGTAGAGGGCGTACGATTGAAACACCATGGCCACGTCGCGCTTGCGCACGGTAACATTGGTAATTTCGTCGCCGTCGAAAAATATCGCACCTGCCGAGGGGAGTTCCAGTCCGGCGATTAAATTCAGGATTGTCGATTTCCCGCATCCCGACGGCCCGACAAAGGTGAAAAACTCCCCGTCGGCGATAGTCAGATCGAGTGAGTCGATGACGGGAACCTCACCGAACGATTTGCTGATCTGTTGAAACCGAACCTCGGCCATCTTCCCCCCGTCAATCGTCGGTAACAAAACAGGATCATACGGGAAAAACAAGCATGTTCCGGTGGCGCACAGCCGCTGTGGAATAACAGAATGCAACAAATATGTCATTCCTGGTCCTGTAGTCCACCTAGAACGGAGGCCGTATCACGGTTGATGTGGCTGGTGGGTTTTTAAGTCGAAATCTTGCTCAATAGATAGATGGTAGTAACACCGGGTACGCCACCGCTTGCGGTGGCATATACCATTCCTTAGCGCTCAGTCGCTGCTTTTGCCTTCTCGACATATGGCTTATATCGCAGATCCATATCCATGATGTGGCCGGTCCACCAATCCTTCAAGAAGCTCATGGTCTTCATCGCGATATCGGTCTCATTTTGCAGATATTGCTCGTGCAGTTCTTCCGTTTTCTGAACCATGCGATGATGAAGGATTTTGTGCTCAGCCAAATCCGGATACCCGGCCTTCTCCATAACCCGCTCTTCATGTCCAAAATGAGATTGAGTGTACTTCAACAGTTCGTCGAGAATTCTTTTGATTTTTCTCTCGTTTTTGCCCGTTACCCTAAAGTTTGCATGAGAGCATGTGCATGGTACCATTTTCTGCAATCGAGCCTGCAAAACCAACATACCGCCACAATCCCCACTTCGCCATAAAAAAAACGTGGTGCACCGGGAGATACACCACGCACAAACTTCACTCTTATTCTGCTTACGCCTTGCCGGCACTGCCGAATAATTTCATCTTTTCCTGAACCACTGCTTTGACCGCCGCCCGTCCTGCGCCGATGATTTTGCGCGGATCGAACACCTTCGGCTCTTCGGCAAACAACTCCCTCAGCGCGCCGGTGAATGCCAGTCGCAAGTCGGTATCGATATTGACTTTGTTGATCCCGTTGGCAATCGCCGCGGCGTAGGCCGCATCAGGCACACCTTTGGCGTCTTTCATCTGCCCGCCATATTTGTTGATCTTATCGACCAGCGACGCCGGCACTCCCGAGGCGCCATGCAACACCAGCGTAATCCCGACCTTGTCTTTGATAACTTTAATCCGGTCGATATCCAGTTTGGCTTCGGTTTTGAATTTGTAGGCGCCGTGACTCGTTCCCACCGCTACGGCCAACGCATCACAGCCGGACTTGGCAACAAACTCCACCGCCTGGTCCGGATCGGTCAGGAACGCATCGCGCTCGTCGACATTGACCTCGTCCTCGATCCCGCCCAACCGGCCGAGTTCGGCCTCGACAGTCACGTTGTGCTTATGCGCATAATCGGCGACTTCTCTGGTCACCCGGATGTTCTCCTCGAACTCTTCATGCGACCCGTCGATCATCACCGAGGTAAACCCCGCCTCGATACACATCTTCGCCTGCTCGAACGATGCTCCGTGGTCCAGATGCAGGGCAATCGGCGCCTTGGTTTTTTCCGCACCGGTGCGTACCAGGGCAACCAGGTTGTCTACCCCGGCATATTTTATTGCCGAGGACGATGCCGCAATAATTGCCGGCGATTGCAGTTCATCGCACGATTCAACCACCGCCTGACAGAATTCCAAATTGCTGATATTGAATGCGCCGATCGCATACCGGCCCTCATTGGCCTTGGCATAGACTTCATTTAACGGGACTAATGGCATTGTTTTCCTCCGATTTGTTGATATTCCCTCGGCGATGGACCGCCTTCTATTTTTCGCTCTCCGGGCTGCGAATCAGTTCCCGATCCTTATGTATGGCGACAACCGACAGCCCGAGTCAAGCCCTCTGCCGGAATTAGCCGATTTTTTTGCTCCGGTTAAACACCAATCGCGGCGGCAACGGGTTGTATACTACAACAAGCGGTTGTCAAGTCCGCTCGTTTTGACTAATATATGCGCAAAAGACTGAACTCGGATTGAGGATTGTCGATGTTGAAACTCGTGGGCAGTGACGGCGAACGTTTTTATTCCTGGGAACTGGCGCCGGGGCAGTATACCCTTGGGCGGCACAACCAGGCCGATTTCTGTGTCCCCGACAAAACAGTCTCGCGTAAACACGCCTCGCTGAAGATTCCCGCCGAGGGTGACGCGTTCGCGTTGACTGATTTAGGCAGCCATAACGGCACAACTCACAACGGCCAACGCGTCGAGGGAACAGTCGAGGTCAAAGCCGGTGATCGGCTGACTTTCGGCCATGTCGATTTCAAAGTTGTTGCGCCGGGGACCGACAACGGCCCTAAATCCAGCCCGACGATTAGCCACCGGCCTGCGGCCGACCTCGAAAAATCGGTCGTCCTCTCGATCGATGAGGCCCTCAGCCGTCTGCCCACCAAGATGGCCGGTCTGCCCGATATCATGAATGCGGTTTCGGAAATGGCGCGGATGATTGTCCACTCCGAGCCAAAAAATGTGATGTTGCAGCGTTCACTCGAACTGGTCGCCAAGGTTGTTCCCGGCGAGCGGTTGGCCGCGCTGATCAAATCGGCCGACGGCGAGGATGTCGAGATCGCGGCGGCGATACTGCCTCAGGGCAAAGACCTGGGAGATTTCAACCTCTCGACGACGCTGGTCAACGATATCCTTACCAATAAAAACGCAATTCTTATCGAGGACACCCAGCGCGACCAACGATACGCCCAGCAACATTCGGTGATCCTCTCCGGAATGAAATCGGCAATGGCAGTGCCGTTGTTTGATGAGGGCGAGGTTCACGGGATTCTCTATGTCGACACGACTAACCCGGTCCATCGCTACAACGACGACTATCTCCGGCTGGTCGCGACATTCGGCAACATCATCGCCTCGCGGCTGCAAAACTACGCGCTTTTGGATGAGCGTGAAGAGCGGCGGATCATGGAGGCCGAGATGGACCGTGCGGCCTCAATCCAGAGCTTTTTGCTGCCGCATTCGTCGCCGGATGTTCCCGGCTATCAGATCAGCGCATTCCACGAGGCCTCTCGGCAGGTGGCCGGCGACCTCTACGACTTACGGTTGCTCCCCGATGGGCGACTGGTGTTCATGGTCGCCGATGTCAGCGGCAAGGGGATGGGCGCCGCGCTGTTGATGTCCGATATCCTTGCGGCATTTCGCGTGCAGTATCATGATGATAATTTCGACCTCCGCCGGGCAGTCGAACTGGTTTCACGCGAACTCTGCGCCCACAGCGCGCCGGGCGATTTTGCCACACTCTTTGTCGGAGTACTCGACCCAGTGTCTCACCAAATCCGCTATGTCAACGCCGGGCATCCCTACCCGATGCTGGTCCACGCCGACGGGAAAATGGAGGAACTCGAATCATCCGGGACGATGATCGGCGCATTTGAACATCTGACCTGGGATGTTTGCGAAGCGACATTTGCCCCGGACGATGTTCTCTTTGTGTTTACCGACGGGGTGACCGAGGCCGAAAAAGGGGAGGAGCAGTACGCCGATCTGCGCATGGTTCCCAAGGTGATCGAATTGCGCACCCTCCCGGCCGAGGAGATTACCCAACGACTGGTCGACGACGTTATGGAGTTTGCCGACGATGCCTCCGGCTCAGACGACATCACGATGCTTGTCCTCAAACGCGAGATATAGTACCGCCGCATTACCCTGCTGATTCTCTTCAATCTGTGTGGTATGGGTCTCTAACCCCGGTTCGCAAAGCAAATTTTGTGTGCCCCGGATCAAATTGATTTTTGCTGGAAGTTCGGCGGTCAGGAAATCCTGCTCCCTACGGTTCTGGGCGACGAGTGCAAAACCGGGAAGACAGGTTACAGAAAACCCGGCGGGGGCGACCCGCCGGGTTGGAAAATCAAAATATAATCAACGATTATTCGCCGCCAAAGAACCAGGACAAACCGCCGTTGAACGAAATATCGGTTTCGTCGACGTCCTTGATGCCGCCCGAATTGGAGACCATTTCAAACATGCCTTCAAACCGGAGAGCAATATGGTCGCCCGCGAACAGCTTGACACCGCCACCGACCGCCGGGAGAATCATCGAAGTTTCTTCAGTGCCATCGGCAGCTTCAGCGGTGCCTCCTCTGCCGTTGGTCATGATGCCCAAGCCGGCAAAAAGATATGGTACCGTGTTGCCTTCACCGATGAAGTGGTAATTGACCGTGGCCAGAATCCCCATATTGGTGGTGCTTACGTCATAATCTTCCTGTACTGCCGCGGAGAGTGTGCTGGAAGACGAGTATTTGGACTTTGAGTATCGCAACATCAGTCTGCCTTCGCCCGAAATTTTCGGGGAAAAGAAAAAGTTGAGCCGTGGCATGATGTTAATGTTGGTTATCGTGATCTCGTCGTCCGTACCATCCGTACTCAGTTTCGTGTAACCGAAACCAACCGAACCGCCGGCCTCAATAGTGCCTTTTGTGATGTTTGCCTGGCCGAATGCCTGTGCGCCGAAGATCAGCAACATCGCGGCCATTAACATCAGCACTTTCCCTAACTTCATAAAACCCTCCTCATGTAGTAGTGGTTTTAGGTGACAACTGTTGTTTTCCCCCCAGTTGCCGCCGGGACTTCCAACTATATCCCTGCGGCTTAGGGAGTATGTATCCCCTTGCGAGGAACAGCGCAATAAAAAAATGACATTCCCGTCGAATTTTGTGCCTCATACACAATACAGAGTAAAACCTGTAATGCTATGTATTATGATAACTTACGCTGGCGTTGCGCCTTTTGGTGAAGATTGTGTGCGAAAATTTGTATTTCTCGACCCGAAAAAATGCAGCTAAACGAAGAATTTCTGATCAGATCGGCATTCCAGGTGTGTATCCAGTTGACAAACGCCAAGGGAGGCATATTTTTAGCAGACTGATAATAATGAGTGTGACCATAGGGAGGTAGTCGAATGAAGCGTGTGCTTTTCGCATTGTTGATCGTCAGCTTAATCTGGGGTTGCCAGAAACAAGCCGAGGAAAAACCGAAATCTGAAACTCCGGCGGCCAAACAGTCAGAACAGTCAACAGCCGAGAGACTTGATCAGATGAAGGAGAACGCCCCGGTCAGTCCGGAACCGCGGTATTCCGAAGACAGCAAAATCTGGCTGAGTTCGGCCGAGGGCCGGCCCGGCGAACAGGTCAAGCTGGAGGTGCGATACAAAATCAGCGAACCGTCCAAGACAATCGTCGTGCCGCTGACCTATCTGGGCAACGCCGAGATCGATTCGTTCTCCTGGGTCGGTTCGAGCTTGGAAGAGTATGGCACCAAGCCGGTCAACATCCGCAACGATTTAAAGATTTTCCTCGCTGCGGTGGTGCCGATTACCGAACCGGATATCCCGGCGGGCGAAGGACTGTTTGGCTCGCTGTATTTCACGATCGACAAAGATGCTCCCGCGCAGACGGTCTCGATTGAAACGACCTTTGTTTATCCGGGCAACACTCTGACGTATGTCGATACACTGATCGGCGCAGTCACCCCGCAATGGGAAAGCGGGTTGATCAAGGTGATCAAATAGATGACGGCGATTACTCTGCCTGACACTGATCAACTGGCCGCCGACCGGCAGGACCTGCATCGGGCGTTGAATGAGTTCGCCGTGCGGCGGGGGCGGGTGGTATTGGCCTCAGGAAAGGTCAGCGACTACTACGCCAACTGTAAGGAAATTTCCCTGCGGGGTGAGCCGCTATTGTGGACGACTCGGCTGTTTTGGGAGTTGATTGCCGATTCGGCGTGTGAGGCGGTTGGCGGAATGACCCTCGGCGCCGATCCGTTGGTCGGTGCATTGTGTCTATACTCGGCCCAGGTAGGGAAACCGCTGAAAGGGCTGATCGTCCGTAAACAAGCCAAGGGGCACGGCACGCAAAGCCAGGTCGAGGGGCCGTTGACTCCGGGGCTGAAAGTTGCCCTGATTGAAGATGTCACCCCGACCGGCGGGTCGTCGATTAAAGCCGGCCGGGCAATCGAGGCCGCCGGCGGTAAGATTGTGATTGTCGTATCGATTCTCAACCGGCAGGAGGGGGCCGACGACGCCTTTGCTGAAGTCGGCTGGAAATTCAGACCGATCTTTACCCGTGAAGAGCTTGATGCTTGAGTGTACGACGGCCGCACGCCACCGGCATACTTGACTACCTGAAGGTTGCAGTGGTTAAGATGGTCCTCAGCGGACATCGTCTTATGGCCGGTGTCTGTTTGCACCTGGGTCCCTTGAGGGCAGGGGACACCCGGTTAAAACCACGCTTCGCCGGCCAGGTAAAGACACATCCCGATAATAAACATGACATAACCAAGGCCGATAAACTTGATCGTGAACGGCATGATTTTGTTTCTGTTCTCATGGCTGATATAGAGTTTGTAGACAATCAGGTTTGCAAATGAGGCCACGATATTCCCGAATCCACCCACATTTGTACCCCAGAGTAATGCTTTCCATTGTGTCGTAAACTTTGCAAAAAGCAATGCCGCCGGAACATTGTTCATCACCTGGCTCGAAAGAGCAGAAAGCACAAAGATATGCCCGGCATGTTCGAGATTTGCGGTCAACAGAATCCTGATATTTCCCGCCAACCCGAAAAAACAGAGGAAAGTAAAGAGTAAACCGTAATCAATACGCAGGACTTTCCGATCGAAAACAATTGCATAAGCCAGGACAAGCACGCCGGTTCCGATAGGAAAAACGCGAAGTACGGTTAGGATCACGGCGGTTAACGAACCCCCATATACATAGGCGGCCCGGCCGATCACTGCTCTTTCCGGTCGAACCTTATTATTGTTTTGCGTCCTGATGACCATCGACGCGATCAGGAGGAGCAACAAGAAGAACAACGAGAATGGAGCGATCGAGGTGATAAAGTCCGTCGGCGTAACGTGATAATACCAATAGATGAAAAGGTTTTGCGGGTTCCCGAACGGCGTCAATGCCGAACCAGCATTAGCGGCAAACGCCTCCAGAATAACCAGAATATCTTTTCTGCTGGTATTGAGAGCCAGCGTCAGGGGCACCACAACGATCAGCGCGACATCGTTGGTGACCACCATTGACAGGATAAAAGTCATGGCCACCAGCTTGAGCGGAATCAATCTCCCTTTTTCGATATTCCGGGATAATCTCAGGATGAGGCCGCTGTTCTCCAGTCCTTTGACTACGATGAAAAGAACCCACAAAAGAAAAAGCACCTCGATTTCGGAAGGCGAAAACCGGGGAAGTTTTTTCAGGTAGAGTGAAGTGGCGGCAAGTCCCAAAGCAGAGGCGAACAGCAACCATTCTCTGAGAATAAAACCACCCCATGTATTGTCAGACTTCATTGTCACCCCGACGAGTAGATGCGCTTTGATCCGGGCGCATCGCAACCACGAGTACTTATTATAATGACTTCCCGGTATCAGGTTAGATGAAAAAGAAGTTTCTGTTGTTTATGTCGGTATCCGGCTCGCTCGCCCGTTTGCCCGGCCGGGAAGGCGCCGGCATTACGAGAATCAATGCCCTGCGGACAGATTAACCGCTTTAGTGTGTTTCTCCTTGATACTATCGCGGAAACCCATCTGAAAGATGGGCCACCGGGCCCCTTGGGTCGATTTCTCTCTTTCAACTAATCCCGTCTGTGGCCTACACCCAACCAGCGATATCATCTCGGTTCTTCTTAAGAACTACTTGCCACTCAGCAACCGAGTACAATTATCGCAGAACTTGTCGGTCTTGGCGTCGCAGTCGGACATATCATTGCAATGATACATCACACAGCGGGGGTTGCGGCAATATCGAGCCAGATGTAAATATCCAATCAGTGCGGTCGCTTCTTTCTTCACCCGTTCGATGACAACCTTGTCGTCTTCCGGCAGGCCATAAAATTCTTGTTTTAACCGATAAAGCGAAAGTAGCGCACACCCGGCGTAGGGGTCGGCCTCGGCATAGACAAACGGCTTGGTCGGGATATAGAGGTCCTCATCGACAATTGCCAGAATCTTCTCTTTATCGTTGGCTTTCAATCGCTCCATTTTCCCCAGCATCACCGATGAAAAATACTGCAATCGCGCGGGACTATACGCTTCCTCCGGCGGCTCAGCACCCTGGATAATATCCACCGGCGAAGTGAAGGCCTCCGATAACCGTCCGGCCAGTTTATTAATCTGAAAAAAATCCAGATCGCCGATCGGGACGATGATTATTTTCGAACGCGATTTCATCATCGGCTTGTTGATTATCATGTTGCCTCGAAGAACCGGTTGTCCGAACCGTAGGGCGATACGCGGACTCTCATCTGCGCGGCGCAACGCGGGCACCAGGCGACGTACGCATCGCCTTTCTTGTTCAAGTACGCCCGCACGTACACGCGGCAGCACTTAAAATGCACGCCGATAAACGGTCGTCCCCTGCCTTCCTTTTTGTTGTTCATAAAAATGTCCGCGACGGAAATCAGTCGGCCGTCGGGGCCGAACTCATCATTCCCAGCGCCGCCGCGCCGATGAAACCCGCCTGATTCCCTAATTTTGCCGGCACGATCCGGATTTTTCGCGTGGCCGATTTGAAAGTCAACCTCGCCGTTTTTTGAGCGATGATTTTCACAAATTCCGCGTCGGCGTCCACCACTCCGCCGCCAATTATCAGTATTTCCGGATCGAACGCGTTGAATACCCCGGCCAGCCCGATCGCCAAATCATCGGTCACCGCCTGTAGTAATTTGACCGCAATCTGATCGTCGTTTTTGGCCGCCGCGAAAATACCGGCCAGCCGGGAATCGTCTTCTTTGGTAAAATCGATTTTCGCCAACTTACTGTCCGGGTGGAATTGCGCCAGTTTTGCCGCTCGATCCAATACCGCGGTGGCCGAAGCATAAATTTCCAGGCAGCCGCGATTTCCACACCCGCACCGCTCGCCGTCGGCCCGAATCGACACATGCCCTAACTCGCCACCCGACGAATGCGCACCGTGGAATACCTCGCCGTCGATAATAATCCCCGAGCCGATCCCCGAACCCAGCGTCATCACGATGACATTTTGCAGTCTTTTCCCCGCGCCGAATTTATATTCGGCGAACGCCGAGCAGTTGGCGTCGTTATCGACCACAACCGGCAGGCCGAATTTGGTGAAAGGCGAGCGTAACTCGACATCGACCCAGCCGCGGAGGTTTGGTGATTCACCGGTAACCCGCCCCGAACGAACGTCAACTGTTCCCGGTGAGCCAATCCCCAATGATTGAGCGGTATATTTTTTCTTCCGGCAGTTCTCGATCAGCCCGTCGAGTACATCGAGCAGAACCCGTAGCAGCGACAGCGGTCCCGAGGAAAGGTCGGTCGGTGTCCGACGAGAGATGATGACTTTGCCCTCGTCGTCGATCGCGCCGTACTTGACAAACGATCCCCCGATATCGATCCCCAAATAGGCCGATCTGTCGGTCACCCTGCCTCCCAATAGTCAGATGCATCTAATGTGATGTTTTGTACCGTTCCAGTCCATGGCCGAGGGCGGTCATTGCTCTGATCAATTTGTCGGTTTCGAGCACATAAGCGATCCGCGCCTCGTTGTTGCCGATTCCCGGTGTGGCATAAAATCCCGGCCCCGGCGCCATCATCACCGTCTGGTTTTCATAAGAAAAATCGGTCAACAGCCATCGGCAGAAATCTTCGATATCGTCGACCGGAAAACCACCCATAAAATAAAACGCCCCCGACGGTTTCCGGCACGAACATCCCGGTATTTTATTGAAATGTTCGATCACCGTATCGCGGCGTTTGCGGTATTCAGCGGTCAATTCCCGATAGTAATCCTTGCCCAGGTCCATCGCCCGCGCGGCGGCGATCTGCTCAATCGTCGGCGAACACAGTCGCGCCTGGCCCATCCGCAGGACCGCATCCATAATTTCCGGGTTGCGCGAAACCAGGCACCCGATGCGTGCCCCGCAGGCCGAATACCGCTTGGAAATGGAGTCCAGTAAAATCGCCCCTTCGGCGATTTCCGGGAATTCCATAATCGAAGTATGCGATCCCTCGTAACAGAACTCGCGATAGACCTCATCGGAGAGGACAAACAGGTTATGTTTCCCGGCCAGTCCGACGATTGTATTGATCTCCTCGCGAGTCAACACCGTCCCGGTAGGATTGTTCGGCGAACAAATAAAAATGGCCTTCGTCCGGTTGGTAATTTTGGCCTCGATCGCTTTTGCCGGGGGGAGATGATACCCCGTCTGCGGATCGGTTGCCAAGGGAACAAGTTTCACCCCGGCCGTAATTGCGAAACCCGTATAGTTGGTGTAGTACGGTTCAAAGACAATCACTTCGTCGCCCGGATTACAAACCGCCATCAGCGCAAAAAGGATCGCCTCCGATCCGCCGGTCGTGACCTGGATTTGCTCCGGCGGGATATCCAATCCGACTTGTTTGTAATATCGCGAAAAACCGGCCAGCAAATCGGCTTGTCCTTGCGAATGCCCGTAGGCCAGCACCGGCTGATCGAAAGAACGGACTGCCGCCAAAAATTCCGGCGGTGTCGGCACATCGGGTTGGCCGATATTCAATCCGTATATTGTTATCCCGCGTTCTTTGGCGGCGGTCGCATATGGGGCCAGTTTGCGGATTGGCGAGGCAGGCATCCGCGCCGACCGTTCGGACAGGCGGGCCCTACTCTGATCGGTGGCGGAAACGGTTTTCTGCTGTGTCATCGTTCACCCCTTACCTTTTCGGCCGAGCGATAGAAAAAACATGAAGGCCGAAATGATCACCTGTTCAGGATAAAGTATTGACCTGCCGATCCCAAAGCAAATCTGGCCGGAGAAAATCCGGCGGAAATTGTCAGTGTCCGCTTGGGTGAGAGGAACACAGACCTCGAGTTTAATGAATGTTTGCGCTAACTCCGGCGGTCCAACGCCCATTCGACAGCCGCAAAAAGATCGGGGGCAATATGATCGGGTGGAGTAAGATGTTCATCTTCGATCCGCTCCCGTTCGGCGCGGCCGTACCCGGTGAGTACCAGGACCGTGGGAACTCCCAGGTTCTTGCCAAACTGGATGTCGGCGGCCCGGTCCCCGATCATCAGCGAACCTTCAATCTCGATGGCGTACTTGGCCATTGCCCGGGTGGCCATTCCCACATTCGGCTTGCGCCCGTCACACTCCTTGCGGTATTCCGGCAGGTCGGCTTGGGGATGATGTGGACAATAAAAAATCTCGTCGATTATCGCTCCCTGTTCCTGCAGCAATTCCACCAGCCGGGCGTTGACCGACTGCACCGCCTCTTCGCCATAATATCCTCGGGCCACGCCGGACTGATTGGTCACGCTGATGACCCGATATCCCCGTGCGTTCAACAATTTGATCGCCTCGGCGGCGCGGGGGAGAAGTTCAATCCCGGCCGGATCACCGAGGAAGTTTTTCTCGACAATAATCGTGCCGTCGCGGTCAAGAAAAGCCGCCGGTCGGGCGGATGTCGGTGATTCTTGTTTCATAATTGTCTGTCTTGTTCTCGTTCCCTCAGCGATTATCTGATATACGCCGCAGCATCCCGGAGATTTGATTCGCCAGTTTATCGATGTCGATTTGCTCGAAACAATAGCGGTGATCGCGGTAACAGTGTGCTTTTCCATGCCGACTGCAAGGGCTGCAGAATGTTCCCGCATGAACCACATGTGTATCATCTCCGCGAGGCGCGAAACCCAGTGACGGGTGAGTCGGCCCGTATAGCCCATATGTCGGAAGTCCCAGTGCGGCCGACGCATGCATCAGTCCGGAATCGGACGAAACAAAAGCCGCGCAAAGCCCCATCGCGCCGCATACCGCCTCAATCGACATTCCACAGAAAGGGAAAATATCCGCGGAACCGTGTGTCCCGATAAATTCGTCCACTTCCGCTCGATCCTGCTCCTCGGCGAAGAGAATAAATGCCGGATTGTCTCTCCCCTTGAGATCGCCGATCAACTCATCCCATAACTCGACCGGGACTTTCTTTGTCGGCCAATGCGCACCCCAGCCGATCCCGATTGTCGGCCGGCCGGCCGGCCAGCCCAGCGGCACGAGTTCCTCTACTGCCTGTTTGCGGTCTTCCGGGAGCCGAATCAGTCGTGGAACATCAGTCGAAATCGGATATCCCGCCGCAGTTATGGTCGAGAGATACCGGTCGACCACCGGGTATGGCTGGTCAAGACCCCTTTTGAGGGCGACCATCCGCCAGCGTCGCCAGAATTCTTTGGGGTAGGTCCGGACCGTTGCCGCGCCCAAGTTGCGCACAATGATCCGCGAGCGCCAATTGTCATGTAAATCGAGCACCAGGTCGAATTTTTGAACGCCAAGTTTTTCAGCCCAGGCAATTAATTCCGCTCGCCGCTGTCCGCCAAACAGGTGTGGAATTATCTTTTGCGGAAACCGGGCCAGGATCGGGGCAAATCGCTCAAAGGCCGCAAAATGAATCTCTGCTCCCGGTCTGGCGGCCGCCAGTGAATCCACGACCGGCGTCGTGAGAATAAGATCGCCCAGCGAAGACAGACGAATGACCAGACATTTCATAAAAACAAATTAGTGTAAAAAGATGAGCCAGGCAACCCCGACAGTAAGGCAATATAGCCCAAACCACCAGAATCGACCCTGACGGATCATCCCGAACAACAGGACAAGTGAGGCATATCCGACGATCCCGGCGGCCAAACCACCCAGGGAATATATGCCCAGGGTCGTTAAAGGTACACCTTCGGTGAACGCTTTGCTCAGTGACAGTACCGAGGCGCCGAAAATTGCAGGAATAGAGAGAATAAAAGAAAACTCGGCGGCGACACCGGGGGAGATGCCCAAACCGACCGCTGCCGAAATCGTTGCGCCCGAGCGCGAAATTCCCGGCAATAAGGCGGCGGCCTGAGCGCAGCCGATGACAAAACCCCGAGGCAGGCTTAGTGGTCGCCGAATCTTCGTTTTCACCACGGTACTGAAGAGGAATATACCGGTAACCAGCAAGAATATGGCGGCGGCCGTCGGCGAGGAAAAAGCCGCATCGATTTGATCTTTTAAAAACAGGCCCAGTGCGCCGGCCGGGACACTGCCGAGGATAATGATCAATACATACTTCCAACCGCTCGGCTGCCCGTCGGCTGAACTTGTTCCGCGAAACAGATCGTTAAGTATTCTCGCCAGTTGTTTTCGGAAATAAACCAGGACTGCTCCCAGCGTTCCCAGGTGAAGAACGACCTCGAAGGTCATACCGGGCGGATCCACGCCGAAGAGATACTCAGCCAGGACAAGGTGCCCGGAACTCGATACCGGGAGGAATTCGGTTAGTCCCTGCACTACGCCAAGGATGATCGCTGTGATGATGTCCATCTGCCCCCAGGGGTTGACTCGTACCGCGGTTCATAATCCGGCGGCCGATTGTCGAAGACGAATTCGGTTTACATCCGAAAATTCATCCCGACTAAGAAACCGAAAGCATCGTCAATTTGCAATTCCACCACCAAGTCGAACAAATCGCCGATTTCCCACATCATGCCGGGATTAAGGCCAATTTTCAGATCGGAATCGGAATCCATCTTAGCCGCATTATAATCAACTAATTCTAGACGGACATTCAACCGTGAGTAGAGTACAATCTCCCGGCCCCGGGCCAAAAATGCCTGCGAGACAGCGGCGTTTCCGCCAAGGGACCAAACCCGGACTCCGGCGGCATCATAGACGCCGACCTCCGGTCCGAAAGACAACGAGAAAGAATCACCCCAGCGCGGCCCCAACAACCCCCACTGCGTTTCCCCGACCAGGACGACACCGACATCGTCGTTTCCGGCGTCGAGGTCGACCAAACCAAATTTCAAACTGCCGTCGCCCGCATTAAAAAGGCCGTGACGAACCTGGCCGAAAACAGAGAGCGGTGTACCGCTGCCCCGCTCGGCATTAAACAGGCCGAAATACGCACCGGCGTCGGTATTACCCTGTTCCAATGGTTGCGCTGAATGAAGAAACCCGGTTAGCTGGGCCTGCGCCGAGGCGCCGGCCACAAATAGAAAGCAACAGATTCCGATCAAGATAGTTCGTGATATCCGCAAAAGACCCCCCTCTGTTGAATTACACTATTTTTATCTTTGGTACCGGCTCGGCCCCGACAAAGTTTCCGCAAATTTGTCCCGGATACGATTTTCCTTGTCTATCCGTGCGGACCGCCGTTGCCGAAGACTATATGGGAATTGCCGGAGGGGCAAGAAAAAACCCCGCTAACCGGCGGGGTTTATCCAAAACGATAGTCGTGACTTCTATTTACTTTCGAGTTTGGCCAGGATCTCCTCGATTTTCCCCGTCAGGTTGTCGACTTTTTCTTCAAGGGCATCGACATCCACCGTCCGGGCGTATTTTTTGGTGATCTTGGCCGATTTTACCGAATCTTTTATTTTAGCGGCCACCTCTTTCGATTTTTCCTCGGCCTTATCCAACGCCTCTTTGATCGCTTCAACGCGCTCACCTTTGTCCAACTCGCCACGCCTGATCAACTCATCGATGAGTTTTTCGGCGTTTTCCCGCGTGATCGATATTGCCCCGATCGCGGCCATCAGTGTCTTGTTGAGAATAGTCACCCCGCTCTTACCTCCTTTTTTGATCAGAAGCCGGACGAGTTTGCCGGTCTCGGCGGCATTATCCCATTGTTTGATTTCGTCTCCCAGCACACTGGCTAAGACCGACAGTGTGATATCTTTGCCCGAAGACGAATCGACAACCGTGAAATCAATATCGTCTTTCACCAACAAGGCGATATTGCCCATCGTAATCGTCTCCCGGGCGGTCATATCGTACAACCGACGGTTTTTGTATCGTTTGATTATCCGCACCGCTTGGTCACTCCCTCCAATGCTTCTACGTATCTGTTCCGAAAAAGTTGTGCGCCGCACAAAATTATGGCAAAAAAAGCGGCGAGGGAAACAAATCTCCTCCCTCGCCGGTCAATTTTACTTGCTGACACTCATCAGGACAATCTTGATGATATCCAGGAGTCGTTCACATGAGAACGGTTTCTTGACAAACAAGTCACCGCCCACCTTGAAACTCCGCCCGGAATCGTCCCGGGAATCTTTGCCGGTTAAGAAAATAACCGGCACCTCTGCAGTCTCCGGCGTGGTTTTCAACGCGTCACAGACCTCGTAGCCGTCCATCCCGGGCATCATGATATCCAGGAGTATCACGTCCGGTCTCATCTCGCGCGCCGTTTCGACGCCCGCCGAGGCGGTGTTTTCCGCCCGCACGGTGAAGCCCTCAGTCGTCAGAAATATCTCGACGATTTCGGTGATTTCCGGCTCATCGTCGATGATTAAAATCTTGGTTGCATTTGTGCTCATCAGCTTTGGTCCCGCGTCTGGGTTTGCCTATTTACCATGTCGGCGTTATACTGCCCATTCTTGAGTTAATTGACGATGATCGTCTTATCCTCCCTGTGTCGCCAATTGACGGTCGATTATCTCTAATCAATTGCACACGAGGTGCTTGTCTCAGCTTTTGTTTCCCCGTTCTGCATGATTGTCGACCAGGGAATAATGCCTGACGCATTCTTGTGATATTCGTCAAGTAAATATTCCCGTTGGCCGTCTGTCAGCAGGTATACTCTTATTCCAGAGTGCGTTTTCAATAGCGCGGTATACAATTTTGCAAATCTGATTTTACCCGGTCCTCCGGTATCGAGGAAGGCCACATTTGGTTCTCCGGCATTCTCGATATCGGTTTTGGAGCGCACCCGTCGTAATGTCCAGCCGTAGGAGGTCAGATACTCGCGCAGACTCTCGAACCGTTGATCGTCACGGCAGTATACTGCGGCCGTGTTGTTCTCTTCAGATTCCGGGATCGGCATTGTCTGCGAGAGAGGGGCATCGAGATACGGGATACGGATTTTGAATGTCGTGAGAACACCCGGATCCGATTCTACCGATAATTCACCGCCGTGTTCATTAATGATGTTACGGCAGACTGAAAGCCCGAGCCCGGTGCCGCCGGTCTTGACCTGGGTGCCCCAGACACCCTTGGTGGAGAAGAAGGGGTCAAAGATTTTTTCAATGACGGCTTTATCAATGCCTGGACCATTGTCCGAAACCCAAATCTCCAGAGTATTATCATCCTGCCGGGCGGAGATCGATAGCTTGGCATTCGGGATGTCTTCAATAGCATCCAGGGAATTCTGGATCAGGTTCAACAGTACCTGCTGCAATTTACCCGGGACAATCCGGATCGGCAGAGCTGAGTGGTAATCGGTCGACAGCTCAATCCGCCGATATTCAAGTTCTTTACGGACAATCGCCAGGACCGAATCGATGATGTCGGTGACGTTGCAATACTCATATGAGGTGTCCGATTGGCGTGAGAAAGTCAACAGCCCCAGCGCGATTTCGTTGGCGTTTGACGCAATCCGATTGATTTTCTCCAGCGCTTCGGCCGTCGAATTGCGGTTTTCAATGTGCTCGCCGGCATAACTGGCGTTGCCGATGATCGCACACAGGTAATTTTTAAACTCGTGGGCCACGCCCGCGGCCAACAGGCCGACCGAGGCCATTTTCTCCGACTCGATTGCCTGTTTTTGCCACCGCGTTTCTTCGGTAATATCACGGGTAATGCCGACATAATTGATAATTGTGCCGTTGGGATCGGTGACCGGAGTGATTGTCAGCGCTTCCTCATAGAGTTCACCGGATTTTTTCCGGTTGGTCAATTTCCCTTCCCAGACCTGACCGGCCGAGATTGTCTCCCACATCTTGCCATAAAAGTCTTCGTCCTGTTTACCCGATTTGACCAGATTCGCACTTTTCCCGACTGCCTCGGCTCTGCTATAGCCGGTCACCCGTTCGAAAGCGGGGTTGACATATTCCATCACGCCGTCGGTGTTGGTGATGATGACCACCTCCACGGCGTTTTCCACCGCTCCCTCGAGGATCTTCCGCGCCCGTTCTATTTCGACGCGGTCGGTAATATCGGCAAACGTCCAGATCCGGCCGATGGTATTCCCCTCGGAATCGCGCACAGGCCCGGTCCATCTTTCGAGTATTTTGCGTTGAGGTTTGACCAGTTCCAACTGGCAGGTATGGACTCGCTCCTTCTCCTCGTACAACTCTTCGACTAATATGGTGAACGCCTTCGAGTCTTTGAAATGACTGCTGATTGCATCGCGCACCTCGGCATCCAGTGTCCCGATTATCGTGGACGGGTCCACCCCGAAGATTTCGCCGAAACGACGGTTGGCCATGGTAATTGTCGGCCCGGCATCGAGATAACTGACCATCATGATTGCATCCGACGTCGCTTCCAGCGTATTGCGCAGGTCGGTGGCCAAAAGATGTATCTGCTCTTCTTTTTGCACCCGCTCGGTGATATCGCGGTCGGTGCCGCGGAAGCCGATCAATTTGTTCTCAGTATCGAGGATCGGTGTGGCGTTGCTCTCCAGATAATGGACCGAACCGTCACGCGCCAGCCAGCGGGTGACGACTCCATCCCAGCCGCTGCCGGTTTTGGCCGCATTGGCCAACCGCTCACGGGCCGCGGCCTTGTCGTCGGGATGGGCCAAATCATACACGTCGCGGCCAAGCAGGTATTCCGGTGAATAGCCCAGCATACCGCTGGTTGCCGCGTTACAGAACTTGGCCGTGCCGCCGGTGTCGATCTCCCACACCCATTCTGAAGTCGTTTCAACTATTGAACGGTATTTTTCTTCGCTGCGGGCGAGTTGCTCGGTCGAGATTTCGACAAGGGCGCGCGATTCGGATAACCGCCGGTCGACCCGGTTGATGATTGTTCCCAGAATCCACATCAGGAAGAATGAGACAATTCCGCCATAGATACTCATCCGGGCAGTTGTCTTGCGGGCATTGGAGACCGCGGTGGTAATATCGACCCAAACTACCAGGTGCCCGATAAACACATTGTCCGAATCGACCATCCCGATACACCCGGCGGCAAATTTGAGCGAATCAGTCTCAAAAATCCTGGTTTGCAGGTCGCGCGGCGGCCAGACTTCGCCCCCGATATTATTCATGACGTCCGGGAATTCGTTAAATGTATGGGCCAGTACGATCGGGTCAAAGATTCTCAATGTGTCCGGTTCAACGCCTTCCGGTACCGGGTAGTTGTACCACTGGCCTTCACCGAGGTATGATTTGCTGACTACCGCGGCCATGTCTGAATTGACCCCTGCTTTTAATTCCTCCAGCAGTTGGTCGATTCCGGTAGCTGCCTCAATATATCCGACGCGGGCTTCCGGGTCACCGATCGGCCGAATAACCCGCACGGCAAATACTGAATTGGAAAATTCGATCCCCGATGCTTGTTTTTTGGTCAGCCGGGAGAGATAAAACGTGGAGCGCTTGATCGAATCACCATAACGTTCCGGATCATGCCAGCGCAAAAAGCAGGTCCCACTCGGTTGGATAATCGACAGACGGTTGATATGAAATTCATTGTTCAGGATTTCAAATAACGGTTTGCCGATGGTATAAAGACTGTCGCGATTTCGCTGGATATACGCCAACAAAAATCGCGGATCGTGATCAATCGTGGCCAGTACCGAGCCCAGCCGGGTGGCGTCGTCTTCAAGCCGGGAGCGGAAATATGATTCGGTCTGATTCACATGTAAGGCGACATTGTCGAAGATATTTGATCGCTGGTTCAGGTAGACGGTAATGGAGAAAAGTGCCCAGGCGACAGCAGTCGAAATCGACAACGGTACCAGGATGTTTGTCCGAATTCGTTGGGTTGTGCTCATGGCTGAGATGATCTCTTCGGCTAATGTTCTGGCGAAGTGGAACTTCGCCTCCTCCTGTATCGGCTGGATGACCGATGGACAAATCCTGCGTATACAATTATTATATCGGACAGCATCAGGGGAACTTCATAGGGCAGAGGCAAGTTCGGCCCCGGTATGCTCAACCGGCGGACATAGATTGTCGTCAATGTCCATCTAAAATAGCCGGACGACCTAAGATCGTCCGGCCAAATTGCTTACAATACTATTTTTTAATCGGCCGGGGTTGAGTCCGACTCAATCATCTTACTGGGGAATTTCATCGAAGCGGGCCCATTGCTTCTTGGTGACAATGTTGATCATCGGTGTTCCCGGCGGCAAATTGTCCGGGTCCAACAGGTCATTGTCGAATCCCCAATCACGAATCGGCGCTCTATAGTAGCTGCCGTAGCTCCATTTCCCCGTCGCCTGTTCCGACTCCCATAAATCCACCATGGAACCACGGATTTTCAGGGTCTTGCCCGACCAGCTCTCCAGGAAGCGGGGGAGATTCTCCAAACCACCGTTATAGCCATTTCCATCCTCACCGGTCGTCGTATTGCCCGTGATAAATGAAACATTAATCGTCGTAGCGTCGGCGGTCCGTGATCCCAGATCGAGGGTCGAATTGGCGTCATTCCAGGCATTGGAAAGGATATTGTAAGCGTCGCAAATTATCGCCGCTGGTTTTTTCTGTGTAGAGTTGTAGTCCCCCTTGGTATAGACCGGGTTATCGGAAACGACGGTCAACCCCGATTTGAGGGTGGAGCCATTAACCAGCCGTGTTGCCGGCTGGTCAATACCGGTCACTTCCTGCTTGGTGTAAACCAGTCCATTCTCGGGCCAGTAGCTACTGGTATTCAGCGCCGAAATGTCGATGTCCAGCACATCAATATTTGTTTGCTCCCGCCCGTCATAGAACGTCGTGTAGGAGATTGACCCCTCGGCCATCATCGCCGCGGTCACGTTTGACCAGGAATCGTCAGCGTTCCGGTAATAGGCCTGTCCGTCAATAATTTTCAACCCGGCCTGGTTTTCATATGAATCAGGATTGGGGCCGGTAGCGTCATGAATCAAATCAATCGGGTCCCCGGAAACGGACACCGGCAGATACAGGTCATTGATTCCGTGCGAGTTGTCCTGCACTTGTCCTTGCCAACGTTCCATCGAATCGTCGACCCACTCTTCCGAATCATGCTCCAGCCAGGTGCCGTCGGCATTCTTCATATTCTGGTAAACGCCGTTGCCGTCTTTGATGTTGACAGCTCCGGTCCCGCTCGACAACCCCGAGCCCGGTTTCCGGCCATGGTGGATTTCACCCGCGGCGGTCAGGTATGATTCAATATTCAAACCACTGCCTGAACCCAGATATAAGTTCCCATTGGCATGAACCCGGCCGGCGAGGGTCATAAACGGTCCCGGAGAGATTTCCAGGTCCGGTTCATAAAATACCGCAAACTGGAACAGCGGGACCAGGACTTTCTCCATCCGCACCGAAACAGTATTGTGAATAGGTGTTGAATTCGATCGGGCTGTACTGAGCACATCGTATAGGTTCGACATGCCATAAAGGCCGTTATAGGTGCCCTGGGTCATGGTGACCAGTTTTGTTGTATCGAACTGCACCGTCGAGAATGACACCTTGAACCCTTCCAGATTAAACGAATCAACCGGCAGAGGATTAGGCGGATAGTTTGTCGAATCGATAGAGTTGCGGAAACGCGCGTACGCATACTCGGCGCCTGCCTCCGCGGCATAGAGCGCGTTGACGTCGCGTAATTGCGACCCGGAAATCTCGACATCGTCGGAGGATTTCATCACGGCCGCTGCCCCGACGATCCCCAACATCAGCAGGACCGCCAGGCAGGTAATGATGACAAATCCCCGGTTATTACTGATACATTTTTGCATGGCATACTTCTCCTGTCTTGTGCCGATTAGAACCCAAGATTTCGGACCTGGACTTCCGTCGCGAATTCCCGATGGCGGTAAATTTCCTCATCGATCGACTCGTCCAGTTGTTCGGGCCGTGCAGTCCGAGCTGAGACAGTAACAAATACTCGACGAACGAGGTTGGCGTAGTTTGGCACGTCGAGTGTGTCACCGTTTTGCATCACGAAGCGGAATTGTAAATCGTCGATATAATCTGCAAACGCGACCGGGCCGCCTTCTCCCATCTTTTCAACCATCAATGTCGGCACGGCTGTCGCGGCCTCCGGGTCGGCTCCCTGGTCAATATAGAAGCGGTAGGCCTCGACCATGAACACCTGGCTGCCTTTGGGGTATTTCCGCGAGAGCACGGTCGTATTATGCTGGATATGTGATGACGCTTCCTGAACCTCGGTGATGACAAAAAACTCCCCGGTATCGGCGGCGGGGTCATAGATATAGGCCCACTTATTCTCCTCGAAACAGGAGATGTCATGTCCGTCACAGCGCAGCTCGGCCGACGGTTGCGGCATATCCCACTCGAGTGGAGCATCGCACATCCCCGGTGGTTGATAAAAAACCATCAAAGTGTCGGGATCGGTGTTCCAGGCGATTATCGCCGGCATACCGTCAGGGAGGGCATAACCGGCCATCCGGATATGGTCTGACAACATCCGAATCGACGCGCGCGCCGACTGTTGAGCATCGGTGACCTCATCCTGGATGATCCAACTCCGGTGTTGCGAGAGATAGAGTTGAAATACCGACATCACAAGGACTGCGCCGATTATACTGGCGACCATCAACTCCATCAGGCTGACTCCTCGTTCGCCAGTCAGAGATCGCGATCGTCTTTGTCCGGCCTTAACCGAAAATCGCATGGGTGGACGCATGATCAACTCCCTGTCTTTCGATAGATGTAGGTACTGATTCGCCGGTTGTGGTATTGCATCTGGCCGTCTTCCCAGGTCACATCGACGTTGAGTTTTTCCAGGTTGGCGGCCACCGACTCGGTATACCAGGAGATATACCGCTGTTTTTCAGTGTTGTATTCCGTCCCGTTGGCAGGAATGCCGTTCGCCTTAAATGCCTCCACAATACTCTGGACCTCCTGCATTACCAGGTCATTATCGTGGGCGGCCTCGTTGCCTTTGATTGATGTCGCTATCATTGGTACCATCAAAAGCATGCCCAGTGAGAACACCAGCATTCCAACCATGACTTCCAGCAGGGTAATCCCCTTCTGACTCCGCAGTGAGTCTTGCATTTTGGCTCATCCCTGTCATCATATGCCGGCCCTAACGCCGGGCATACGTGGGTATTTGTCTCCAAATCCGATGCCGGGATAGAGGGAAATGTGAGCTGATATTCCTATCAGCTATTCCTGCAACATGTTAGATTAGGTGAGATTAGTATCTGTTGCCGGTGGATCGACGAGTTAACCGGCCGCGTCAGGCAAGAAGATGGGAACATTCCCATACTATATAGTCAATGTATGGTCAAACTCAGGCCCGGAGTAATGGGCAAAAATTTTCGGATCTATGTTATCCGACGACGGAAAATCCCATTAATCCACAGTATGGTATGTAATAGAATCCAAAATATGTCAAAATTAGTGTTTACAACAAGTTGCACCTTGACAGAATCCTGGTCGAAAGCTATTTTCTCAAGTGAAAAAGATAACAATATTTCTGGGCGGTTTGTGGAATGCGGAGCCGGTTAACCCGGATATCCCGCGAGTCAATACAAAGATAATTTGATTTAAGACGAGTCGTTTTGCTCGTATTTCCTGATCTGGAAGAGGTATAGAATGCAGTTCACGAAGGCCGAGGAATACGGACTGATCGGCATGATTTACCTTGCTCGACAGCCACGAGGGACCGTGGTAAGTCTTGGAGAAATATCCCGGGCCGAGAAAATCCCCGATAAGTTCCTGGCGAAAATTTTTCAGAGTCTGACCAAGTCGGGTATTGTCCAATCGCATCGCGGGGTGCGTGGAGGATTCTCGTTAGTCAAGACTCCCAGTAAGATCTCGATGGCGGAGATTGTTCGCTCAGTGCAGGGCGAAGGCGATCCGATGAAATGCTGTATTCAGCAGAAAGATTGCCACCGCATCGAGGATTGTCCGATACGTAAAGCGGTGCTGGATGCCCGCAAACAAATGTTTGTGGTCTATAATCGGCATTCGCTCAAAGAGATGGCCGAGCATTTTTAATCGATTACGGATCGGATATCGGACAACCTCAATATCAAACTTGCGACCGGGTTGCCCCAATGCGGTCCGGTCGCTTTCTTATGACGCTTCGGGCGATTTGTACGGATAATCTCCGGGTAACTTTCACTGCTTTATACCGAGATTGGCGTGGTCGCAATAAATTCTGAAAAGTGTCAATAATTTTGACATTTGCCTCCTTTCAACATTCTGTCGATTTCTCCCATTACCTATTAATGAACAATATGATAGGATATCAAGATTGCAATTGGCTGCATATTCTGTCGGGAATCCGAACATTTATGCCGGCTCTATGCAAAATATGCCGAATCACGATTCAACTAACTTGTTGATACATAGCGTAAAACATTTAAATTAGATACCGGCAGGGGATTTGCGTAATCCAGTAGCGGGAAAACGATAAAGAAAGTGTTATCTTAGGGGCAGAATATGAGAAAGACAACGACAATCTTCGGCATACTGTTTGTGGTGGCACTTTCTTCGGCGGCCGTGGCGATGGTACCGCATTCGGTCGTTTATCTGCAGGCACCTGAACATATTACCGTCGCGGACAAGACGGAGTTTCCGGTTACGATGACGCAATTACCCACTTCCTATTTGGGTGGATCATATGACGGTCCGTCGTTGGCATCGAGTTACTACGGCGGTACTTCCGGCGGGCAGACCGGGATCACCAATCAGACATTTGATGACGGTGAATTACCGTATTCTCCCGGTGATGATAACCGTACCCCGGTTCCGGTTCCGGAACCGGCGTCGATGATTCTTCTGGGTGTCGGCCTGATTGGTGGAGGGATTGCCGCGCGGCGTCGGCGGACAAAATAATCCCGCATTTGCAAAGAAAACTCATCGGCCGGGATTGTTCCCGGCCTTTTTCATTCATTCAAGATCGGGGTTGCCGCTTAGACCCTTTCGCTGGGGTGTCGCCTGGAGTGTTGCCGGATCACGGCAAAAACTACTGTCGGCAACCGCCGGGATAATCAAGACAGTGCCGGTGTTTCCGATATTGTTATCGACCGGCCGATCAACCGATGACCACAATTGGAGCCGTGTTACGCAAAAGACTTGACATTCACCTTACTCGAAGAAATATTGCCGTCATGTATTTTGGGTCTCATCATACGCGATTGACCGCCCGATTATCGGCGCCAATCACTGCGCGTACAATCCACGGGCGATTAGCTCAGTTGGTTAGAGTGCTTGCTTGACATGCAAGAGGTCACTGGTTCGATTCCAGTATCGCCCACCATTTCCCGTGGTTGGTATTTTTTGTGAGGGGCTTCGTCGAGTCGGAGGCCGCTTGCGGGATGCGCGGACGGTGTAACCGGGAGATCCAGGAGAGAAAAAATGACTGACCAAATATCATTACGACTTCCCGACGGAAAACAACTGCAGTTCAAGCGGGGAGTGACTGCCGCCGAGGTTGCCGCCTCGATCGGCCCCCGGCTGGCCCGGGATGCTCTGGCCGCGTCTGTCGACGGCCGTCCCGTCGATTTGAATAAGCCGCTGGAGGCCGACGCCGAATTTGAAATCCTGACGTTTGCCTCCGACCGGGGCAAGGAAGTTTTCTGGCACTCGTCGGCCCACGTGATGGCGCAGGCGGTGCAGGACCTCTTTCCCGGCACAAAAATCGCTATCGGACCGCCGATCGCGGAGGGTTTTTATTACGATTTCGACAAGGCCGAACCATTCGCCGAATCCGATCTGGAAAAAATCGAAAACCGGATGAAACAGATCATCGCCGCCGATACGGAATTTGTCGGACGCGAGTGTTCCCTGCAGGAAGCGCGGAAGTTGTTCTCCGAAAAAGGTGAATCATATAAACTCGAAATTCTCGACCGGATTGAGGCGGAGAATGCGCCGATCAGTCTCTACGGGCACGACAGTTTCATTGATCTTTGTCGGGGGCCGCATATCCCCTCGACCGGCCGAATCAAGGCCTTCAAGCTGTTGTCGGTAGCCGGTGCATACTGGCAGGATGCCGAGGGGAATCCACAGCTTCAGCGGATATACGGCGTGTCCTATCCCGACAGGAAACTGCTTAAGGCGTTCCTTGAACGTCGCGAGGAGGCCGCGCGCCGGGATCATCGCAAACTCGGGAAACAACTCGATTTATTCTCTTTGCAGGAAGAGGCCGGCGGCGGCTTGGTGTTCTGGCATCCCAAAGGCGCGTTGATGCGCAACATCATCGAGAATTTCTGGCGCGAGGAACATCTCAAGAACGGGTACGATTTGGTTTACTCGCCTCATATCGCCCGGCTGGGGTTATGGGAGCGCTCCGGCCACACCGGTTTCTATGCCGATTCGATGTTTCCGCCGTTCGAAATCGAGGGTAATCCCTATCAACTTAAACCGATGAATTGCCCGTTCCATATTTTGATGTATAAATCGCGGCTCCACTCTTATCGCGAGTTGCCGTTGCGCTGGGCCGAGCTGGGCACAGTCTACCGGTATGAGCGTTCCGGGGTGTTGCATGGTTTGATGCGGGTGCGCGGTTTTACTCAGGATGACGCCCATATTTTCTGTGCCCGCGAAGAGATCAAAGACGAAATCTCGCGGACCCTGAATTTTTCGATACACATGCTTCGCTCCTTCGGGTTCGAGCAGATGAAAATCTACTTGTCGACTCGGCCGGAAAAATCGATCGGGGAAGAGGCCGACTGGTCGGAGGCCGAAGCGTCGCTCAAACAGGCTTTGGCCGATTCGGATACCGAGTACGAAATCGACGAGGGCGCGGGCGCGTTTTATGGGCCGAAAATCGATATCTGCGTCCAGGACGCCATCGGGCGGGAATGGCAGTGTACGACGATCCAATTCGATTTCAATCTGGCCGAACGTTTCGATTTGACCTTTGTCGGCGCCGATGGCAATCGTCATCGCCCGTTTTTGGTGCACCGTGCGCTCTTGGGGTCGCTTGAACTATTCTTTGGCATTTTGATCGAACACTATGCGGGCGCTTTTCCAGTCTGGCTTGCTCCGGTGCAGGCGACTGTTCTGCCGATTGTCGATGCGGTCAATGAGTATTGTCGGGAATTACACGAAAAACTCCGTGCGGCGGGTATTCGCGCAGCGTTGGATGACCGCAGCGAGAAGATCAACCTGAAAATCCGTGAAGCCGAAACCGATAAAATTCCGTATATGTTGGTTGTTGGTGCCCGTGAGGCCGAAGCCGGACAGGTGACGGTGCGGCGACATGGGGTCAAACAGCAGGAAGTGGTTGACGTTGATACGTTGATTGCCGATATCGTGAAGGAGGACCATACCCGGAGTTGCTGACACACCGTGTGAGTGTCTTTCCGGCTGGTCTCGAAAGGTCTAAGGAGGAATATATCAAGAGGCAAAGAACGAACCCCGGCCCTCGGGCCAACTATCGCATCCGCATTCCGCAAGTGCGGGTAATCGGCGTGGACGGTGAACAATTGGGGGTTCTCGCTACGCGCGATGCACTAAAAATGGCTGAGCAGGAAGGGCTTGATCTCGTCGAAATTTCCCCCAATGCCCGCCCACCGGTCTGCCGCATCATGGACCTGGGCAAGTATAAATATGAGCAGGCCAAAAGTGAGCGAAAAGCGCGGAAGAAACAAAGCTCTACACTCAAGGAGATGCGCTATCGCCCGAAAATCGACAAACATGACATCGAATTCAAAACCCGGCACGTCTATTCCTTCCTCGAAGCCGGGCACAAAGTCAAAGTTTATGTCGAATTTCGCGGCCGTGAAGTAACCCATACCGAATTTGGCATCCGCATTCTGGGCCAGGTTGAGGAGTTGCTCAAAGGTGTCGGCGTGCCGGAAACGCGGCCCCGGATGGAGGGACGGCATATGACCATGCTGTTTGTCCCGGACAAAACCGGCGGCAAGAAAGATAAAGCGCAGGCCAAATCGGCGGGGCCGGCGGCGGCCAAACCGACCGAGACAACTGCGGTTCCCAGCGTCTCCGACGGAGACACCGCAGCTTCGTAAGCTAACTGTTTTATCCGGTATAGCTTACTTTTTGACGGTTTTCGGCCCCGAAATTGCCGAGAATATGTCCAAACTATGCAAAAAGCCCTTGACGTATTCGCGTAATCATATAAATTATTGCGTTTTGCATATAAGTTAAGGGGTTGAAAATATATGCCAAAGATGAAATCAAATCGCGGGGCCTGCAAACGGTTCAAGACCACCAAATCCGGACGGGTCAAACGGTATTCCTCGTTTACCAGCCACATCCTCACCAAGAAGACGACGAAACGCAAACGTCATCTTCGCCGAGGGAAATTGATCAATCCCTCCGATGAGAAACGGGTGCGGAGAATGATCCTGGCCTGATGTTCGCCTGCCGGGAACTACCGATTTAGTCGAAACGAAGCAAAACGGAGCAACTGATATGTCGCGTTCCAAATCCGCAGTGCCGGGACATCGCCGCCGGCGGAAAATAGTCAAGGCCGCCCGGGGAAATTACGGCGGACGTCGCCGGCTCTACCGCACCGCGCGTGAGACTGTCCAGAAAGGCATGACGTACGCCTACCGCGACCGCCGCAACCGCAAGCGGGAATTCCGCGCGCTGTGGATTATCCGCATTAATGCCGCCGCGCGCAGTCTGGGCCTCACCTATTCGGTAGTCATTGACCGGTTGAAAAAAGCCGGGATCGACCTCGACCGCAAATCACTCGCACACTTGGCGGCGACTGACTTTGAAGGGTTTAAACAGGTCGTGGAAGCGGCATCCGCGGCATAATCCGCCGGTGTCGAATCCGCGGCCGTCAGCATACGAGATTGATCTTTCACGTTCGATCTCGTTTTTTTATCGGCCGGAGAGTTCATATGACAGAGATTGCAGACATCGCCAAACTGCTCAAGGAGGCACAGGCCGAGTTGAAAGCGGTGGCCGACAAAGCCGCGCAAGAGCAGTTCAAATCGCGTTGGCTGGGGCGCAAGGGTGCCTTCTCCCTGCTGTTGCGCGGTGTCAAGGACCTGCCGCCCGAGAAGCGCAAGGAATTCGGCGCGAAGGCCAATCAGGCTCGTGAGAACCTCCAGGCCGCGTTTGAAAAAATCGGCGCGGCAAAAGATGATGAGGCGGCCGCGCCCGAGTTTGACTATACGCTGCCCGGTCGGGCTCCGCAGTTGGGCAAGCGGCATGTGCTCACCCAGGTGACCAATGAGATCGTCCGGATTTTTTACGGGATGGGCTTTGAAGTCGCCGACGGCCCGGAAATCGAACTCGATTATTATAACTTTAGCGCCCTTAATTTTCCGCCCGACCACCCCGCGCGGGATATGCAGGACACCTTTTTCCTCGATGGTGATTATGTGCTGCGTACCCATACCTCGCCGGTCCAGGTACGCGTTTTCGAGAAGCGGCGGCCGCCGGTGCGGATCCTGGCGCCGGGACGAAGTTATCGCAACGAGGCGATCAACGCCCGGTCTTATTGTATGTTCCACCAGGTCGAGGGGTTCTATGCCGACACCGACGTCTCCTTTGCCGACCTGAAGGGTGTCCTGATTGCCTTTGCCGAACAATTTTTCGGCAGCGAGGCCAAGTTGCGTTTTCGGCCGTCGTTTTTCCCGTTTACCGAGCCGTCGACTGAGGTGGATGTCTCCTGTCTTCTCTGCGGGGGCACGGGCTGCCGGTTGTGTAAGGATGAGGGCTGGTTGGAAATCCTCGGCGCGGGGATGATCGATCCCGAAGTATTTCGCGCGGTCGAATATGATCCGGAGCGGATTTCCGGCTTTGCGTTCGGTATGGGCATCGAACGACTGGCGATGATGAAATACCGTATCGACGATATCCGGTTGTTCTTCGAGAACGATTTGCGTTTTCTCGCCCAATTTTAGGCGGACGGTCGAGGATGCGCGGCTCCAGCCGAAAACGGAAGCGGGGACCTGATGCAAATATCATATAAATGGCTTAAAGATTACATCGCCTTCGATTGGTCGGTCGATGAACTGGCCGACCGGCTGACAATGATCGGCACCGCTGTTGAAAAAATCGAACCACTCTATGAAAAATTTACCGGCGTGGTCATTGCCCGGATTGAAAAGGTTGATCCCCACCCGTCGCGCAGCGAGCTTAGCGTCTGTGTCTTAAACGCCGGAACCCGGTCGGCGACCGTTGTTTGCGGTGCGCCCAACGTGCATCCGGGGCAATACTCACCTTACGCCCCGCCGGAGGCGATTTTACCCGGAAGCCGGAAAGTTACTGCGGCAAAAATCGCCGGAGTCCCCTCACCGGGCTTCCTCTGTTCGGAGGCGGAACTTGGGTTGTCCGAAGATGCCGACGTGTTGATGGTCCTCGATCCGGAAAGCGCCGAGGCCGGCGCCGACCTCTGGGAGGCGCTCGAACTCGACGATTGGATTTTGCGGTTCGAACTTACCCCGAATCGGCCCGACTGTATGTCGGCCCTCGGGATTGCGCGGGAAATCGGCGCCCTGACCGGGGTGCATTCCCGGCGCCCGGAATTTGAGTTGGCCGAGACCGAAGGCGCCGCCACCGACCGGTTATCGATTGTTATCGATGACCCGTCGGGTTGTCCGCGTTATGCCGGCAGGATAATCGAAAAAGTCACGCTCGGTCGGTCGCCGTTCTGGTTGAAACAACGGTTGCATTCGGCCGGTATCCGGGCGATTAACACCATCGTTGATATCACCAACTATGTAATGATCGAAACCGGCCAGCCGCTGCATGCTTTCGACCTGGAAAAATTCTCCGAACCGCAGGTGGTCGTGCGCGCTGCACGGAAGAGGGAGTCATTCACGACCCTCGACGGTGAGAAACGCAAACTCCCTGAAGACGCCGTGTTGATCACCGACGGCAAGAACGCGGTGGCAATCGGTGGGGTGATGGGTGGTTTGGATTCCGAAGTATCCGAGACGACCAAAACGATCCTGCTTGAGTCGGCCTATTTCATTCCGACCCGCATCCGTCGAACCCGCAAGGCGCTGGGGATGGACACCGAGTCGGCCATCCGTTTTGAAAAAGGGGTTGACCCCAACGGGGTTACTTTTGCCCTCGACCGCGCGGCCGCACTGATGGCCGAACTGGCTGGGGGAGAGGTTCTCCGGGGAAGCGTCGATGTCTATCCTCAACCGATTGAAGCCGAGCGGCTTGAACTGCGGCCCAACCGGGCCAACAGCATTATCGGCACCGACCTGGCCTCACCGAGGATGATCGATATCCTGTCCTCGCTCGAATTCGCGGTCACTGCCGGGAAGACAGTTTCGGTCACCGTGCCGACATTCCGTCCCGACATCACCCGTGAGCTCGACCTGATCGAGGAAATCGCCCGCATTGCCGATTATGAGGAAATTCCTGTCCGGCGTGGTGCGGCCGGCCGCATTCCCACGGCGATCAATCCGGTTACTTCATTTGAGGAACAGCTCGGCGACATCCTCGTCGGTGAGGGACTCTATGAAGTGGTGACCAACTCGCTGGTTGATCCCAAACGATTGACGGCCGAAGATGCTAAACGGGTCGCTGCGTTGCGCAACGCCCTCTCCGAGGACCTTTCAGTAATGCGTCCATCACTTTGCGGATCGCTTTTGAATGTTGTCGCCTACAACTTCAATCGTCAGGTTCCCTCGGTGCGCATCTTTGAGATCGGGCGGGTCTTTGCCAAAAACGGCAAGGCCTATGATGAACATCGTTCGGTGGCAATCATGCTCGCCGGTGAAATACCGGTCACGCGTTGGGAGTCATCTCCTCGAGCCACCGACTTTTTCGATCTCAAGGGTTGTTTGACAACATTATTCGACCGCTTGCACGTCACGGTCGAATTTTGTCCCGACGAAAGTCCCTATTTTCGGCCGGGGGCATCGTTCAAACTCGCCGCGAACGAAACGATCCTGGGGTACGCCGGAATGATCGCCGAATCGCTCGCCCGACGCTACGAGGTCAAGGCGCCTGTCTGGGCGGCATTTCTCACCTTCGAGCAGTTGCGCCATGCCGCGGTGACCGGCGGGCACTATCAGCCCGTGCCGCGTTTTCCGCGATCTGAACGCGATTGTGCAGTCGTTGTCGACAAGGCCGTGTTGGCCGGAGAGTTGGTCGAGGTGATCAAATCTTCCGCCGGGAAGTTCGTCGAAAGTGTCGATATTTTCGATATCTATACCGGAAAGCAGGTTGCCGAGGGCAAAAAAAGTGTCGCAATTTCGGTAGTCTATCGTTCGAGTGAAGGCACCTTGACTGATAAGCAAGTTAATGTTGCACATAAGAAAGCAGTCGCGGAATTAATGAAAAAGTTTAATGCGGAACTGCGTGACTGAACGG
>JAJRUJ010000014.1 GCA_024277855.1 Candidatus Zixiibacteriota bacterium
CTCGACTGGCACATCCTACGTGGCGAGCCGTTTCTGGTTCGACTAATGGGCTTTGGATTTCTGAAACCAAAGCACCAGATTCTCGGAGTTGATATGGCTGGTCAAGTTGAAGCTGTTGGAAAAGGGATAACTCGGTTCAAGGTTGGTGACGAAGTCTTTGGCTCAGGGATCGGTAGCTTTGCGGAAAGCGGATGTTTTCTCGAGGACAAAATAGTACTGAAGCCTGCATCCTTGACATTTGAGCAGGCGGCAGCTGTACCAGTCGCAGGGCTGACGGCATTGCAGGCACTTCGAGACCATGGACGGATACAAGCAGGACATGAGGTGTTGATCCACGGCGCGTCGGGAGGTGTAGGCACGTTTGCAGTGCAGATAGCCAAGGCGCTGGGAGCCCGCGTGACCGGCGTATGCAGCGAGAGAAACCTGGAAATGGTTCAGTCGATTGGCGCAGACCACGTGATCAATTACACAAAGGAAGACTTTTGGCGGAGCGGGAAGAGATATGATTTGATCGTGGATAATGCCGCATTTCATTCAATTAGTAAGCCTTTGCGCGCCTTGAAACCAACCGGCATATATGTTCTGGTTGGCGGCTCCTCATCCACTGCGAGCATTTTGCAATCGTTGATTATCAACCCTCTTATTTCAAAGATAAAGGGCAGAAAAGTTGTTTCATTCATGGCGAACATGAACTGGACAGATTTAGCCCTTCTGAAGGAACTTCTGGAGGCCGGCAAGATTATACCTGTTATAGACAGGAAGTACTCTCTGAGTGACGCTCCACAGGCAATCCGATATGTTGAGGAAGGACACGCACGAGGAAAAGTGGTTCTCACAATGTGATCGGAGATTGCGGCAGGTGTGCTCACTTTTTTGAGGTCTTAATGGCCGCACTTAATTGACTTCCAACGACTTCCGTCGGCCGTCAAGTAGTGATGTCGGATCGAGAACCGAAAAGCGACAAAAGTTTGGGGAGAGTGATATTGGGGCCGCCAGCTTAGAAAACCCCCGGAAACGGGGGGTTTTTATTCTGCCGTATTTCGCGTACATTCTACGAATTGATTGCGGCGCCTTCTCTGTCGGGCAGACGAATGATTCGGGAAATCGCTTGATGCGGTACAATGCCAAGCGCGTGAAATCGACTAAGGGCAGAGGAACGTGGCAGATAGTGCATACTGAACAATTCGCCACAAGCAGACCGGACGCTGTCGGAGTCGGCGCCGTAGTTCAATATCCACCTGAACCAGATCACGCCGTCGAAGAAACAATTAATTAAAAGAGATCAATCTTTTGGCCAACAAGGTCAGATCCGTCGCGGCAAATTCGGGCCGAACAAAAAGCAATAATCAATCACGAGGACAAACTTACCCGGGCCTAACAGGGCGGAAGCGGCCAGTTTTTATAGACATAATTGACCAGAAAGACAACGTCAATCGGATTGGTCGAGCTGTCACAGTTTATATCACATTGCTCGACGCTGCACAATACATCCCAACCCTTGTAGACATAATTTACCAATAAAACAACATCGATCGGGTTTAAAACCCCGTCACAATTGGCGTCGCCGCGAACTCCCGCAAGCACGGTCACTGAGCCGGAGGTGATCTCGACCGGTTCGATTAATTCACCCAATTCATTGGAGAAATACGAAGTGCTTACATGGACATTAAGATTGACCGTCCGGTCGGTCAATGTGTCCAGAATATCGGGGAGGATGCGGGCATAGAATTTCATCAGGATGCCACTGGAGTAAGACGGAATGCCCGGCGTCGTGCCGCTGCCGACATCGGAGATCCCACTCAGACGCAAATCCAGCCCCTGCCCCAGCGTGCTGCGGGCTTCGACATGTTCCCAGCCGGAGGCCAGCGTCCCGACAGTATCAAACTGGCAGACATACATCGTTTCCTGGCCAACTACCACCGTATCAACCTCAAAATAGACGAGGTCCGGGCGACTGAGGGCCAGGGAGATCTGGAAACCGTCCAGGGAATCTGCCAAAGTTTGCATAAAGACCGGGATTTCGACCAGTTCACCGACATACCCGGATACATCATCAATGGTGAGATAAAAATTAGGTGTCTGGGCCTTTGCGATGGTCATTCCACCGACGACAACCAGACAAACCAGCAAGACCGCGATCACTCGCGCGACAGACTGCCAAAATGAACCCATCAATACTCCCCGGAATAGCGGACCGAACATATGCCGGTAAAGTAACTTATGTTGTTTTTACAGTATCGGCCGAATCAGGTCGATGGTTCACTCGTTGCCGTCGAATCACCCCTGTCAAAGGGTTACGACGGTGAGTATCGCGTTGTCAAGCCCGTTGTCGCCTTATCCAATCCCGACTCGGCCAGGGTCAGTTCCGCGGCAGGCCCTTTAATGACAAATAAACATTAATTTTTTGATAAATCTATGCTAATCCCGGGAAATTTTCCTCAAACTGAAAAAAAGTGGAATGAGCACCACGAAAAACTTACCGGGAATATGGTGACCGCCCGAATCATGGGCTAAATCAAACCTCGGCTAAACCTGCATTCTACTCCAGGTCTATCGCACTTGATTACGTGTAAGTGACTAATTGAATGTCGCATGAAACTTTTCTCACAAGCTTCCGTTTAGTGGCTGGGGAGGATGAAATCACGGCAGGGTCGGTTAACTCTGTTGTGTTTTCTGAGGAGGTGGTGGATGATTCGTTGGGAAAGTTTG
Organism: Candidatus Zixiibacteriota bacterium; assembly: GCA_024277855.1. Classification (GTDB taxonomy): domain Bacteria; phylum Zixibacteria; class MSB-5A5; order WJJR01; family JAJRUJ01; genus JAJRUJ01. The sequence goes on from JAJRUJ010000014.1 coordinate 2,710, forward strand.
GTGTGGGTTCTCCTTTTCTTCCTGGTAATTCTTGCAAATTCGGCGATCGCAGAAGATTCCACGACAGTTGAGCGGATCGTCCCCGAAATCACGGCGGTGCGGATAAACCCGCATCCCCCGGTCATCGACGGCAAACTCGACGATGCTGTCTGGAATGAGCATGATTTCACCATCGCGCGGGATTTCCGGCAACGGGATCCTGATGAAGGAGAAGCCGAAACGGAGTCAACCCTGGTCGTCGTGGCTTATGACGACAACGCCGTTTATTTCGGCATCCGCTGTTATGATTCCAAGCCGGAGAAAATCACCCGGCAATTGGTCCGACGCGACCGCTGGTCCGAGTCGGACAAGATCATCGTCCGCATTGACCCCTATCATGATCACCAAACCGGCAATGCTTTCGAGGTCAACGCGTCCGGTGTTCAACGTGATTATCGCATGTATGAGGACAATAACATCGATTATGCCTGGGACGGAGTGTGGGAAGCAAATGTCCATTCAGAGCCTTGGGGTTGGTCGGCCGAAATGCGGATTCCCTATCACTGCCTGCGCTTCACCGAAAAGGAAGCGCACACCTGGGGGATTGATTTCGTCCGGGTAATCAGCCGCAAAGCAGAAACGACACAGTGGGCATTCAGCCCGGCTGGTGCCGGCGGCCGGGTTTCCAAATTCGGCCATTTGACGGGCTTGACCGGGATACGGCCGGCCGGGCGGCTGGAGGTTTTACCGTATGCGGTGTCCAACCTGGAGGTCGGGGAAGCCGCCTCGGGAAACCCCGACGGACGACGTACCTATGAAAATACCGGGGTCGATTTGAAATACGGCCTGTCCTCGAACCTGACCCTTGACGCGACGATAAATCCCGATTTCGGCCAGGTTGAACTCGATTCGCCCGTGCTCAATCTCTCGGCCTTCGAAAGCTATTTTTCGGAAAAGCGGCCGTTTTTCCTCGAAGGTTCCGATCTGTTCCGGACCGATTTCCAGTTATTCTACTCTCGTCGGATCGGCCGTCAGCCGAGTGAATACCTCTGGGACGCGGGCTATCGCCATTATGACCCCGATTACAGTTACCCGGTCGACCGGCCGAATGCCACGACTATCCTCGGGGCGGCCAAGTTAACCGGCAAGCTGGCCAATGGCACCTCGATCGGTTTCCTCAATGCAGTGACCCAGGAAGAAACCGAAAAATATATGACCGCCGGCGGGATAACGCGCGAGGGTGTCGTTGAACCGACTGCCAACTATTCGGTGATGCGGGTCAAGCAGGACATTTTCGGCAATTCAAATATCGGCGCAATGATGACACTGGCCAGCCAGGACTACCATCATCCGGCGATGACCGGCGGGGTTGATTGGCGATTGCAAACCGGCAACGGTCTCTGGGGTTTGCGCGGACAGACAGTATTCAGCCGGGTAGATAATGTGAACACCGGGTTCGGTCTGGATGTCACCGCCGAAAAACTTGCCGGCAAACATATCCGCGGCGCGGTTGGCGGCACAATCAAGGACCCGCATTTGCAGATCAACCGTCTCGGTTTTACCAGCCGCAATGACCAGCAGAATGCGTGGGGCTGGATCCAATACCGAACCCAGGATGACTGGTGGATCATCCGCAACAGCTACAATAACTTCAATACATACTTTACCTGGAATTACGCCGGCGTCAATATCAACAAGGGCGGGAATTTCAACACCTACATTGAATTCCTCAATAATTGGAGTTTGGGCGGCGGGGTTTCGATTCAAGCCGAAAGATACAGCGATCTGGAGACCAGAGGGAACGGCCTGTGGGAATGGCCGGTCCATCCGACTTTTTCCTGGTGGGCCAGTCTGAATACCGATTACCGAAAAAAGGTGTCATTTAGGATCAATCCCGGCAGCGGCGGAGATCGCGGTGGTTCATGGTGGGCGAATTATGTCGGTGCCGAATATCGGCCGCGTGGTAATATGGAATTCTCTGTCGGGGTAAATTATCACCGATCTTTCAACGGCACACGGTGGATTACCAACTGGGACCATGATGGACAGGACGATACAGACAAACTGGCGATGTTTGCCGATCTGGACAATGACCGGGTCTCAATGTATCTGACCGCCGGTGTCATGCTGACGCGCAACCTCTCCTGGCAAATCTCGGGACAGGGATTGATTTCCAGTCTCGATTATCACAATTACCGACAGTATCTCGGCGGCAACAATTATGACCCCAACGTCGGCTATACCGGCAATCATGACGGCACCTACTCGGCCTTGAATTCGACGATGCTGGTTCGCTGGGAATATCGGCCGGGAAGCACAATCTATTTTGTCTGGACCCGTTCGCGCCCGGAATGGGACGATTCGATCAACAACCTGGAAATATCCAACGAAATCGACCGTTTCTTCTCTCGCGGCGCAGAGAATGTCTGGCTGATCAAAGCCAGTTATTGGTGGAATATCTAGCAGGTAGTACACGTCTCTGAAAGGCCTCCCTTTCCCGGGGGGAGGCCTTTTTTATTTTAAGTCAAGCCATTCAGATTGTCTGACTTGTCGAAAAGTGATTTACAAACTGCGGTCAACGACATAAATACCCGATCGGCGATTGCGAGAGGATGGTTATGGCAAAAATCCACAAATGCGCCTGGGCGACCGACGACCCACTGCTGGAGGAATACCACGACACCGAATGGGGTGTCCCGCTTTATGACGATCGGAAGCTGTTTGAATTTATCGTCTTGGACGGCATGCAGGCCGGCTTAAGCTGGCTGACTATTTTGCGTAAACGGGAGAACTTCGCCCGGGCATTCGACAATTATGACCCGGCAAAGATCGCCCGCTACTCGGCAGCGAAAAAACGCCGCCTGTTGCAGAATGCCGGGATCATCCGTAACCGGCTGAAAATCGGCGCGGCAATCGATAATGCGCAGGCGTATCTGAATCTGGTTAATGAACGAGGAAATTTCCACGAGTATATCTGGAGTTTTGTCGACGGTGCGCCGAGGATCAATCGTTTTAAGGCGATGGATGACATCCCGACCGAAACCGCCGAATCTCAGGCAATGAGCAAAGATCTAAAACAGCGGGGATTCCGTTTTGTGGGGCCGACAATTTGCTATGCGTTCATGCAGGCCGCCGGATTGGTTAACGACCATGTCGTCTCCTGTTTCCGCCATCGGGAGGTCCAACACGGCCGATAGAAACGGTAACATCAATGCGACAGCGACCCGCCAAGCCAACCGATTTCATGCGCGTGACATCCCCCCGCCGATTCGGCGATAGATGGTCTAACCCTCAACTCCTCCTGCATCGGAGAAAAACGGCTGCCATTTTTCCGGGTCGGGTTTACGCCCCAACAGGCTGACCACGACCAGCGACAGGACCGACGCGATCAATGCGGGGATAACTGTAGGGAGTTCGAACGGTTGCCCGGCAACTTCCCAGAGTAGGGTGACAAACATCCCGGCCGCAAGCGAACATACCCCGCCCGCCGGTGTCGCCCGTTTCCAGAAAAACGCTCCCATCAATGCCGGGGTAATCCCCACGCCGTACATCGTGTAGGCATACAAGGCCATCTCCAGGACCTTGGTAAAAAAGCGGACCTGCACATAAGCGAAAATACCGAGCAAAACGACCGTCAGGCGTGAATAGATGAGCAGACGTTTTTGTCCGACGTTCGGATTGATAAACCGCTGATAGATGTCCCGCATGATATTGGTCGCGGGGACCAGGAGGAACGAATCCGCCGTGGAAACAATGACCGCCACAATAGCCGAGAGCAACAGACAGCCAACCAGAACGGGCAGACCGTAGCGCGCCGTGTGCAGGATAACATTCTCCCCGTCGATCCCGATAAATTCGCTGCTGCCGATGATTGCCAGGACGACAATCAGCGTCTCCACAATTACCGTTCCAATAATCCAACCGACAACCGAACGTCGCGCCGCAGATGTATCTTTGGCCGAGAAGAATCGCTGGTACATCCCCGACTCGCCCAGCATCAACAACATCGCCGGCAGTGAGTATTTCAAAACCTCCCAAACCGACATCCCGCCGAATACAGAGAAATTCTCCTTCGGCAGGGCCGCCGCAACCTGCTCCCAACCCCCGGCCTGCGAGAGCATAAACGGCAGGGCGACAAACAACCCGACAATCATGATCACCCCGTTAACGACATCGGTGAAGGCAACCGAGATCATCCCGGCAAGGACGGTGTAGCCAATGACGAAAACGGCGGTGATGATAATCCCCAAATCGACCGGAACCCCGGCGATCAGGTTGAGGACTTTCCCGCCGGCGCGGAACTGGTAAGAGACGATGGCCGTGTAGGCGACGACCGTAACAATCGTGCCCAGCACGCGGGCATATTTGTTATAGCGGAGTTCGAGCAGGTCGGGTACGGTGAACTGGGCCAGCCGCCGGGCACGGGCGGCGATAAAATACAACACAATAATGGCCAACCAGGCACCGACGGAAAACCAAAGCGCGGGAAACCCCTTGTCATAGGCCAAACCCGCCCCGCCGATGATACTGCCCGAACCGATCCAGGTTGCCAGTAACGTGCCGACCAGTACTTTTGCCGAAAGCCGCCGCCCGGCGACCACGAAATCCTCCTGGGTATGCACCAGTCTGCTGCGGTAAGCGCCGACCACGATCAACACGAGCAGGTAGGCCAGAATAAACCAGAAGTAGATTCCCAACATTTCTCCTTGGCTCAGCTTTTTCACCGCTGAACATATACCGAGCGCCCGAAGATTTCCAGCCCAAACTCGGATAGATTTGGGCAGGGGTTGACTTTGGCCCGACAGCGTATTTGAATATGCCCGACGTTGGATAGATGTAAAAAAGGAGCATGGATGAAATATCTGGTCTTGGGCGCCGGCAAAATGGGACAGGTCGCCTGCCGTGATTTTTTGCAGCACGAGCAAACCACCGAGGTGATCGCCGCCGACGGCGATGCCGGGCAATTGGCAACCCTGCAGAAACGCTTCGCCGATACCCGGCTGAAAGTCGTCAAGTTCGACGCAAACGACCATGAGCAGGTTGCCGATTTGATGCGGCCGGTCGATGCCTGTCTCGGCGCGGTGCATTACGGCTTTAATGTCGAGTTCACGAAAACGGCCATCGCCACCGGCACCCATTTTTGCGACCTGGGCGGCAATAATGATATCGTGCGGGAGCAACTCAAACTGGACCGGGCCGCTCAACAAGCGGGCGTTTCGATCATTCCCGATTGCGGCCTGGCCCCGGGGATGGTTGCCGTGCTCGCCGCCTGGGGTTTGGGAAAATTCGCCTGGGCCGATACGGTCGGTATTCGCGTCGGCGGCCTGCCGCAAAACCCACGACCGCCGCTTAATTATTCATTGCTGTTTTCTGTCGAAGGGTTGATCAACGAGTATGTCGAACCGGTCCGCGTCCTGCGCGAGGGCAAGATCGAAATCGTCGAGCCACTCAGTGAAATCGAAACACTTGAATTCCCCCCGCCTTACGGAACAGTCGAGGCATTTACGACCTCCGGAGGCACGTCCACACTCCCGGAGACGTACGGCGAGCGGCTGAAAAACCTCGACTACAAGACAATTCGCTATCCCGGGCACGGGCGGATCATCGCGGCAATGCGCCAACTGGGATTGTTTTCCTCGCGGAAAATTTCGCTCCCCGGCGGGAATATCGCCCCCCGCGAGTTGACGGCACAGTTGCTGCTCGACACATTGCCGCACGAGCAGGACGATGTGACCCTGGTGCGAGTCAGTTTTTCCGGCAAGGGGAAACAACACGATCTGACCATCGTCGACGAGTATGACCGGGAAAATAAAATTACGTCGATGGCCCGGATGACGGCCTATCCCGCCGCTATTGTCGCGGCGATGCAGGCCGACGGGCGGGTCGCTCGGACCGGGGTTTTTCCGCAGGAAATCGCCGTACCGCCGGGTGTTTTTGTCGACGAATTGGCCCAACGGAACATCCGGATCAAGGGGATTGAATAATAGGACGCTGACCCAATCAGCGTACACCGGTAGTGTCTTCTTCCCGCACAAAGACCGCGTCGGCGGAGCGCAAAGAAGAAATCGCCCGGCGCAACGACTTGGAATACTTTCCCGCCGCGCGCATTGCCCGGTCGGCGCGATATTCATAATACCGCGCGCAAATCAAAGTATCTCCCGCAATTCTCGTCGAGAAATCGAATGTCCCGGTCGTCTCATCAATGGCAATATCCTCGGGCAGGAATTCGGGGAGATAGCCCGACGGCAAGACCACCAGCAAAGTATCGACTTCGAGAGTCGGATATGGGCGTTCTTCGGTCATTTGCTGCTGGTCATGACCATATAACGGCTGAGGAGAAGCCCAACCGGCAAAGTCGAGCGGAAAAATAATCCGTTTACGGGTCGACTCGGACCACTCGGTCACTTCGCCGCCGGCGGTAATGGTTGCGCTCATCTGTTCCGGCAGATAGGTAAACTGTACGGTGTCCGTTCGCAGCCGACCGGGAAGCACACCAAGCACCTCTGCTGCTTTTCGCGAGTCGTTCCGCACTGCCGCCCCACCGCCGAAC
>JAJRUJ010000015.1 GCA_024277855.1 Candidatus Zixiibacteriota bacterium
CGCGTGTGTGTAATCTGGGGTAAAGTGGAACGTCCCCGTCCCGTCTTAAGTGTCGGTGAGGGTCGCATTGCTTGGGAGATTAACCGCACTCAAAATCAACGAATCGAGGTCGGGATCGGAAGCCGAGACACCGAAGTTCAGGTTCGCGCCCTCGTCCACACTCTGTGACCCGATGGGATCCAAAACCGGCGCTTGTTGCGCCGACACGGCACCGGCAATTAAAGTAACCCCCACAAAAATGATAACTAATGATAGCACCCGCTTCATAGTTGTCTCCCACGAAGAATGGACCGACCGGTGTTGCCTCTATCGGTCTACTTCAACAAGACCATCTTTTTCGACTCGCTCTGCGTACCCGCCACGAGTCTATAGAAGTAAATCCCTGAACTCAGTTTTTCGCCCTTTTCATTGTCTCCGGACCAGATTACCTGGTGCCGTCCGGGTGAAAGCGGCTCGTCGATCAGCGTGGTCAACTTTTGACCCAGGACATTGTAAACGCTCAACTTCGTCGGAATCATCCCGCCTTCTTCAGACGCACTCAGACTAAACTCGATGACCGTATTCGGATTGAATGGATTCGGATAGTTTTGCAACAACTCGAAATTTCGCGGAACATCGATACCGGCGACATCAATCTTCGCCGCGTCGGGGGTACACAATTTCACATTACGCAAGTCGACCTCCGGCAGATCACCTTCGATCCCCGCCGGTCCCGGCTCAATCTTGAGGCCGAAAATTTCATTTTCGCCGATGGGAATGATTGTCGATTCATCGTTCGGATCGTAATACATCACCACGGTCATCCGTCCGGAACCATTGTCGTAGTAGGTCATATCCAGCCCGGCAGCAGGATCGCCCGGTTCCGGCGGAACCAGTTGAACCTGCAGGGGATCATAGATTATCTCGGCCTGGATGCCGGCGATTTCAACCGACGCGTCAGCCAGCAAGCGGTAGGCGCCGGCCGACCCAACATTTACATCAAAGGGAAACTCAACACGGGCCAACACATCGGGACCCGGGTTAAGCGGCGCCGGCGAGATCGGTTCACCAAAAATGATATTGATTATGCCGACGAGGTCATAAACATCAATATCGGCATCGGTGATCACATTGGCGGAACCAAATTGACGAGAAGTGAAACTATATGTTCCCAAAATCTTCCCGACCACCGAGACGACATCGGCAACATTGATCTCGGTGTCAAGGTTGACATCGCCGAGCATATCGACAAATATGTGGCCGTTGGTTGTGGCCAAAATTTGCGACGAGACATTGGGATCGGGACTAACCGCCTCCCACGCATCTTCGAATGTCAGATCATAACGGCCAACCGCGGCAGTCGCGGAGATATCACCGATGACATTGAAAATCACCGAACTGGTCTGACCAATCGGATCGCCGGCCAGTGAAAAAGTGACTACCTTGATTCGACCGGGAGTATCACCGACATCTTCGTAGACTGAGAAACCGCTCAACCGCTCTGTGGGGACGATATCGGTGACGGTGAAGACAGCAGGGTCATAGACCAGATCGAATTGCACACCGTAGGCGTCATCGATCGAGACAAAATTGATCGGGATGCTGACCCCGACCGCACCGGGCACACCACCCTGCGGCGATTGACCTTCCACCGATGTTGTATATAATTCATCCAACGGGACTTCTTCGACATTGATCGACACTGTGACTATTCCCGATGATTTATTCGTTTCGTCAACCGCCTGGAACTGAATGTTGTAAGTCCCTGACTGTGAAAAACTGGGTGACCATTGGAACAATCCGGAAACCGACGCTGTACCACTGACCGGGTTGGACGGCGTAAACTCCGCCCCTGCCGGCAGGTTAGTGGCCTCCAGTGTCAGGAAATCACCGTCCGGGTCCGTTGCCTGGACAGAAAATTCCACCAGGTTGCCCTGCTTGGTATTAATCGGCGAGGACAAAGGTGAGATAATGGGCGCACCTCCATCCTCTGTTACTTGTATCGTCACACTCATAAACCCGGAGAAGGCGCTTTGGTCGTCATTTGCCTGAAATCGAACGGTATAATCCCCGGTTTGACTACTGGATGGTGTCCAGTTGAATGTTCCGGATACCGACCCTCCCGACCCCGTAACTGGATTCGATGGACTGAATGAGGCGCCGGAGGGCAAATCGAAAGCCGTTAACGTGACCGGATCGCTATCGGGATCCTGCGCGTTCACGTTGAAACTGAGCAGGTTACCCACCGAGGCCGAAACCGGCGAGCCGACTTGTGTGACAGTCGGCGCATTATTGGAGGTGCCTCCACCAATAGTTATCGTCCCGGGTATCCGCCAGGGGCGATACTGTGAAAGTCCATCCCAGACCGCGAACCAGTTATAGGCATTGGAATCAGTACTGGCGTCTTCAAAGACGATTGTCGTCTGCGTTGTGGTCGTCACCGAGGATTGTGCATAAAATTGTAGTTGAATCGTGTTCCCCCGGCCAACATCAAGTCCGGGATATGTATTGGGGAACGCGGCAATCATCTGCACAACACCCGGTTCAGGTGTGCCAGCAGAGAATGTGGCGAAATCTCCCCGTACCTGGGTGGCCTGGACTGTCGAGTCGTTGTCGGGCAGCGTTACAATCCCGATAACATTCGGGTCAAACCTGATCCGCAGCGAGTATCCGCCCAAAGTGTCGGCATTGGCCATATAGATAAACACCGAGTTGGTATCATTGAACGGTATGGTCGTCTCCACTACTCGTAATGTATCGGTGTCGTGCTCCTGCGCAAACGCCGGACCAGCCGCCAGAACGATTAGTGAAATCAACGCGAAGTAAATAATCCGTTTCATATCTACACCTGCCTTTTAGGTTTCTATCTACTCACCCATCAGGGCGTAATTGACTCGGTCAGGATTCCTATCAAATAAACCAAATCGGCGAGACTGGCCGCCGTCCCATCCCGGTTACAGTCGGAATTAGCCCGTTGCACCGGGTCGAGCTGTGACCCGTAGGTGAAAAAATTCGTGAAGCGCACAGCATCGCCGACTTCAAAAGCCACACCGTTGAGGTTTATATCGCCAATCAACAACCCCGCCGGCTCTTCGATGAGCACTTCACCGGAGACATAATTGATTTTGGTCTGTATAACCGTCGTTCCATCGGGCAACTGCAGTATGTTGTCCGTTGGTTCGCCCAAATTAAAATAAACCGGCGACGAGAGCCCGAAAAACTCAGTCTCGTCTGCCAGGATAAACTTCAAATTGAAAAGTGTTGTATCCGACGGCGGCAGAACCGGCGATGAAACACCGTCGTCAAGGTCGGCAATACCGGTGAGACGGATATTCCTGCCGGTCACGTCTGTGATTTCGGAGATTTCAAATGATTCCCAGCTTTCAGTGCCCAGCCCCGCTCGTTCAACGCCATCAAAAACCATCGCCGACGGGTCATAATGGATTAATAAATCAAACCCACCGATCTCATTAAGGTTTGCAAGTTCCACCGGCACGAGCGCTGTCGCTCCGGCTTCGCCCGAAACGCTTTCGATGGTCAAGCGGTAGGCCTGTACTTCGGCAACGGTCACCTCGACGGTGATCGTATCGGCGGCGCCATATTCATCCTCGCAAGCAAACCTCAGTTCATGGCTGCCGACATCGGCGTCGCTGGTCTGCCAGGAGTAAGTCCAGGGATTGTCACCCACTGTGGAATCGTGATCAAAGTCCTGTAACGAGGCAAAACTCAACGGGCCGCCATCCGGATCGACCGCCTCAATGCTGATTAAGACCGAATCCCGCGCAATGACATGCGCCGGAGGCGGTAGGGACATTTCCGGCGACCGGTTGACGTTATTGATCCGGATTTCCACGGTTTTGCTCACCGGCGTTTCGCCATCGGTGACATGAAAAGTGACCATAAACGGACTGGCTGCCGAAGAGGTCGCGCCCAGGTAGTCCGGCGTCCAGGAAAACTCATATGTATTAACGCCGGTCGCCGTCATCGTCGCGGTGGTCGGCGCCCCGGAAACCGAGACGATCAGCGAATCATCATCGGCGTCGGTCACGCCGACGGCAAACCGCAGTTCCTGTCCCTCCACGCCGAATTGCCAGGCATCGACTTCCAGGACAGGCGGCTGGTTTTCCCGCACGATATTGAAAACTCCCGGGACAAAACCAAGGGGCAGATCGGTGTGATCCGGAGTCCGCGCCAAAACATACCCGTTCGGTGGGTACATGGCCGTATCGATCACGGCCCGCGTCCCGTCCGCGGCATCCGGATCAATCGAGAAATACAATTCGGCGAAAATACCCTCCCCCGGAGAAATGAATGGCTCGGCAATCGCCACCAAGGCCAACTGTGCCCGTCCGGCGGCAAGGTCGATCTCCTCCTGACCCATTGTTGAGAGCCCATCGCGGGTTGAAACCCAGGAAATGGAATCGAGTGAAATATCGGCGGCAGGGTAAATCAAGGGTAATGAAAGAATTGTCATCGTATTCGCATTGTGAAGTCGGGCAGTGAGAACCGCAGACCGGCCCGCTGTCGCGGTCACCGCATCAAATATAATAGAATCAGCCGGCGCCGAATGTGCAACAGACTGCGCACAAAAAACGAATATGCACGCTAACGCGCAAACCAGCCACTTCGACAATTGTTTGCCGGAATGTGAGTTCACCTTTTCCGGTTCCTCTCTTACTTCATGCCATTCATTCATTTGTTGACAGCGAGACCTCCCTATCCTCCAAATGAGGAGATGGAGTCATCGACTATTCGACATGATCATTAGCGCAAACCTGGTGCCGATATCGACAACGATTACGCCAACGGCAAATCTATCGCGAAGTAATTGCGGTACAATGTGGTACCCACTCAAGTTCGAACCACAAAAGACTCCCGTTTTACCGAATGTATTTTCGGAATTGACGAAAGTCAGTTACCCTCTGAACCTCCCCTCGAGACCGGTTGATCCGACCCTGACCTACCCGCATTCATTACAACAAAATGGTATTATAATATAAAAAAAATCCCGGCCGGTATCCAAATCCAGCGATGGATTTTTCTCCGTTCTGCCGAGTTTTTGACCATATACTCATTAAAACCTTATTTAGTATTCCCGAATCATCAACTATTCGCTGTTTTGCGATGTTTCCTCCTTTCGTGTTTCATCCCCGGAGGGGGCATCAAAGCCCCCTCCGGGGATATTTTGATGAAGAACGAAATTACTTCATCAGCACCATCTTCTTGGTGGCGGTGAAGTCGTTGGCGGCTACTTTGTAGAAGTAGATACCGCTGGCAACTTCAGCATTCCAATTGACGGTGACCGTACCCGGTTCGGAGGTACCCTCGAACGAGTCGACAACCTGGCCGGCTACGTTGTAAATCTTGAGGGTCCAGTCGCCGGCATCCTTCATCGCGAAGCGAATCATGGTGCTGGCATTGAACGGGTTCGGGTAGTTCTGCATCAACTCGTACGCAGTCGGCGGAGCCAGACGGTGCATATCAACCGTCAACAGCGAACCTTCCGCATCCGAGAAGGACGATTCGACCAACTCAAGCGTGCCATTGCCTTCAACCGGGATTGTGACCAACTGGGTCACGCCGGCTTCGACAGAGTTATTCTGCATGCTGTAAACGAGCACGCGGAGTTCACCATTGGCCGCGTTGGACTTCACATCCATGGCAGTACTGGTCGAGGGTGTGCCAACCGTCAGACCGGTGTAACGGAACACCAGGTGCCCGGCACCGAGGTCACTAGTCGAGTTGGTGGTGACGATCATGTTGCCGTCAACCATCTCGGTGTTGACATCCATCGATGAAGCGTACGGGCTCAACTTCGCACCTTCGCCGGAAGCCGGGAAGGGCTGGGCATCGCCGGTGATGATCCGAATGAGATAGACCAGGTCAGCAACCGTCAGGACGATACCATCATCGTTGATGTCGGAAGCCAGAATCTGGTTCTCGTAGTAAGTATCATCCCAGACGCTCGGGCCATAGATGAAGTAGTTGGTATACAGAACCGCATCCGCAACTTCGTTGGCGATACCGTTAAGGTTGATGTCACCACGATCATCCGGCGGCGGAACGATGCAGATGTAGCCCGGATCGAAATACGCAAAGGACACCGGCGGCGTGTCGGACTTATCACCGAGGAGGCAGGTGTCGAGGCTGTAGTTCGGACCGAAGGTGATGAAATAACCTTCGGGATCATTCTGATCCGGGAACGCCAGGGCAACTTCATCACCGGTAATGTCCGAAATGATGTTGTCGCCACAGTCGATCGAGCAGAAACCGATACGCGCGCACATGTTCAACAGGCTGCGGTCGTCGCTGACGCGGAAGGTCAGGTAGGCAATGTAGCCATTGACAAACTCGCTGCCGGCGGCCGGCGTGCTGCCGTTGTTCATGTCACGAATACCGATTACGCGGATGTAGCAGGACGGACAGCCGCTGCCACAGTTGTTACCAAACGGCCCATACCGATAGGTGAAGTATTCCCAGTCGGCAATAGCGGGACCCTTTTCGGCGGACAGGAAGGACAGCGCGGAGCAGTCATAGCAAAGCAGGAAGTCAAACGCGCAGGAACCCTGGATGAAGCCGTTCTTCATGTGCAGACCAACAGTCGCATTGCGGCCGTTGAGCACATCAAGGTAATGCGCTTCGAGCGGAATTTCCGTACCGAAGGACGCATCGGGATCGAGGACGGAGATCTTGTACGGTTGGGTGTACTGTACCGTCAGATCCCATGTGCAGGTCACTGTCGCACAACCGTCAAAGATATCGACGGTCAACGTGTACAAGCCACCATTGAACTGCGCATCATTGTCGGTCGGATCCCACGTGACCATGCTGCCGGCGAGGGCCGGCATGTTGTCCGGCGGAGTCGGCGTGATGGTCAGATTTGAATACGTGAGGCCGTCACCATCGGGATCGGAAGTGCCGCCCGCGAGGTCATAGCTGTAACCGTCAGTGAACAGGAAGTGATCATCCGGAATAGCACAGACCGGATCCTGGTTCGTGACGGTTACGGTGAACTGGCAGCTTTCGCTACGGCTGGCAACATCAGTAGCGGTAACGTCAAAGACGTTGTCGCCGAGGTCGCCACAAGTCGAAGCAAAACTGAAGGAACCATCAGAAGCAACGTCGCCACTGAAAGTTACCGGGGTACAAGTAGACGATGCAGTGGCAGTCCCAGTGTAGACATCACCAAAGTGAATGGTGGCGTCCGGGATGCAAGTCAAGCCAACCGGAATTGCGTCAACATGCACGTTGAAGCTGAGCACAAAGCCGCAGACACCGGCACCATGGTTGACGTCGGCCACGTCGATCTCGACGAGATAGTCACCGTCATCACCACAACCCGGGGTCCAACTCCAGAGACCCGAAACCGGATCAGTGGTACCCGGACCACTCGTCTGCACGAATGCAGCAGCATCACCTTCAGGATCACTGTAGGAACTACCGTCCCAGGCATTGCTCAGACCCTGCTGCTCACTGCCGGAAACCAAACCACTGGCATAGGCACCTGGATCAGTCGGGCACTGGTTCGGTTCAATCGTAAAGACACCTTTACTCCACGTTGCGTCACCATTACCAGTCGGGCCGTGATCGACATAAGATACGTTATCGACCATGAAAATGGTATTCAACTGGGTGGTGAAACAGGCAGTGTCGATTTCGAAATCACCGACATTTCCGTTGACATCAAAGGTCAAAGTACAGATCACGCGACCGGAAGGTTCCGCCGGTGTATCCGTTCCTGCACCCTGAGCGGCCAGCACCATGTTGTCGGGGCTGACACCGTCATACGCGTCAGGATCATTACAGGACAATCCCGGGCGAATCGTCTGAACGATCGATGCCCAGCCGGGGTTTGACCAGTTCCAGGTCACACCGACAACTGGACCACCACTGGTGTCAACCGGAAGCGCACCGGTCCAGTATGCGCCGCCGCTGACTGAACGGACAACCATCGGCAAAGTAAACTGGGCCGTCTTGATATCCCAGTATGCCGTGATATCGGCGGTCACGCCGACAGCATTCTGACTGAGAGTCTTCGACGGAATGTCAAAGCCCCAGCTACCAAACGCGACTGTACCGAGGAGAAGGATCAAGCATGCTGCCAAAGAAACGATGAGAGAAAACCGCTTCATATTAAGTAACTCCTAGGTTTCATCTTCAATAACAAATGGAATCTCCAGATCGAGACACGAATTGAAGATCCCTGAACTATAAGACCCCCTTATACCGTGTGGAATTTTCTCGCGTGCCTCAATATCGATTTTCTTTTGACCTCACCTCCTAAAAAGGCGGCAAAAAACGTTCAAAGTTCAGGTGAACTGACGTGAGCGTTAATGGCCTTTTCGCGTGCAGCACCTCCTTTCGCCGGTTTGAAAGAAAAGTATTAACCAGGACATGTATTCTCATTATGATCGATCAAGCATAAACCGCCGGCAAAACCGGGACTTCACTTGACCTTGCTGTTCATCGAATACGGACCCCATTGCTGCTGTGTGCGCCTTACAACGACCCGCGCACGGTTATTTTTTGCGTCTTGCAGTAGGCCACGCCCGGCCTTGAGGTAAATTCAGGTAACATTTGCCCACAGACGATACCGGCACATTAACAGTCCGGCATCGGCCAGTTTTTGTAAACGAAGTTGACCAAGAACACGACATCCACCGGGTTAACGTTGGTGTCACAGTTAATATCCGCCGCGCCCAGACTGTTGCAGGGCAGATCCCAGTTTTTATAAACATAATTGACGAGGAAAACGACATCGACCGGATTGACATTATAATCACAGTTCGTATCACCGCGCATGGCGGTATCCACCGTCACCGAACCGTCGGTGTTTTCCACCGGTAAGATTAACTCACCAAGCTGATTGGAGTAATAGGTGGTCGAGGAATGGACATCAAGGTATACCATCCGGTCAGTCAGCGTGTCGGGGATGTCGGTTCTAATCCGACCGTAGATGTTCATCAGGATGCCGCTGGTATAATCGGGAATACCGGGTGTGCCGCCGCTGCCAATATCGGAGATCCCGCTAATACGTAATTCCAAGCCCTTGCCGACCGTGCTGCGCACTTCAACATGCTGCCAACCGGAAGCCAGTGTGCCAACGGTGTCGAATTGGCAGACAAACGACGTTTCGTCACCCACGACAACCGTATCAACTTCAAAGTAAACTAAATCGGGGCGGCTCAGCGCCAAAGAGATCTCAAAACCATCAAGCGAATCCGCAAGTGTCTGGATGTAAATCGGTATCTCGACGAGTTCGCCAATGTATCCGTCAACGCTATCGATCGCCATGTACAACTCGGGATCCTGTGCCTGCACATCACCCCCACCCAACAGAAAAAGACCACAGACGAATAAAATCGTCATCACAGGTCGTACAATTACGGGCTTTTGGTGCATTTGCCAATCCTCCTTAATGCTTAGGCATTACAGACTCTTCATCCCTTCGCTCTGGTGCGGTATCCACCTCCTGTGACGGCCTTATTCATCCCGCGCCGGGAAAACAGCACAGCCGAACCCGTAATTTGCTGAACTACTTTTCATCGGTGCGGTAAATGATCCTGGTAGGCCGGTCGGGGTAAAGCCCACGTCTCACGTGGTATTCCTGTCGGGTACTCAACTTGTATCGGCGCTGTGGCGTGATGACAGGTTCGGTTACAGCACCCTCGTGGTTGAGCCTACCATTTTTGATCAGTTCATATCATGCGGCATCTTCCAACAACGGAAGCAATATACACACACGACATTATTTGTCAATACGTTTTCCCCCGTAATCCGCAATTTTCGGACGAGAAATATGTTTGATTTTTCCATATTTCATTAACTCATGTCCAACCTGTCCGCAAAACGTGTGCCGTGTCACTGAGTTCAACCCTTCTAACTACTTCTTACACTATACAGCGTACTGTACCCTTTAACCGCTTATCCGGCAGTTGCTTGGGGGCGGCAGACGCAGGCGCGCCCCTAACCCATTCCTCAACAAAAGCTTAACCAACCACCTCGATACGCCGGCCCAAAGCGGGTGATCGGCCATTCACATAAGTGTCAAATGGTTTCATCATTTGATCCCCATATATTCGGCCAACAAATAATTCATGGGCACAGCGGCCTTTCCCATCCTTTATATACCGTATTGACAATGGTCACCACGTCGACCGGATTCGTCAATCCGTCACAATTAAAATCTGCATGGTTAGCCCCGCATTCAGACAGCGCAAAACTTTTGTATACATAGTTAACCAGCAAAACAACATCCACCGGATTAAGATTCCCGTCACAGTTCACGTCACCGGGGAATACTTCCAGTACCCGCACCGTACCATCCTGATGGTCAACCGGCTCGATCAATTGGCCGAAAGAATTTGAATAGTATGATTCAGTCGTGTCGAAATCGAGCGCCTCATCCCGAATCGCCAGCGGTTCAACAAGATCCCCACGGATACGCAGGGGAATATTGATAAGTATTCCCGTCGTATAATCGGGGATTCCGGTCGTTGTCCCCGAACCAAGATCGGCTATTCCCGTGATGCGAATATCCCGCCCGTCGCCCCCGATTGACCGGGCGGCCAGATACTGCCAACCGGAGCATAGAGTACCGACAGTGTCAAAGGCACAGATATACACCGTCTCCTCTCCGATTACCACTGTATCTACCTCAAAGAAAGTCAGATCGGGGCCGATTAGATTCAACACTATCGTGAAACCATCGAGTGAATCGGCGAGAGTCTGCAGACCGATCGGAACACTGACGGCCTCACCGGGATAACCGGGGAGATCGTCAGCAACAAGATAAAGTGCGGGTGTTTCCTGGGGAAAAGCGACTTTGGAACCAAAAGTCGCGAGCATAACACACGCCAGCAAAACCCGATACAACCGACCGACAACATTACAGGGCAGGCCACCCACTGGTACCTCCACAGAATAGACCCACAAACCTGATCGCTATCGGTGCCGGTTACACCTCCTGAGTTATGCAATTAAACCTCTTATCGACGGCCTTTTCCGCCGATGACGTGTATTACTTCAGGTACGTGGAATACCGCGATGCCGCATCAAACAGCTTCCACTAATTTCAATAATAATGCCGAACCAAAACTTGTCAATGCACCTTGCCGTTTTTTTTTGATTACAAACAAAAAAAATTGCTCTGCGGTACTAATATAAAGCCGCCGTGCCCGAAGACGCGGCGGCAAGTTGAAAACGAGAATATTCAGATTAAGCAAACTACTCGATCACACCCAGTTTCTTGCCGATTTTGGTGAACGCCGCAATCGCCTTGTCCAGGTGCTCGGTCTCGTGTGCGGCAGAGAGTTGCACGCGAATTCTCGAGGCCCCTTTGGCTACGACCGGGAAGTAAAAACCGATCACATAGATTCCTTCGACCAACAATGCCGCGGCAAAATCCTGCGAGAGTTTGGCGTCGTTTTCAAATTTGCCCAGCATGATCGGGACAATCGGATGGTCGCCCGGGGTAATATCGAACCCGGCGGCGGTCATCTTCTTACGGAAGTACGTAGTGTTCTTCTCCAATTTATCGCGCAGTTCGGTGGTTTCTGAAAGCAGGTCGAATACGGCAATCGAGGCGCCCACCACCGCCGGAGCAACGGTGTTGGAAAACAAATATGGCCGCGAGCGCTGGCGGAACAGTTCGATAATCTCCTTGCGACCGGAGGCATAACCGCCCGAAGCGCCGCCGAGCGCCTTGCCCAGCGTACCGGTGATGATATCAACCCGGCCCATTACATCATTATATTCGATCGAGCCACGTCCGGTTTTGCCCAAGAACCCGCAGGCATGGCAGTCGTCGACCATCACCAGTGAATCGTATTTGTCGGCCAGATCACAGATCTGGTCGAGTTTTGCGATAGTGCCGTCCATCGAGAACGCGCCATCGGTGGCAATGATGCGATATTTAGCTCCCTGCGCCGCTTTAAGTTTTTCTTCGAGATCGGCCATATCACAGTTTTTATAAATCGACCGTTGTGCCTTGCACAGCCGGATGCCGTCGATAATCGAGGCGTGGTTGAGGGCATCGGTGATAATCGCACAATCTTTGTCCAAAAGCGGCTCAAATATCCCACCGTTGGCATCGAAACAAGCGGCGTAGAGGATCGTGTCATCGGTCTGCAGAAAATCGGAAATTTTCTTTTCAAGGGTCTTGTGGATTTCCTGGGTACCGCAGATAAACCGCACTGAACTCATGCCATAACCCCAACGGTCGAGGGTTTCATGGGCGGCGGCGATCACTTTGGGGTGCGAAGACAGGCCGAGATAATTGTTCGCACAAAAATTCAGCACCTTTTCGCCGGTGGAGACTTTAATCTCCGCGGCCTGCGGCGTCATAATTATCCGCTCTTTTTTATATAGTCCTGCATCGTGAATTTTCTGAATCTCGGCCTGCAGGTCGTCTTTGAGTTTTCCGTACATGTTCCCTCACTCAACTTGCTATGGGTTACATTTCTTTTACTTCTGCTCGCACAGCCCCCG
Organism: Candidatus Zixiibacteriota bacterium; assembly: GCA_024277855.1. GTDB lineage: Bacteria > Zixibacteria > MSB-5A5 > WJJR01 > JAJRUJ01 > JAJRUJ01. Next base: position 12,469 of record JAJRUJ010000015.1, read on the forward strand.
CTCGCTCCACGAATCACTCGCCGCGACGTTTTTTCGCGGCCTGGAATTCCTCGTCAGTCGGGAACAACACGCATTTGGCCGAGTGGCGCGGCCGCGTCATCATTGCGTCAAACCCGGATTTGAAATCTTCGAGCTTGAAAATATGGGTGATCACCGGGGCTATATTCAGTTTGCCCGAGGAGAGGAGATTGCGATTGCGATACCAGGTATCGAACATCTTGCGCCCGGAGATCCCATGGATCTGCGCACCTTTGAAGACAATCCCGTTGTTGTAGTCGATCCTCGGTTTCGGGTCGGCCGAGACACCAAAGGCCGAAATCCGCCCGCCTTTGCGCACCATCTGGAACGCTTCATCCAGTGCCAGCTGCGAACCGGCCATCTCCAGGACAATATCGGCGCCGTTGCCGCCGGTGTGGTCACGGACATATTCCACCCGGTTGATCTCATCTTTGTTGGCATAGAGCAGATGGTCGGCGCCGAGTTTCCTGGCGATATCCATATTAAAGTCGTACTTGCCGACAAAGAAAATCTGCGCGAGACCACAGACATTGGCTACTGCGGCAGCAAAAATCGCAATCGGCCCGTCACCGATAATCACCATCGTTTTGCCGGCGATATCGGCATCCTCACCGAGCACGGCATAGGTTGCATTGCCCAATGGTTCCTGCACCGCGGCGATTTCCGGCGGGATCGACGAGTCGTTAACCCAACAGACCGATTCGGGCACGGCGAAATATTCGGCAAAGGCCCCGTCACAGTCGACCCCGAGGATTTTCATATTCAAACCGATATGCAACTGCCCGAGCATGGCATTGAGATCGCCCGGGTCATAGATATGAGTTTCGGCGGAAATATAGTCACCGACTTTGATCCGCTTGCAATGCGCGCCGACCTCGACAACGTCGCCGGCAACTTCATGGCCCAGGGTCTGCGGGAGGTTCTTTGCGCCGATTCGCCCGGCCGACCAATCGTCCCACTTGTAGATGTGGACGTCGGTGCCGCAGATCGAGGTAGCCCGGACTTTGACCAGCACCCAGTCGGGCGGGTAAACCGGGAGCGCTTTGTGCTGAAGCTCGGCCCCGAGTTCGGGCTTCGCTTTGACGACAGCTTTCATTGTCTCGGACATGCTTTGTTTCTCCGTTATCGCAAAAGGACTCTTTTTGCGGGACTCCGTAATGCGGGATTTTCCGCATCGACCCCAGTGTACCGTTGCCACCTTGCCCTTGACAGACAAGGTAATAAATATACGAATCCTGCGACCGCCGGGCAACCGCCCGACTATGAGAAGGAAACGATCTTTTGACAGAATGGAGAAAATAGCCGCAAGTAGCCCGGCGCGACCATTGACAGACAATAAGCCCCGGCCATCCATGGCCGGGGCTCTCTCATAGCTTCTTTGGCAGCACACCCAACAAGGTGATAACCGCAATCCCTTGCCGTCTGCCCCATCCTTGTGCTTGCGCGGTGCCTGCCTGGTATCCAGCGAGTTGCTGCCAAGATGCAGCTACAAGTACGGCAAGAACCAAATCCGGGACAAGTCTTTTTAAGAATTGCACAAAAATACCCCGACCGGGGTCCGCAGTCGGGGTCTCATTTCGTTCAGCGCTTGTTTGGCAGCAGGCGCATCTTTTATCCTTAACTACGAGCAGAGATAGGTTCGGGTTTCAGTTTCCGGCAGGCAGGGTAATTTCATTGACAACGGCCCCGGAGTGAGCGTCACCCGGGGCCGTCTTTCTCTCAGCGCTTGTTTGGCAGCAGGCGCGGATAAGCATTTGTTGGCGGAAACGGAGAAAAAAGACCCTGCCGGTTCCTGAATAGAGTCATCGGCCCCGATGCCGGGATTCTTGCGGATTATTTTGCCTGCATCACCGGCTTCCGACGGCAATCAGGCCATTCTGGTATGGACGCAATCGATTGCGATTGTTATGTTAGCCAGACTGCGGCGCGGTGGCCGTAAAATGAAGTGATACCATCCGGATCGTGATGGCCTACATTGACAAACGCGGGCCGGAGCAGACCGGAATATCAGGATGCACCGGTGTCCGACGATCCGGTGAATGGACAATCGATGAGTTATCAAGTACTTGCACGAAAATGGCGTCCGATGGTCTTCGACGAGATCATTGCCCAACCGCATATCGTACGCACACTAAAAAACGCCCTCAGCGCCGGCAAAATCCATCATGCCTATCTATTTGCCGGGCCGCGTGGCACGGGAAAGACGACCACGGCGCGTATTCTGGCCAAGGCCCTCAACTGCGAAAACGGCCCGACTGCCGAACCATGCGGAAAGTGCCAACAGTGCAAAGACATTGCCGCCGGGTCGTATCTGGATGTCATCGAGATCGATGCGGCCTCGAACACCGGGGTGGACGACATCCGCGACCTGCGGGAATCGTCACACTATGTCGCGACCGGCGGGCGGTACAAAGTTTACATTATTGATGAAGTCCACCGGCTTTCCGGTTCGGCATTCGATGCGTTACTGAAGACGCTGGAAGAACCGCCGGCCCATGTCGTCTTTATTTTCGCCACCACTGAATCGCATAAAGTCCCGGCAACGATCCATTCCCGTTGTCTGAAGTTCGATTTCCGTTTGATCGATTTTACGGCGTTGCTCGGTGCGCTGCAACGAATTGCCGATGCTGAAAAAATCTCCATTGAACCGGCGGCAATGGAGATTATCGCCGGGAAGGCGGCCGGGTCTTTGCGGGACGGCCAGTCGCTGCTCGACCAGGTTTCGGCGTATGCACCCGGAGAAATCACCGCCGAAGTCGCCAACGAGGCGCTGGGGATGGTCGATATTTCCCTCTTGTTCGGGCTGGTCGATGATTTCGCCGAGGGCGATGCCGGTTCGGCGATCAAGCGCGTGACCATGGTTGCCCAACAAGGTCGCGATTATTCGGAATTCGGCCAGCAGTTGGCCGAACATCTCAAAAACCTGCTGCTGGTCACCACCCTCGGTCAGGAAACCGACCTGTTGGATCTCCCCGCCGACCGTCGGGCGATGTGCAAAACCCAGGCAATGAAATTTACCCTGGGTGATTTGTATCGACTGGTCGATTATGTCCGCGAATTTTTGGGCCGCCTCCGCTGGTCCACCCAGCCGTTGATGGATGCCCAGATGCTGGCGGTCCGTGCGGCAAAAATGGACCGCACCGTACAAATCGAAACCCTGCTGAGCCGGATTGACGATCTCCTGCAGGGAACGGGGAATTCCTCGAGGCCAGATAATTCGACTCCGGCTCGAAACAGCCGTTCTGCCGATACCTCTGCCCCGCCACGACCGACACGATCACAGCCGACGGCGCCATCGGTAACCGCTCAATTCCAACCACCGGAAACGCCGCCACCGGCGGCGGGTACCCCGGCCGGTGCGGAATTACATGGGCGCATCCTGGCACGCATCCGGGAACATTCATCGGTAGTCGCGGGGTTTATGCTCAATTCCCGCATCGTCCGAGGCGAGGCGGGGATCGTCGATATTACTGTCTATCAGGGCAACGGCTTTGTGCAAAAGCATTTCGCCAATAAATCCACCGTGAACATGATCCAGTCGGAAGTTGCCGCCGAGATGGGCCAGGGATTGCACGTGCGATTACATGTAAACTCCGGTCCGCCGCCCGATGAGGCGCCAAAAACCGGTAAATCAAAACCGCAAGCCGACACCGAGAAAGTTTTGGAATCCGACGATAAACTGCGTATGATCGTGGAGAAGTTTGACGCCGAAATATTGCCGGACGACCGGTAGTGCAGTAGAATACAGATGGCCAAAGACATGAATAAGATGCTCAAACAAGTGCAGAAGATGCAAGCTGAGATGGAGCGGATCCAGGCCGAGCTTGGCGAAAAACAAGTCGAGGGATCTGCCGGCGGCGGGATGGTCAAAGTCGTCGCCAACGGGAGGCAGGAAGTGCTCTCGGTAAAAATCGATAAAGAAGTTGTCGATCCCGAAGACGTCGAGATGCTCGAGGACCTGGTCACCGCCGCAGTCAATCAGGCGCTGGAGAATGCCCAGAAGATGCAGGCCGAAGGGATGTCGCAGCTCACCGGCGGGATGCAAATCCCCGGGTTGGGCATGTAGTAAGTTCGAAACGACTGTTGAATGACTCAAGGGGGAAAGGCCGACTAATAGTCGGCGGACGACGATGACCTCAACATCCGCCACACTCGAAGAACTGGTCGAACAGTTTGCCAAATTGCCGGGGATCGGCCGGAAGACCGCCTTTCGGCTGGCCTATCATGTGCTTAAGGCATCGCCCGAATCGGCGCGCAACCTGGCCCGGGCAATTTTGGATGTGAAAGATAAAATCCGCACCTGTTCGATCTGTTTTAATATCTCCGATGACGATCCCTGCCCGATTTGCGGCGATGCGGAGCGCAATCAACAGACACTCTGTGTGGTCGAGGAACCGCACGACGTCCTGGCGTTTCAACGGGCGGGGGCGTTCGACGGCGTGTTCCATGTGTTGGGCGGGGTGTTTTCGCCGCTGGACGGGATCGGCCCGGAAGATTTGAAAATCGCCGAGCTGGTCACCCGCGCAAAAAACGGCGTTGAGGAAATCATCCTCGCCACCAACCCGACCCCGGAGGGCGAAACCACTGCTCTGTATATTGCCCGGTTACTCAAGCCGCTCGGCGTGAAAGTTTCCCGCATCGCGCGCGGACTGCCGATGGGCGGCGATGTCGAATATGCCGACCAGCATACCCTTGCCAAGGCGCTCGAGGGCCGGACCGAGTTTTAAATTCTTACAATCCGGTTTAGTCTTTCTGTGTCGATTACAGGTTTTCCGGTTCGGTCACCACCGGCCGGGCCGGGCGTGGATGGCGGCAACGATGACGCCGGGGACAAACACGACGATAAGCGCATACCAACAACTGAGATATCGTCCCGGCCGAAAACCTCCCGGCTGCCCCCGCCGGGATGAATACTATCGAATCTCCGGGGTAATTCATTTGTAAAACGATCTGCGAAAGCGTATGTTTTCGGAATTAGGGAAAAAATGCGGCCGTCTCCTGAGCCGGCGGCAATCCAGTAGAAATTCGACGGAATGAAATTATGATACAGAACGTCCTCGGGAAACTCTTCGGCACCAAACACGAGCGTGAGGTCAAACGCCTCCGGCCGATAATCGAGCGAATCAATCAGTACTACGAAGAATATAAAGATCTCTCCCGCGAGGCGCTCATGGCCAAGACCGAGGAATTCAAGAAACGGCTGAGCGAGGGGGAGACAACCGATGACCTTCTGCCCGAGGCCTTTGCGGCGGTTAAAGCCACCTGCCATCGGCTGCTCGGCCAGAGTTGGGAAGTCGCCGGGATCGAGACCAAATGGGACATGGTGCCGTATGATGTGCAACTCATCGGCGGGATTGTGCTCCACAATGGTAAAATTGCCGAGATGGCCACTGGTGAGGGTAAGACGCTGGTTGCCACCTTGCCGATGTATTTGAATGCCCTCGGGGGTAAGGGCTGCCATCTGGTGACGGTCAACGACTACCTGGCCAAACGAGACTCGCAATGGATGGGGCGGATTTTTGAAGAGTTGGGACTGACGATCGGGTGCATCCAGCACGATATGGACCCCGAAACCCGGCGCGCGCAATACGGCTGCGATATTACCTATGGCACAAATAATGAATTCGGTTTCGATTACCTCCGCGACAATATGGCGGTCAGGGTCGAAGACCGCGTGCACCGGAATTTCCATTATGCCATCGTCGATGAAGTCGATTCGGTCCTCATCGACGAAGCACGGACACCGCTGATCATCGCCGGCCCCGTCGCCCAACAGAAAGATGAAAAATATACCGAAATGCGCCCCCTGGTCGCTCGGTTGCACAAACGGCAAACCGAAATCTGCAACCAGCTGGTAAGCGAGGGCGAAAAACTCTGGGAAACCGACGAGTATGAGGCGGCGATCAGACTGCTTGCCGTCAAACGCGGCGCGCCGAAAAACAAACGATATCTGAAATTTATCAAAGAGCAGGGAGTTAAAAAAGCAATCGCGCGGGTCGAGGCCAACTACACTCGTGATAAACGGATGAACGAAATCGACGACCAATTGCTCTACGCCATCGATGAACGCGACAATACCATCGACTTAACCGAAGCCGGTTTGAACAGTCTCAAACCCGAGGAGCAGGAAACCTTTATCATTCCGGATATCGCTACCGAGATTGTGAAACTCGAAGAGCGTGACGATCTGACCGACGTCGAAATAGCCAAGGAAAAGGATAAAATCTACAACCTGCACAGCGAACGCTCGGAAAAAATTCACAATTTCAGCCAGTTGATGAAGGCCTATTCGCTGTTTGAAAAAGACGTCGAATATGTCGTTCAGGACGGCAAGGTGATGATCGTCGATGAGTTCACCGGCCGGTTGATGCCGGGCCGGCGATACTCGGACGGCCTGCACCAGGCGATCGAGGCCAAAGAACGGGTGAAAATCGAGGGAGAAACCCAAACTCTGGCAACGATCACCCTGCAAAATTATTTCCGGCTCTACGATAAACTCGCCGGGATGACCGGGACGGCGGTCACTGAGGCCGGAGAGTTCTTTGATATTTACAAACTTGACGTGACCTCGATCCCCACGAATCAGCCGATCCGCCGAATTGATTTTGACGACGTTATCCTGCGCACACGCCGCGAAAAGTATAATGCGATCACCGACGAAATCGCCCGGATGCACAAGGCCGGACGGCCGGTGCTGGTCGGCACGGTCTCCGTCGAGGTTTCCGAAACACTTTCGCGGATGCTGACCCGCAAGGGGATCAAACATAATGTCCTCAATGCAAAACAACATCAGAGTGAGGCCGAGATCGTCCAATTGGCCGGACGCCAGGGCGCGGTGACCATTGCCACCAACATGGCCGGACGAGGCACCGACATCAAACTCGGCCCGGGCGTGGTCAAACACCCCAATTGTGCGTTGATCCCCGACACCGACAAAGGCGAAGTCTGTCCACTCCTGGATGAACTCAACTGCCGTAAGGATGTTCCCTGCGGTCTGCAGATCATTGGCACCGAACGCCACGAGGCCCGGCGGATCGACCGCCAGTTACGCGGACGCTCCGGCCGCCAGGGCGACCCGGGGGCATCCCGGTTTTTCCTCTCGCTCGAGGATGACCTGATGCGGTTGTTCGGTTCCGAACGCATCTCGACGGTAATGGACAAACTCGGTATCCAGGACGGCGAGGTGATCGAACACTCGATGGTCACCAAATCGATTGAGCGCGCCCAGAAAAAAGTTGAGGGGCAGAATTTCTCGATTCGTAAACATCTGCTCGAATACGACGACGTGATGAACCAGCAGCGCGAGGTGATTTATGACCGCCGCGCCGCCGCTCTTGAGCGCGAGGATATGAAAGAAGAAGTCCTCGAATTAATCGAACGCGTGATCGATGATATTACCGACCAATTCTGTCCCAAAGGCGCGCCGCTGGAGTCCTGGGAGATCGGCAACTACAAAAACTAAATATTCAAAGTCCTGCTGGTTGATTTGAAAATGGACGAGGCAGAATTTGAATCGGTCAACCGGCACGACCTCAAAGAGAAAATCCGCACTGCCGCACTCGCTATATATGAAAACAAGGAAAAGGCCCTCGGTGCGGAATTAATGCGTCAATTGGAAAAGTTCGCCATCCTGCGCGTGACCGACGATCACTGGCGTGAACATCTCTACGAGATGGACCAGATCAAGCAGGGCATCGGCCTGCGCGCCTATGGCCAGCGCGATCCGCTGATCGAGTTTAAAAAGGAAGCGTACGTCGCTTTTGCCAAATTAATTGAAACTGTCGACCGCGCGGCAGTGGAGATGATTTTCCGCATGCGCGTTGAGGCCCGTCGGCCTGATGTTCCTCAACCGGTGTCTCAGACGATGAACGAGGTCCATGAGGCCGCCGACAGAATGGGTTACCGTGAGGCGCCCGAGGAAGCGCGCAAGGCCGGGAAGAAAAAACCGATCAAGCGTGTTGAGAAAAAAGTCGGACGCAATGATCCTTGCCCCTGCGGATCGGGCAAGAAATACAAGAAATGCCACGGCGCCCAGGGCTGACATCGACGACCAAAAATGTTTGAGAGTAATACTATTGAAGATAACAAGCCCCACGCCAACTTGACGTGGGGCTTATTTTTCAACCTGAAATTAATTCGACCACGGCATAAGTTTACTGTGAGCCGATGCTGTTTGTCGACACATCCGCATCATAACAGATTGTTTTCCAAACACCCCGCATCGGCAGGGCCGCGGCGTCATACGCATTAACTCGATCACCGAACTCGCCTTTCATCACCCCGCCGCGGTCGTCGTCGGCAAATCTTACCCGGCCGTAATACCAGCCGTGACCGTCGCCACAGGTCGGGCAAAGGCTGAGATCGTCAAACCACCAATACCCCTCAAACTCGGCAATAATCTGATCGGTAACATAGCCCGAAACCCAACCGGAAAACCTGCGTTCTCCATCGCTGGTCGTCCAGTAATGACCATTGTACCGACCGGATGGTTCGTTGTTGTTGTCGAGCCAGAGACCCTCGAATGTCCCCTGATCTGCGGTATTGACGTCAGGGATCCACCTGCCCTGCATCAGGCCGGACGGGCAATCACCGTGCCAAATCCGCCGTGACAAAACCGCCAGCCCCTGTCCGGTGTTGGTTACCGGATAGTATGCCGCAAAGTGATCGAGCTGATGGAAAGGTAAATCGACGGTAATCGGCGCGGTTTCGTAGGTAAGAACCGGCGGAGTGATATACACATTTCCGCGCTTGAGGTAAACCAGCATCGCCAATCCGTCGATATCATGGCCGGCAAATGAGGTCCAATGGACAAAATGGACCGCATTGGTGATATACAGTGAGTCTTCACCCGGTTCAAAGTCAATGGTCAAAAACGGGTTGATCATCACCTCGGCATTTGCGGTGATTGTTCCGGACCAATCCACCGGCGCGATATCGGCCACGACAGTCGGGTCAGTCAGATGGCCCCAGAGAAACACCATCGCATAGACATCCCAGTCTGGATCGTTGGGATCGGGGAAAACCGACTCGGTCCCGGCGAGTGATCTGTCGGAGATGACCCCGAGATCATCGTACTGTTTTAATAGGTTGTCGACCTCGGGGGGAATGTCAGACGATAGGAGTTGGTCCGGGACCGATTGGTTCGGCGCAGTCGACTGCTGCTCACATCCCAGCAGGCCGAGCAAAAGCACTGCAAACAACACAATGAGCGGTTTTCGCATAACAAACCCTCCTGGTTTGGTAACCACTTAGTATTCACCACTGCTGTCCGACTGAGGAGTAACGACTACTCTATGAATTAATTTATCCTCAAATAGAAATGATGCAAGCGTTCGCCGCCGGAAATTTCAAGAATATCGCGGGCAACAACACAAAAGCCCCACGCCAACATGACGTGGGGCTTGATTAATTTGCGAATAGGATAGAATGAATTATTCCGTTGGCGTCCCAAGCTGGCCGAATTTTGCGTGACGGTTGGCTGCCGCCAGGAAAAACCCGCCAAAGGCCAGGAAGACCACGATCAACTTGAGCAAAAATGAAATATAGGGGATTTTCACCACCAGGAGAATCATCACCATCCCCAGCAACATCGACCAGAACATCCCCGGGGTTTTCCCGCTCAGCAATTTTTTGAGTGTCCACTCACCGACAACAATACCGGTGAAAATCCACGAGAAATACCATAACGCCAGCCAGGCCGCGAGGGTAAGTACGCCCAACGGAACGCCGACAATCGTGACAAACAAGATCGCCGCCGCCAGCGGCAAACAGACGAAAAACACGAAACCGAGTCCGAGCGATTTAAGCCAGTGCCTTGTTATCTGGTTGGTCAGTTCACGGGTAAACCCTTTGCAGACGGCCATGATAAGGCCGCCGACCAATGCCAGGGCAAACAACGACCAAACGTCAAAAAGGAAATCGCCGAAATCGTAACCGCCGGTTTCTTCCTTCTCGGGCAATGAGTATTCAGTCTCCCCGAGGATTTGCGCCCCCGGTTCGATCTTCGGTTCGTTTTTGCTCGTAACAATAAGATTACCGCCAATAATTGCGGTCGGCTGGACGACCACGTTTTCGGCCTCGATCACAACGTCCCCGTCGACTTGCCCGGAGAGATAAACCTGGCCGCCGTTGACTCTTAATCTCCCGCCGGTCCGCCCCTGGATGGTCGCGGTACCGGCGGTAATATCGATATCTTTTTCGACCCAGCCCTTGCGTCCCAGGACGAACGTTTCGCTGAAAGCCATCAGATTCCGTTCGATATGACCGTCAATATCTGCCGAGCGGCAAAAAACACGGACGGAATTGGCACAGTCACCTGAGAGCTTGAACTCGTAGGCAAACGCCATGATCGAACCATCGACCTTCCCATCGACTGCGCAATACATCCCACTGACAAACAGATCGCCCCGAATTGTACCGCTGATCGTCGCGCTCTGCGAACCGGCGAATAGATCGTCATCAATCGTTACCGTATCAATAATATAGACGGTCTCGCCTGTCGCAAACTCAGTGGCGGACACCGAGGAGATCAGAATCGCCAGCCCCAGGACCATTGCGATCAAAATCGTCTGCAATAATGATTTCCATCCCATAGATACCATCCCCGGGTTTATATGTTCGCACAACCCATCTGACGAGTACGTAATAGTCACACAGCAGGTTGCATCAACAACATATTTCTACAGCCCGGGACAAAAGGCAAGGGCTTTTCTCTTCGCACACATTTCGAGCAAATCGACAAATCCAGCCAAAAGGCAGTCAACCTGACTTCGCCACGGACCGATATGAGATATATAAGAGTCGCAAGAGGTTTGGTAATACCAATTAATGGAGACCAATGACTCGCCCCGAGCGTCAGGCCTATTCTCTGCTCCCACGCCTCGACGAAACCTATTTTATGGTTCGCGTCCTGGCCTTTGTGGGAATAGGGTTGTGGATTATTTTCGTCCCCAACTCGCCGCTGGACAAATATCCAGTCCTGCTGCTGTTGGGGGCATTCGCCCTCCATCTGTTGTTCGTACTATTTTCGATCAGCCATAAACTCGTCCGTGCCTGGACAATGCATGTCCTCACGCTGGGTTTCGACCTGGTCTTCCTCACCCTCCTGACTCGTTTCTCGGGCGGGACAGCCAGCCCGATGATTGCACTGTATTACTTATTTTTGCCGTTTGCCTCGTATCTGTTGGGCTTTCGGGTTGCCATCTTCACCGCCATGATGTCGACGTTATTGTATCTCGCGGCCAATTTCACCCTGCCCGGGGCGACCTTTTCCGGCAGTATCCTGATGAACCTGACCGTACTCTGGTTGTTTTGTATCGGCCTGGGCTACTATTCGAATTTTACCGGACAATCGGAAAAACGGCTGCTCAGGGCATTGGATAAACTCAACCAGCGAACAACCGAACTGGAGCGCGCCCACCGGCATCTCGAACTTGTGTACGAGGTCTCCCGCGACCTCGCCGCGATTCTCGAAGTCGACAATCTTATCGAACGAGTACTCTGGATTTCCCGCAACCTCTTCGGCTTCCCGGCCGCCGATTTATATACCTGGGATGAGAAGAAAAAACTTCTTCTGCATCGGGGACATATCAATGGGGAGGAAACGGTAATCTATACCGAGCCCCGGCCGGCGCGAATTACCTCCGCCTTTAAAACGGTACTCGAAACCGGAAAAACCCAGCGCATCGCCAGTCAACGGCGCGAACGCGCCAAATCCTCCGAACGTGAACTTCTCCGTTCGCAGTTGGTGGTGCCGCTGCTCACCCAGGGTCAGAAAATCGGGTTGCTCTGTGCCGGTTCGCCGGATATCGGGGCATTCAGCCAACGAGATGAACACTCGTACGCCGTATTGGCCAACTCGGCGGCCCTGGCGTTGGAAAATGCGGTCCTCCACGGCAAGATGGAAAAACTGACCACAGTCGATGAACTCACCGGTGTATTCAACTTCCGTTATTTTAAAAACCGGCTGGCCGACGAAATGCGGCGAAGCGTCCGCTATGGGCAGCCGCTTTCACTGATCATGATCGATATCGACTGGTTTAAACGATTCAACGACACCTACGGCCACGAAACCGGAAACAAAATCCTCCAGGGAATTGTTAAGGCCAGCGCGACCTGCATCCGCGACGTCGACATCCTCTGTCGGTACGGCGGGGAGGAGTTCATTGTCATCCTCCCGCAGACCGGTCAGGCCGAGGCCTATAGAATCGGCGAACGCATCCGGGAGAAAATCGCCGAAACACGATTCGAGGTGGGGCCGGACGACCAGAACCTCGCCAAAGTGACCGTCTCGATCGGCATCTCCTGTTATCCCGAAAACGGCCGGCCAACCGAAGAGTTGGTCGAGGCCGTCGACCAGGCGCTCTACCGGGCAAAGGGCGCCGGCAAAAACCTCGTCTGCTCGGTCTGACCCCTCCCCTTCTCCAAAGTTCATCCCGCTCGATAATTATCTTGGCCGGCATCCATCCCGTGCGTTAAATGATGGCGGCGCAATTTGGCGGGGGGAAAATGAGTACGAAAGATATTCCTCGGCTGGTCCTGTCATTTCGAGGACCGGAACCGGACAGCGAAGTTCTACAGTGGATTGCCGACGGGCTTGCGGCCGGTGTTGTCCTATTCGCCGACAATTTCATCTCCTTTTCCCAGTTGTCGCGTTCGGTCGCCGTGCTGAAAGCAAATGGCGCGACCCAGATTATGATCGATGAAGAGGGCGGCCGAGTGCGGCGACTCCCTCCTGAAATTTCGCCGATGAAAGATATCGCCGAGTATGGCAGGCAAAAAGATACAGCGGGGGCGGCGGCTGATTATGCCGCGGTGAGCGAAACCCTGGTGCAAATCGGCATGACCACCCTCCTGGCCCCGGTCGCCGATTTGCAGACAGCCGAAAACCGCTGGCTGACGGGCCGGGCATTCTCGGCAGACCCGGTTGCCGTTTCTGAATTCCTGCGGGCAACAATTCCGGCCATCCAGCAAACCGGCCTCACCGCCTGTGTTAAACATTTTCCCGGTTTGGGGAGCGTCCGCAACGATCTTCATCAACAACAGGTCATTGTTACGGCTTCGGCTTCGACTCTGTCCGAACGCGATCTGGCGCCGTTTCGCACGGCCGTCGAATGCAAAGTCGGCGCGGTGATGGTTTCTCATGCCTTCTATCCCGCACTCGACTCCGCCCGGCCGGCGGTATTTTCGCCGTTGATTATCGAAGGCATACTAAAAAAACAACTGGGGTTCTCCGGCTTGGTCTTAAGCGACGATCTGGCGATGCGCGCCATTCAAAATTCGCTGCCGATCGAAAAGGCGATTGAACTGTCACTCGAGGCGGGATGCGATCTTATTTTGGTTTGTAATGACCGGCCGTTGCAACGTCGGGCGGCAGACTTTCTGGCGGGAGTTTCTGCGGGACGGTAATGATGAAAAAGCCAAACAGGAAACCGGTGGTGAATCATGCAGAAGAACCATGTCGCCCGCGGCGGATCATCGGCTTGATGTCGGGAACATCGGCCGATGGTCTGGATATCGCCGTCGTCGATATTCAGGACCGACCGTCCGGGCCGGTCTATCGCGTGCGGGCCGCCGCGACGACATCGTATCCCCCGGCGATGCGCCGGGCCATCCTGCAGATGATGGATCAACCGACTGGTGACTGGGAAACAATCGTCCGGTTTCATCACGCGTGGGCGAGCTGGGCCGCCGACCAGGTGATCTCCTTTTTACAGGAACAAAAGATTGCCCGCCGCTCGATCGGGGCGATTGCCAGCCACGGCCAGACCGTGGCCCATTATCCCGGACGCAAAAAACTGTTCGGTCGGGATTGTGTCGGCACCTTCCAGCTTGGTGATCCGGCCGTGCTGGCCGAACAGACCGGCTACGTCACCGTCGGCGATTTCCGCTGGTCGGATATCGCCGCGGGCGGAACCGGGGCGCCCCTCTCGGGATATTATCATCATTTAATGTTGTCCCGTCTGACGCCCCACCGGCGAAGCGCACCCCTCGCCATGCTTAATATCGGCGGAATCGCCAATTTCTCCGTCGCCCGGAAAACCCGCGGGAAGTTGATTGTCACCGCCTTCGATACCGGCCCGGGGAATTGCCTCTCCGATTTGATCATGCAAAAATGGGGCAAACGTCGGCTGGATCGAGAGGGGAAAATCGCCGCGACGGGCAAAATCGATGGGGAAATTTTGCAAAAGATGGAACGGCTCGCCTATTTTCGGCGTCGTCCGCCCAAGAGTTGCGGGAGAGAAGAGTTCGGCAGTGGATTTCTGGGTCGATTCTACCACCGGGCACCGCGATCGAGACAAGTACTGGCCGACCGTCTGGCGACAGTCGATGAGCTTGTCGCCCGCGCGGTCAGCCGCGGCCTGCGGCACCTCGGCAAAATTGGTGGGGTCGTCGCGGTCGGGGGTGGGCGCAACAACCGGTATCTGATGCGGCGCCTCGGTGAACTGCTCTCCCCAGTACCTTTGGTGGGTTGCGAATCGCTGGGTTTGCCGGGCGACTATCTCGAGGCGATCGGTTTTGCCCTGCTGGCCAACGAAACCCTATCCGGCCGACCCGGAAATCTCGGCGGCGCAACCGGTGCGCGACCGGCGATTCTGGGGAAAATTTGTCTGCCGAGCGGATAGGGCCCCGTGAAACATGCGTGGATAGACCGTAAATGCCGATAGAACAAAGTAATAGGAACTATCAATTGCCGTAAATGGAGTGATCCGGCAATGCCACACGGGCAAAAATCGACAATCGTATACCTTACTGTTCTCATAGTCATGTTTGTCGGCTGTGCTGCACCCCATCGGGCGATTCAACTGGCCATGCCGAAGCTGAACAGCCCGGCCGTGCGGGTTCTGCTGCCACTGACCGCAAACGAATACCGGGTGGATTGCACCGGTTATTTCACTACCCGGGTGGTTGACGCTTCCGGCGACCAGAATGTCTACTACTGCACTCGGCCGATCAAGCTGGTCTATGAACGATCCCGCTGGACCTTGTATGACAACAGTGGGGCGATATTGGAACACGGTTTGGTGCAGATCGCGCTTTCACCAAAAAACAGGGACGACCATCTAAGCATCAACGACAAACCGTACGCCGGCTCGTTGATGATCTATCCACCGAGGATCGGCACGACGACTCCGCAGGTGATTAATATTGTAAACGTTGATGACTATCTCCTGGGCGTGTTGCCGCCGGAGTTGGGGTTACGTAATGCCGACGAATTCGACGCGGTTAAAGCGCAGGCGGTCGCGGCCCGAACCTATGCTCTCTCGCACCTTGGTCAATATCCTTCCGCCGATTACGATCTGCGGGCCGATCACATGGACCAGATTTATATCGGTCTGGAAAAACCGTATGGCTGGGTGAAAAATGCCGTGCAGGAAACCGCCGGTGAGGTACTGCGCTATCGGGGGGATCTGATCGACGCGTACTATCATTCAACATGCGGGGGATATACCGACGACATCACCGCAGTCTGGGGGAAAGACCCGGTCCCCTATCTCGTCGGGGTCGAAGATACGTTTTGTCGCTGGTCGAAATATTACCGCTGGTCGGAATCGTGGGACATCGAAACCCTGAAGACAAATCTGCGGAGATATCTCGAGAGTCTCGACAACTCGCCTTTCAAACGATTCGACCGCATTATTTCTCTGCGTACTGAAGGACAGACGCCGGGCGGCCGTATCGAGAAGATGATTGTCGTGACCGATCGAGGCGACTGGACAATCCTGGGCGACCAGGTCCGCTGGGCGCTGGGCCGTCCCTCCATCGGCGGCTCGATTTTACAGAGCGCCCGCTTTGAGCTGTCCC
This sequence comes from Candidatus Zixiibacteriota bacterium, assembly GCA_024277855.1. Taxonomy (GTDB): domain Bacteria; phylum Zixibacteria; class MSB-5A5; order WJJR01; family JAJRUJ01; genus JAJRUJ01. The sequence goes on from JAJRUJ010000015.1 coordinate 28,291, forward strand.
CGGAATACAACGAGCGCGGGCAATTGGCGCGTGTCGTTGCTGACGGCGGCGGCTATGGTCACGGCGTCGGGATGTGCCAATGCGGGATGATCGGCCGCGCCCGCGCCGGTCAGAATTACCGCGAGATTCTGCAATATTTCTACGCCGGGGCAATGGTCGAAAAAACCTATTGATCCTTCTGAGGTAATCGCGTATTTCACGGTGTGTTTATGGGGGGAAAAAACGCCGTTTACCGGCTGATACCCGTTGTGCTGGCGGCAATCATCTGGTTTTCCGCATTGGAGATGTCTGTCGCGCAGGAGGAACCGACGGCCAAAGGGAGTTCGGTGGAATGGGGGATTACCGTTGGCGTCGGCGCCGCACAAGCCGTGCTGAATCCCTCCGAACAACCCTGGGCGGTGGGTTACGATCTGCGAGTCGGCTGGGACCTTCGCCTGTGCAGAACCTGGCGACTGGCTGTTCACGCCGCCCGTCGGCGGTACTGGGATGATACTACCACGACCGATAAGTTCAAACTGCCCAAACCAACGGAAAAAGCCGCCAATACCTGGAATAACACAATCTTCAACCTCAGTGCGCGGCGGATTTTCTCACCGGACAATCGCTGGCACCCATATCTGCAGGCCGGCCTCGGCCTGACTCGCTGGGACATTGCTGACTACAGCTCGGGAGAAATCCGGGAAGTGACCGGAAAGGACGGCGACCCGAAGAAATTCGAAGCGACTGAATTTCACACCAATTTTGGCGCCGGGCTGGAATATGATCTCTCGTCATCAATCTCGGCGCGAACGGGGATCGATTTTTATTACCTGACCGGCGCGGGGGCCTCATTTGCCCCGGCGGTGGATGATTTCCGCTCTCGGGGAAACATGGTTTTTTCCCTGGCCTTGACGGCCTATTTCGGTCGTGGTGAGACATCACCGCCGCCGCAACCGGGCGGTTGGCTAACCGAGTATCCGAACAAAAGCCAGATACCAGAGGCCACGGGCGACGAGGCCGCCGGCGAGACGGAAAAGGCCATCCCCGACTCCAGCAAAGAAAAACAGCAAAAATTCGAACGGACCGATTATGACAAAGACGGGGACGGGGTTCATGACGCAACCGACCTCTGCCCGGACACTCCACCGGGCACGGTGGTCGATGCCTATGGCTGCCCGCCCGACGAGGACGGCGACGGAGTAATCGACAGTAATGATCGATGCCCCTTCACTCCGGCAGGCGCATTTGTCGATTCGGTCGGCTGTCCGTTTGACTCCGACGGGGATGGGGTCTATGACGGATTGGATTTTTGCCCCGAAACGCCGACCCGCGACATCGCCCACGTCGATAATACCGGCTGTGTGATCGACCGGGATCGGGATCGTATTCCCGATTATCGCGATGATTGCCCCGATTCAAAACCGGGGGCGATAGTCAATGCGCTGGGTTGCATCGCCGATGGTGACGGCGACGGTGTCCTCGATTAGCTCGATGTCTGTCCGGACAGTCCTCGGGGACTGGCCGTCGATCAGGACGGATGTCTGGTCATGACCCAGCTTAGCCGTAAATTGCTGCTTTTCCCCGACTTCGAGCCGGGTTGGGATAAACTCGATGTCGTTTCACTGAAAATTTTGGACGATCTGGCCAACCGTCTTCAGCGGGCACCGAATGTTTTCGTCCATATCAGGGCCTATACCGACAATATTGGAGAGGCAACGGCAAACGAGGATATCTCGCAAAGACGCGCCGACCGCGCTCGACTCTATCTGATCGACCGGGGAATCGCCCCCGAACGGATTCGGGCTATCGGCCTTGGTGAAATCGACTTTATTGCCAGCAACGACACGGCGGCGGGGCGCAAACGCAACCGCCGTCTGGAAATCACTTTCGAGTACCGGTAATCTACCACCACTGTTTCACATTTTCCGATTCCGCGCGTATACATGACTAAAAATCAGGGTATTTTGACGCCGATATTGTACAATTGTGTGCCAACGGCAATAATTATCCTTGCTACGAGCGTATATAGGCATCAAATTTATCTTGTATTGAGGGCGGGGGATTATTTTAAAGACAAGGATTGTAGCGAGGACAAGGAGAAGTCATGCTATATAAAGACACGGCCCTGGTCGAAACCGGAACGGCCGGAAACGTAATCATGGAAAATGAACCACAACCGAAGCCGAAGACGACTGGTCGTCAACTCGAGGGCAAGTTTGCCCTGATCACCGGCGGCACGAAGGGGATCGGCAAGGCAACAGCATTGAAACTCGCCGATCTTGGCTGTAATATCGCCGTCAATTATTTCCGCAGCCGCGATGCCGCTACCCGCACTATCGATGAGTTGAAAGAACGCGGCGTAACGGCGCTGGGCATCCGGGGTAATATCGCCAAATCGGATTTTCATACAAAATTATTCGCTAAAATTCGCGCCGAATTCGAAGAGTTGAATATCTTCATCTCAAATGCCGCCCTGGGCACCTTCGCCGGCGTTTTCGATATCGAAGAGCGCGATTGGGATCTCGCGATGAAAACCAATGCCCAGGCATTTCTTTTCTGCGCCCAGGAAGCGATCAAGATAATGCCGGCCGGCGGCAAGATTGTCGCCCTGACCTCCCTTGGCTCCCACCGAGTCATTCCCGGCTACTCAGCAATTGGTGTCTCAAAAGCCGCCATCGAAGCCCTGACGAAGTACATGGCAATGGCCTCGTCCTGCCAGCGAGTGAATGTTAACGCCGTCTGTGGCGGGTTTATCGATACCGACGCGCTAAAGGCCTTCCCCAACTATGATGAATTGCTCGAGGAAGTCATCCGACGCTCCCCGCTGGACCGGGTCGGCACAGCCGAAGAAGTCGCTGATGTAGTTGTTTTCTTGTCCACCGATGCGGCCAATTGGATCACCGGACAGACGATTATTGTCGACGGCGGTTATTCTTTGACGTAAAGTCGTCATAATCTGCGAAAATGGACAAACACCTCCAGTATGTTGCGTATATAACGCAGATATTGGAGGTCCATGAAGTCCTGAAAAGATGACGATAGATAGATGAAGCTCAGTCGCAGAACAGATTACGCACTTAGGGCGATGACCTATTTGGCGGTTAAGAGCAACGATGGCGCTTGCTCGATTGCGCAAATATCCAGCGCTGAAGGTATTCCAAAAGAGTTCACGGCTAAGGTACTCAAAGAGTTATGCCGTTCGGGCTTTATTCGTTCGCGATTAGGTCCGCATGGGGGATATCGATTGGCCCGACCGCCCGATGAGATGACGGTACTTGATATCATGGAAGCCCTTGACGGCCCGATGGTAATCAACGATTGTCTGGCCGATCCATCATTTTGTAACCAGGTGATTGGCTGTCGCATGCACCGGCTGTTCGGTGAAGTTAACACGGCAATGAAAAAAATCCTGGGATCGGCCACGATCTCCGATATTGCCCTGGAAGGCGGTCGTTATGATCATCTCCCGGAAGAAAATCAAACGAAACAAGTGGATATATCGGTGCGACCAGGTGCCTCGAAGATCAACTGAGAGTTGACAGGAACACCGATTTGTAAACACGAGTTTTTCAAAATAATCAACAGGGAACTTGCACGAGGATCAGGCGAAAATGGTTGAGGCCAAGGTAAAAGAGAAGCCCATCCAACCCGTGGACCGAGCGACAATCCGCTTCGCGGGCGACTCCGGCGATGGCATCCAGTTATCGGGAGGGCAATTCACGCTGGTAACCGCCGCGTTGGGTAACGATTTGGCGACATTACCGGATTATCCGGCGGAAATCAGGGCCCCGGCCGGTACTCTCCCGGGGGTCAGTTCGTTCCAAATCAGTTTTAGTCAGGAAGAGGTTCTGACCCCCGGTGATGAACCGGATGTTCTGGTGGCGATGAATCCGGCGGCACTCAAAACCAACATCGGCGACCTGCCGTCCGGACGGATTGTTATCGTCAACTCGGATGCTTTCGGCGAACTGGACTTGAAAAAAGCCGGGTATGAAGTAAACCCACTGGAAGAAGGCGACCACCTCAAGAGTTACCGGGTTATTCCCGTGCCCATGAGTTCGGTGACGCAAGAGGCGCTCAAAGAATCGCCGCTCAGCAAAAAAGATGTCTCGCGCTGTAAGAATTTCTTCGCGCTCGGTGTGGTGTATTGGATGTACGACCGTCCGCTGCAACCGACACTCGACTGGATTAAAACCAAGTTCGCCGGCAAATCCGACATCATCGAGGCAAACTCCAAGGTCCTCAAGGCCGGGTATAACTATGCGGTCGTCACCCAAATTTTTACCACGCACTATGCGGTACGCAAGGCGAAACTTAAACCGGGAGTCTATCGAAATATCACCGGTACCGACGCCACGGTTCTTGGTTTGATCGCCGCCTCGGAGATTTCGGAAACACCGCTGTTTTATGGCAGTTATCCGATCACACCGGCCTCGGATATCCTGCACGAGTTGTCCCGGCATAAGAACTTCGGCGTTAAAACGTTTCAGGCCGAAGACGAAATGTCCGCGGTCGGCTCAGCGATCGGGGCCTCGTACGGCGGACATATCGGAGTGACCGGGACTTCGGGACCGGGTATTTCCCTCAAGTCGGAATTTCTCGGGTTGGCAGTGATGGTTGAACTGCCCTTAGTTGTGATCAATGTCCAACGTGCCGGTCCCTCGACCGGGATGCCGACCAAATCCGAGCAGGCCGACCTGCTGCAAGCTTATTTCGGCCGTCATGGTGAGTGTCCGCTGGCGGTGGTGGCGGCGGCTACACCGGCCGACTGTTTCCGTATGGTGTTCGAATCGGTGCGCATTGCGACGAAATATATGACTCCGGTGATTTTCCTCTCTGACGGGTATTTAACTAATGGCGCCCAACCCTGGCGCATCCCGGAAATCGACGAGCTGCCGAAATTTAAAATCGATCGGACGATCGATCCCAAAACCTACCGGCCTTACGACCGCGATCCGGTGACGCTGGCTCGTAAATGGGTTGTCCCCGGCACGCCGGGTGTCGAGTATCGTATTGGGGGGCTGGAGACCGAAGACGGGACCGGCGGAGTCAGCTACAACCCGATGAACCATGAGATCATGGTCCGTTTCCGGGAGGCCAAAATCAAACGGATCGCCGATGATATTCCACCCTTGAAAATCAAGGGGAACCAAAAAGGCGATCTGCTCGTGCTTGGCTGGGGCAGTACGTACGGCGCAATCACGACCGCCGTCGAACATCTACAGGAACAGGGGCTCTCGGTTTCCAGCGCGCACCTGCGCTACCTGAATCCCTTCCCCAAAAATCTCGGCGATGTACTCTATCGGTTCAAGCAAGTGCTCGTACCGGAACTCAATCTCGGCCAGTTACTGCTGATATTGCGCGGGCAATTTAACCGCGAGTTTATCGGTTTCAATAAAATCCAGGGCAAACCGTTTAAAGTCCGGGAAATCCAGGAGAAAATTGAAGAGTTATTGAGGGCATAGACCGATGGCAGATCAAGCAACAACAGGAACACCGGCGAAACTGACGCGCAAAGATTTCCAATCGGAAATCGAGGTGCGCTGGTGTCCGGGCTGTGGCGACTACAGTATTCTCGCCCAGATGCAGAAAATTCTCCCCGAGTTGGGCATCCCCAAGGAGAATATCGTCTTTTTCTCCGGGATCGGCTGTTCGAGCCGTTTCCCGTATTATATGGATACGTACGGGTTCCACACGATTCACGGCCGCGCACCGGCGGTGGCAACCGGACTGCGTTCGGCTCGCCCCGATCTTTCGGTCTGGGTGATCACCGGTGACGGTGACGGTTTGAGTATCGGCGGCAACCACATGCTGCACTCATTGCGCCGAAACATGGACATGAATATCATCCTGTTCAATAACCGGATCTACGGCCTGACCAAGGGGCAGGCCTCGCCAACGTCCGAATTCGGCAAGCTGACCAAATCCAGTCCGACCGGAACAATCGAGCATCCGATTGATCCGGTCTCGTTTGCCCTCTCTTCGGAGGCGACATTTGTCGCCCGCACGCTCGCCAACGAACCGAAACACCTGGCCGAAACATTAAAACGGGCGGCAACACATCGCGGTTCGTCATTTGTCGAGGTCTATCAGAACTGCAATATTTTTAACGACAATGCCTTTTCCAATTTCACCGGTCGGAAAGTCCGTGACGAACGGATGATATATCTCGAACACGGTAAACCGATTCTCTTTGGTAAGGAAAAGGACAAGGGCCTGGTCCTCGAAGGGCTGGAACTAAAAATCATCGAGGTAAAATCCGCTGCCGACAGGGACAAAGTCCTGATTCATGATGAGACACGAGAAGACCCGGTGTTGGCCTATATGCTCTCGCGGTTATCCTACCCGGAACGGCCGGTGGCGGTCGGGGTGTTTCGCTATGTAAACAAACCAACCCACGGCCAACTGATGCAAGAGCAGATCGATTCTGAAATTAAAAAGAAAGGGCGGGGCAAGCTTCAGGACTTGCTCAGCGCCGGCACGCACTGGACGGTCAATCCCGACGGGACGGAGACTCGTCCGCTACCCGGTCGCAAATAAAATTTTTTATGGGGTCCCCCCGATTCACTTAAAACGCTCCCGGATGGGGGCGTTTTTTTATGGGCGATTGTCCCAGGACGATGACAACCGTATGTATCACACCGGTGAAAGTGGTTTTTGCTTTCGGTGAAATACCCAACTAACCAGAAAGAGTAATCCGTTGATCAAACATAGAAGAAATGGCCAGGGCAGGATAAGTTTACCCTCGACTTCTGCGAATAACAGATACCCGGCGACGGTTACCAGTCCCCCGATCAACTCCCATTTCCAGGCGCCGATCAGGCCGAGAAGCATCATCGCCACTGCGGCAAACATTAGTGTTTCATCAGGTGTAAAACCATCCGAGTCGGATTTTTTGTCACCCACGAGATGTGCCAGAATAAACATCGCGAAGAAAAGTATGATCAGAACCGCGAGCCCTCGGGCGGACCATCGTATCGTATTTGCCACCATTGCAGACCTTTAAACAACAAGGTTACACATTATGGCCCTTCAAACAACAGGTGTCGCAATCATATCGACCACTTATTGTTAGCTGTGATATTTATACGAAACGTATTGAGATGTGCCTGCAATTACTGGAATCGAAGCAAAGTCACTCGGAATAAAATTCAGTCACAACAATGATCATACTTCCTGATCGGGAGCTTCGCGTATCGCGTCAATGGAGAGAACTCGGCGGGAGTCGGCGCGGAGAACCCGCAGGGTGATCGGGCCAAATGTTGCCTGATCCCCGGCCCGGGGAATGCGATTCAATTCATCGGTGATCAGCCCGCCGACCGTGCCCGCGCCGTTGGTCGGCAACTCGGCTTCGAAATAGTCGTTAAAATCCTCAACGCTCAAGACACCGGCGACAATTGCCCGGTCCTGACTGCGCCGGACAAAATCCCGTGTTTCCTCATCGTGCTCATCGCGGATTTCACCAACAAGTTCTTCGAGAATATCCTCAAGAGTGATAATCCCGGCGGTTCCGCCGAACTCATCGAGCACGACGGCGATATGCGTGCGTTTGCTCTGAAATTTGGCCAACAGCATGCCGATCGGCATTGAGTCGGGAACGAAATACGGTTCGCGCAGCAGGTCGTCGAATTTTCTCAGCCGTCCTGCCGCCAGGTGTTTGATCACATCCTTGGTATAGAGAATCCCGATGATCTTATCCTGGTCGCCGCGATAGACCGGGTAACGGGAGTAGCCGTTATCGGTGATGATTTGCAGACTGCGCGACACGTCCCAGTTAATATCGATGGTCGTCATTTCGGTACGCGGGGTCATGATGTTTCGCGAGATGATGTGGGTAAAACCCAGCGCGGCCTGCACCAGCCGCCGTTCGGTCTGATCGATGTTCCCGTTTCGGCTCCCCTCGAGAGCCATCAACTTCAATTCCTCATCGGTGACCGTCGAGCTGGAAATTTCCCCGCGCCGGACACCGAGGATCCGGGCAATCAGCGTGCTGGTAGAGGTAAGTATTTTAACAATGGGAAAGGCGACAATTGAGATGATCCGCACCGGCCGCGCGGCACGCAGGGCCACTGTTCCCGGCCGGGACAACGCATAGTATTTGGGCACCAGTTCGCCGATAATCAGCGAAAGAAATGAGACCGCAATGACGACCAAGGCAATCGCCAGCGGTTCGGCGGCATCGCGGACAAACGGCCAGGGCAACGATTCCAGCCAGGGGATTAAAAAGGCCACGACATGGGCACCCGAGACGACCGAGGCCAGCGTACCGACCAGCGTGACTCCCACCTGCACAGTCGAGAGAAAACCCTCGGGGCTTTTTTTGAATTGTTCAAGCGTCCGCGCACCCGGACGGCCCCGCTTGACCAACTCCTTTATCCGGCTCGGACGAACCGCGAGCAACGCCGCCTCCGAGCCGGCGAAAAACCCATTCAGCACAATTAAAAACAGAATAATCGCGATTTCATCGACAATCCCGGTCACGATCTGCCTTTCCGTGACGAGGACCGACGACGTAATTCACCCTGCCGACAGCGGATTACTCCCTGTGGCGTTTGATCGCTGAAGCGGGATAATCGATCGGCGTCGTCGGCCGATTGTGGTTCGTCGGTATCCATTGTTGGGGCGGCCGCCGGTTGGCGGCCTCAACCTGGCTCAAGAATACGCCATTTTTTCGAGCCGGGCAATACGTTCCTCGACCGGCGGATGGGTAGAAAACAAATTTGCCATCCCCTTGCCGGAGAGCGGACTGACGATAAACATGTGTGCAGTGCTGGTGCTGGCCGGCAATGGGTGTCGGGCCAATCCGTTGTGTAGCTTACGCAGGGCGCTGGCCAACGCAAGTGGTTTGCCCGAAATATCGGCACCCTTTCTATCGGCGGCAAATTCTCGCGTCCGCGAAATCGCCATCTGGATAAACATCGCCGCCAGCGGCGCCACTATCGCCGTTATAAGCAAACCAAGGCCGCCGCCGCGATTATCATTGCGACCACCATACCCGCCAAAGATCGCCCCCCAACGCGCAATCATCGCCAACATCGAAATCGCACCGGCAATGGTCGCGGCAATGGTCTGCGTCAGGATATCGCGATTTTTTACATGCGCCAATTCGTGGCCGACGACGCCCTCGAGTTCGTCATCGGAAAGCAAACCGAGTATCCCCTGAGTGGCCGCGACGGCGGCATGTTTTGGATTGCGGCCGGTAGCAAAGGCATTTGGCGCATTGGACGGGACAATATAGACACGCGGCATCGGCAAATCGGCCAGTTGACTTTCCGCGCGGACAATGCGGTAAAACCGGGGATTGTCCGCCTCTTCGATTTCCCGCGCACGATACATCTTCAACACGATTTTGTCGGAAAACCAATAGGAGAAGCCATTCATTACAATTCCGAAAACCAAGCCGATATACAGACCATTGCGTCCGCCGATCAATTGTCCCACGCCCATCAGGAGAACCATCAGCGTCGTCAACAGCAGTGTTGTTTTGAATCCGTTCATCTTTGCCCCTGTCTACACAATTTTTGCCCCTATATATAACGGAAAACCCGCCGTCAAGTTGGATTATCTCTCTAACCCGCAAGAACGCACAGGGTTCCGTACATTATACGATTGTGCTGTAGAAGCCCGAAAGATAAAAACCGACCCCGCAAAAATGGGACACTGAGGAGTGATTGGCGGAACAATCCCATCATTTCCCGGGATTATTAAGCAAATGGATAGTAACACAATGAAATCTGCCCCCCAAATCACTTGCCGTCATCGTGATAGCAATATCCGGATTTATCATCCCCTCGGCTCGATACTTGCGATTTAGGTGGCCGAGATATTGCATCTAACAAGGAGGATGGCGGTGATTATATCAGGAGTGAATACAGGCGCGGCGGATGGAGCGCGAAATCTTGATCAACAGCAACTCGGAATTTCCCAAAATATCTCCAAGTTGTCTTCGGGACTGCAAATCAATTCCGCGGCCGACGATCCCGCCGGTTTGGCGGCCTCCGAACAGATGCGCGCGCAGATTGGGTCTCTCCAACAACAAATCGCCAATACCGACATCTCGATCAATAAATATCAGACCGCGGGCCGGGCGGTGACCCAATTACAGGATTCATTGATTCAACTCCGCTCGCTGGCGGTTGGCGCGCTCAATGAGGGAACCAATGACAGTGCCTCAGCCGAGGCCTACAACACCGCGGCGCAAAATCTGGTCTCCACCCATAACCGGGGGATCAAACAGTCCAGTTTCGGCCTGCAACCCCTGCTGGATGGCGGCAAATCATCGGTGGCCGCAATCAATACCCTGGAGAATATCGACCTCTCTTCGCCGGACAATGCCGAGGCCGCGCTGAAAAAAATAGATGGGGCGCTTGCCCAACTCAGTGAAATTCAAGGCAAAATCGGGAGCAAAGTTTCTGAAGACCTGGAATCGACGCGAAATACCCTGGCGGTAACCCTGCAAAATATGACCGCCGCCGAATCGACCGTCCGTGATGTTGACCAGGCACGGGAAACGGCCCAGTTGACTCGTAATCTCATGTTGCAAAACTCAACGGTAGCCGTGCTGGCTCACGCCAGCCAATCGGCCAAGAGTATCACCGGACTGATAAATCCGTAGTCAAAAGACCAGGGTCACTGAACATATCCCGGCCAATGAATAGGCCGTCACGACCATACCCAACCGAGACGACGCGGGTCGTCTGGTATTCTCCGGAGTATATCCCGCCGATTAATTCCGTTAAAACGAGTATAGTGTTTTCGCCTCATCAAGCACTTCGGTCGGTGGCCTTCCGTCGGCCAATGCCTGCTTGATGTACTTTTTGATCTGGTGGGCGGTATCGCAGTGGCAAGTAGCGAGAGCGCCACTGCATGTTGCTGACGGGCAGATGATCCCGCTGATGATGGCTTCGTCGGCGTGGTCGAGATCGAACGGACAACTGGTGTTTGTGCTTGCGGTCGGCAGGTTGATCGGTTGGGCGGTGACATTGCGCTGGGCATACGCATACCCGCTAATGACCCCGATCAATAAACCCAGCGCCAGCAATAACAGGCCGTTGACTGGTGGTGACCCTGCATTTGAGTTTGTCGTCATGATATCATCCCCTGTTTTGGCGGCCTCATACTTTCAGCCGCAATCTCTTATTTATGGGGAATGAATGACCCCGACAGTCATCCCGACTCCGCGTTTTCTCCCCCGCACCCTACTTTACGAATATACCGGCACAGTCTATTTGCCGGAGTTTTGGAGATCGTCCGGCTGCGATTGGTCAACCCCGACTGCAGCCGGATTAAAAATCCAGTCCATCAGTTGATAGACAAAACGGCTCATGGCATTCTGCTGAGCATTCGGGATCATCGCCGTATACCCCAAAGTCTTGCGCTCAAAACAGCGCGAGTTGCCGAAAGCAATAACCCGCCCCTGACCATATTCGACCTGGGCGACCACCGGCGTACCGTCGGGGGCGCGGAGCAGAGGCACACCACCTTTGACCGGCGCCGCATCACGCCAGATCGGCGCGGCCGGTGAGCGGACCGCCGGACCGGAGGTGAGCTTAATCCGGTTGTTAAAATCCAATTCGAGCGAGAAAACGTTAAGCAGTGTATTGGTCGGCGTTATGCCGTTTTCGGGATCGTCCATCACGACCAACGTTCCCCCGCCCTTAACATAGGCCTTGAGGCGTTCGATCTGTTCCGGGTTCGGGATCTGCGCCGGGTCGATAATCATCAACGCACCCATTTTTTCGGCCTCGTCCAGACACTTGTCGAATGAATCATATTTGCGGGGATAGACATCGACGCGCTGGGTCCAGACATAAAACGTATGGAAATCCTTGTCCTGATTATTGGCCAGCCGCTTTTCGGGAATGAAGAATCTGGAATATTCGCCGTCGATAACCAATTGCTTGTAGGGCCGAATCGGCTCGGGGAGCGGATAGTTTTCGCGGTTAAGGCCCTCGATATATTTTGCGGAGAGCTGGAAAGTGATCAAGCCGATTACCAACATCCAGACAAATGACTGGGCCCCGTATCGGCGGCCGGCCAAACCGGCGCAGAGCAGTCCCAGACCACCGAGGAGGAACATCAACACCCGCCAACCGGGAAAACGCTCCATGCGGTTGGCAAATTCGACCAGCCCAAGCATCAACTCCGGCCGCCCGGGGATCAAGATAAAGAAATTCGAGATTAACGTACTGTCGGTAAAACAGATGATTCGGCCCTTGCCGTAAGTCGCACTGGCCACGGTAAAAAACGGGCCGTAGCGATACCCGGTGTGGTTAATCCGCTCGGGGAAAAAATTGCGCTCGGAATAATCGGCCGGGAGCGTCTTGAGATTGAGGTCAACCATCACCCCGCGCACACCCCAGTCGCCACGGAGAGTACACTGCCCGCCCCAGAGGAAAAAGGGCATATTCTGTACAACGGTATGTTTGAGTGTCCGGGGCATCTGATATAGATTCAAATCGCCGGTGACGATCTCGTAGCCGATATCGGGCACGTACCGCACTCCGAATTCCTTACTGATCTGGTTGAGAAAAGTCGCGCTGCCAAAAACATTCGTGTGGTCGCCGATCAGGATCAGCCCACCCCCATTTTCGACATAGTCGTGAATGGCCTTAATCTCATCGGGTTCGTAGGGCATCGTCGGGACTTTGAGGCAGACCACGGCATATTGGGCCAGGTATTCCGGCGTAAATTTTTGATACCCCCGGTCCATCTCATAATACTTATCCAGGAATTCCGCGCCGGTGTAGAAATTGTAGGTCGACTCCTGACCATACCATACCGTATCGAAGACTTTGTCGGTCCACTCCCATTCAGAATGGTATTCATCAATCAACAACCGGCCGTCTTTTTTCACACCGGCATCGACATAGGCCTGCATCATCGTCCAGCAAAAGACAGCGACCACCGTGCCCGCGACAATAAGACCACCCCGCCGCCAGGTGAGTTTCGGCAAGCCCGGCGGCCAATTCGCGCCGTCGGGTTTTGGACGCGGTGAAAACGCGCGTCCCCCGAGCAAGAGGAAAACCCACACCGAAGTCCAGGCGGTAATCGACGGCCACCAGAAAGTACCCTGGATGCCCCGCGAAATGTCATAGGAAAGCAGCCCGGCATAACGCAAAAGCATGTAACCAAATATGGCGATGGCTGCCCGCCACCAGGCGCCGATACGCATGCGGCCGAGGACAATGAGCGCAATAATCCCGATAAAAACCTGCCAGAAGAAATATAGCCCCATGTTGTTCAGAGAGGGCACAACCTGATAAAGCAGATCGGGAGTAATCAGTTGGAGGCCGGCGGTGGTGACCCCGCTTTCGATCCCAAAAAGACTGAACATCGCCTGCAGGATATCGGCGGCCGGCTGAATGCTGTGCGCCCGCGGCCCGAGGACAAAGTAATAAAGATACGAGCCGGCCAACTGCAACACCAGGACTGCTCCCAGACTGACCAGCGCATCGGAAATACGCTTGAAAAGCCGATTAAAGTTTAAGACCGAGCCGAGAATAATCCCGAGGGCTAAAATCAGCGCGCCGATTCCGGTAAGGTTGCCCCAAAAATAATAAAACAAGATCAAGGCGATGGCCGCCGGGAGAGAAAACCAGCCCCGGGGAATGATCGCCGTGGCGCGCTGTTTGCCGACCAACAGCGCCGCAAAGGCAAAAACGATGCAATAGTAATACACCGAATGATCGGGGAAGCGCGACGGCTCGACAAACAGCCACCCCACCGCCAGCAGACATATCCCCAACGACAGGATCATGGTGTGCCCCCTCCGGCGGCGGCAGTCGTTCCGCTGGTCGCCCGCATCAGTTCGCGGAAGAACCGGATATTCTCGATGATATAGTCATCCCCCCGGTTTTCCAGATTGCTGTTGAACAAAAACACCGGATCGCCGATAACAATCAACCCGCCCTTTCCCCGGCGTGTCGCACTAACCAGCGGCATCCGGGAGGCCTCACAGAGGGTACGCGTGTTGTCGTTGGTACTGGTGATCGGGTACGCGCGGGCGAAGATTACTTTCTGACCCAGCCCGCGGCCTTCGGCGCGGCCCAGTGGAATGTTTTCGATTTTCAGGTCAAATTCGGCAAGTAGTTTTTCGACCGCCGCGTGCTCTTCAAATCCGGCCGCAACCAGGACCCACCCCCCCTGTTCGATATAGGCGACCAAATCGTCGATCTCCGGCCGGGTGATCGGCTGGGTCGGTCGAGCGATAATGACCAGATCGGCTTTTTTCAGCCACCCCGGCTGCCAATCACGCCGTAACTCCGGTTGGTAGCCGTTGCGCATCAGGTTGAACTCCAATCCGCCGATCGAATATTTCTCCCAGCCCATCAGGTCATACACTTCGCCATGGGAAGCATCAATATAGGCCAGCCGGAACAATTCATCATTCCAGCTATCGGGTTCGCCGGCCGGGGTCAGATTCCAGAGTGAGACGGAAACAACCGGGAGCAGCACCAATAACCAAGCACCCCGAATAGGTTGTTTACCAAAAAGGAAAACCAACAATCCGGCAATGATCAAAACGAGGGGAAATCCCCACAGGCGGAGATTATCCCAGCCGGCGTTCCCTCCCCCGGCCAGCCAGGCCAGGGTACGCGCGGCGAAGCGATGGCTCTTGACCAGGGCGCCGTTCTGAAACGGTGAGGTGTCGCCAATCAGGACGGCTCGTCCGGCGCCATAATATGCGGCCCCGACAATTACAACATCGCCCAGCGGTTCACCTGCGTCATATTCCAGATTACCCAGATACGAGCGCTCTTTGTTGGCGACATTGCCGGGATCGGAAAAAGCATGCGTACCGACAACCAGGGGCATCGCTCCCGGGGAGGGTTCGACCGATGCGCCCAGCCAGACCTCGATATCACTGTGGCGCGTTACCGACTGAGTGATGCGTGAGGGATGAAACTGCATTTCCCCCACCCAGGACCGTCTGAGCGGAACGGCGGTATCGAAATTCAAGCTCAAACCCATTGGTTCAGTAATGTCATTGGTCGGGCCGCGGATTGCCGTATACCCGGTGTGGTCGGCCAGCGCGAGCAATCCCCCACCCTGCCGGACAAAAGAGAGAACCGAATCGCGCTGCCAGCGAGGGAGCGAATCGATCAGGTTGGCAAAAATGATGACGTCGATCGAATCGAAAATTTCCGGGGTGACATTCGCGCGGCGAATGTCATAACCCAGCCCCTCGCAGAATTGCGGCAACATCCCGAACATCCCACCGCTGCGATCGCCGAAACGGGTAAAATTCGGGGTCATCGTGTCTAGTTTGTCCGCGTTGAGGATAAGGATGCGCTTGTGTTCTCCCCCCGACGAACTAAACGGTCCGGCAAAAAGCACGGCAAGTACGGTAAGCGCACCCAAGGCGGGCCAGAGCCAGCCCGGCTGAAGGCGTCGAGAGACACCGGAGTCTCTATCCGGCCGATGAACCCGCGTCATCACGAACATAACGACCACAACCCAGAGCAGGTAAAATACCGAAAGATGGATAAATGCGGCCATGGTCACCGAAATCCAACCGGCAATTCCGGCGATCATCGGGTAGGCCAGCGCCCAAAAGATCGGCTGGCCCAGCAGCACAAAAGCCACACCGGCCAGCGTGTTGCCCCAGCGGGCGCGAGAGCTGTAAAAATGAAGGACGAGAACAAAGACAACCCCGGCGAGGATGATTCCCCAGCCGGCGGCGGTCGGGCCAAGTTGCAGCCCGGCCGGGGACAGGGCGGAAAAAAGACCGGAATACCAAAACGAAAACTTACGCAGGAAATTATAGGTCACCGGCCAGGAACAAAGCACCATCCACGTGATCGAATAGACTGCCAGTGCGGGCAGGATCCAGTCCGATTTTTGACGACGGGCATCATTGCCGCGCCGGACCAGAATTATCGTGCCAAACAGGATGGCGAGTTTAATCGGGACATCGGCCCGGAGGTAAAAACCCACGGCCACCGCGCCGGCAATCCAGATCAGGAGACGGTTGAGCAGGGGATAATCGTCAAACCAATTTTTTTGCCGCAACCAGAGCCAGCCAAAAACAATCGCCTCGGCCAGGATATATTGGGTTGGACGGAAATCGCCAATACCCCGGATGGCCAGCGCAATGAGGATGAGAACAGCATAAACCAAATCAAACCCTCGCCAGGTGGTATTGTTTTCCCCGAGTCTCCGCGATTACACAGCCAAAACACCGCCGGTAACAGCAAAGAACCTTCCGACCTCACATAATGTTACAGTATTCAGTACAGCCGTCCAGTGTTTTCTTGCAGGAATCGCGGATCCATCATCATCGTAAATGACTTACAACCGCTTGGAGCGCAAGATTCCGATCACCAGCCAAATCCCTAACACCCCGGCAAAAAGAAAGCCGAGCAAGCCGACCAGCGGAATATCAAATACCTTCACCCCAACTTCGGCCCGCACCAGCAGCGATGAGCCGACGATCAACGCGGCAATAATCAAAGCAAACGAGAGGCGATTGGACGATCGATCGATTTCATTAATCAACGCCTCAAGGCCGCGATGTTCGAGCGGAACAATCAAATCGCCGCGTCGAAGTTTCCGCACAATCCGACGGAGTTCAAAGGGGAGAACATTGATGATTTCGCGAATGTCGCCGATCCCGCGTGAAATACTTTTCGCCACCCGGCCCGGATCGAAACGCGCTTTGGTCAGTTGCTTGACATAAGGCGCGAGGGCCTCGACCATATCATAATCCGGGTCGAGCGCCCGGGCGACTTCTTCATAGGTCACCAAGGTCTTGGCCAGCATCATGAAATCCGACGGCAGGCGGATTTTGTACTCACTGACGACGGTGAAAACATCGGTAATGATCGCCCGCATATTCACCCGACTAAGTGGTAACCGTCGGTACCGATAGAACAGGTCGGTCAGATCGGCTTCGAATGTCCGCAAATTGACCCGATCGTCGATCAGATCCATATTGAGCAATTCGCGGCCAATGGTCACCGTATCGCCGGCAAACGCAGCAACCAGCAGGTTGCCAAGCTCATCGACCGCCCGTCCGGACAGCCGGCCGACCATGCCATAGTCGACCGCGGCGATTTTGCCCTCGGGGGTGATAAAGAGATTCCCCGGATGCGGGTCGGCATGGAAAAAACCATTCTCGAAAATTTGTTTAAAAACCGACTCCCCGCCTTTGCGGACGATGGCGGGCAAGTCGAAACCGGCTGCAAGCAGCCGGTCCCGCTCGGAGATTTTGATCCCGTCGATGAATTCGGCGGTCAGCACCTTGGCGCCGGAAAGATCGGCAAATAATTCAGGAACTTTGACCGACTGATCGTCGGCAAAATCCTCACCGAAAATTTCCAAATGACGCGCTTCAGAGCGGAAATCCAGCTCCCGCCTTGTCGTCTTTGCCAGTTCACTCACCAGCCCGACCGGATCGAATTGCTGCAGCTCGGGAACGTAACGATCGAGCAGACGGGCCAGGTCACGCAGAATATCCATGTCGGCGTCAATGATTGGCTTGATTCCCGGACGCTGGACTTTGACTGCGACTTTCCGGCCGTCTTTCGTTTTAGCACAGTGTACCTGCGCCAGCGAGGCGGAGGCAATTGGAATTGGATCGAAATCGTCATACAATTCTTCGATCGTTCCACCAAGTTCGCTTTCGATTACCTCCCGGACCTGATCGAAGGCGAACGGCTCGACATTGTCCTGCAGTCTGGTCAATTCAACCAGCAGATTGTAAGGAATTAAAAACGGCCGGGTTGAAAGTACCTGTCCGAGCTTGACGAATGTCGGACCGAGTTCTTCCATCACCCGACGGATCCGGACCTCGACAGTGAGTTTCGCAACCGAATCCGTGGCCGGCTCGACGGGCTTGTGCCCCAGGTGCAAGCGGGAACGCAGATCTATTCGATCCAGGATATGGCCGAACCCGTACTTGACGAGCACCCCGACGATCTGCCGGTAGCGCTTAAGGTTACGAACGGTTTTGTCGACGCGGGGAATCACCATAATCACAACCGATTTGTGTCAAAAAGAAAGTCGTCATTCTGCCTCGGGGTGTAAAGTAAAAAGGCGGATAAACAGAAACCCCGTTTAACCGTATACTATTTCCGCCGCGATAAAGTGCCGATATAAAGGATGAATTCGCTTGATTTTTGCGGAGCGACCGATTAATTGGGGGGGTTATGGCGAAGCCGACCAAAAAGACGCAGCCGACAGCCAAAGAGGCCGCGATCCTGCCTTTTGGCAGGAAAAATTATTTGGCCTTTATTATTGGCTTGGTGGTGATTGTGGCCGGATTTATTTTTCTGGCTTCGGGCGACACGGTATTCGCCCCGATCTTGCTGGTTGTCGGATATTGTGTGGTAATTCCGGTGGCTATCCTAATGGGAGGCAAAGAGGAGGACGGCGCCAGGACCTGACTCGGACCGATCCGATATCGGGCGGTTAGCTCAGTTGGTTTAGAGCGCCTGCCTTACAAGCAGGAGGTC